>DFDT01000096.1:11659-15022 GCA_002368865.1 Lachnospiraceae bacterium UBA3821 | reverse complement strand
AAACTTTGTGAAAAAGGGTTATTGCAGAATCAGAATGGGACAGTCACATCCATTCTGTCCAGAGAGGACTATTATTCTGCGAAAAGCGAACAGTTTGTGGAGGATACTTTTGCGGGATCGCTTCCGGCTTTTATCGCCGCGTTCACTGCCAGAAAGAAGCTGTCCCGCCAGGAGATGGACGAGATCCAGAGTATGATCGACACGTTCAGAAAGGAGCAGTGATACGGTTATGGATATAGCAATGAATGCAACCATAAATGCAGGATTAAACAGATTGTTTTTGCTGATCGTAAATAACGCTTTGACAGCCGGGTGGGTGATCCTGGCGGTGATCGCTCTGCAGATCATACTCAAAAAAGCGCCGCGTTTCATCATCTGCCTGTTTTGGGGATTGGTGGCGCTGCGTTTCATGCTTCCTTTTTCCGTGGAGAGCGTACTCAGCCTGATTCCAAACAACCAGCCGATTCCGGTAGATATTGAGTATGCGGCTAGACCATCTCTGGACACCGGTCTGGCTGTTGTGGACAAAAGCGTGAATCCGGTCATAATGAGCAGGTTGGCGCCGACCCATGTGGCAGGCGTGAGTCCGCTGCAGATTGTGATCACATTTTCTTCAGCGGTATGGCTTGTAGGCGTGGCGGGGATGCTTTTGTATGCGCTTGTCAGTTATGGGATGTTGCGAAAAAGGGTTCGCTCAAAAGCGATCGATACGCCGTTTATTCTGGGACTGTTCAGACCGCAGATTTATCTGCCGGACAGTATGCCTTTGGAGGACACGGAATATGTCCTGGCACATGAGCAAAACCATATCCGTCGGGGCGATCATATCTGGAAACCGTTGGGTTTCCTGATCCTGTCTGTCTATTGGTTCCAACCCCTGGCATGGATCGCCTACGCATTATTTTCAAAGGATATAGAGTACGCATGTGATGAAAAGACCACAAAGGACAGGGATAAAACCTGGCGGGCGGATTATTGTCAGGCGCTCTTGAATTGCAGTGCCAGGCAAAAGAATATTACTGTCTGTCCGGTGGCGTTCGGTGAGGTGGCGGTAAAGGGAAGGGTACAATCTGTGCTGAACTACAAAAAGCCCGCATTTTGGATCCTATGCGTGGCTGCCGCAGCCTGCATTGTATTAGTGGTCTGTTTCCTGACAAATCCACCTAAGACCTATTCGGTTAAAGTGATCGTGCCTGCAAACTGCGTGGGGAAATTTGCCTATTCTGACGAAGAGTTGTGCGCCAGAGCAGGCGGTAAGATCACTTTGACCGCAGGGGATAATTTGCCGGATACGGAGGTTATGCTGGTGGCCACAGAGGGCACAGGGGAGATGAAGACCATTGCCCCCTTTTATATGACGCCCGGAATGCCTGTACAGGTCACATTGGAAAAGGATACCTGGTACAGACTTTGCGTGAATGTGCTCAATGAGACCGGGGAACCGCAGGAGGTGTTTGTCAATGCAAAAGGGGTGGAACTGCGGATCGCAGACTACCAGCCCAGTGCGGATGCGAGACTGCCCTATACGATCCCGGCATCTGTAGCCGGACGCGAAGAGGATATCATCATCGCAAGACAGGATGCGGAATATGAGAAAAAATTGCAGGCTGCACTGGAGGAGCAGCAGGCAAAACTAAAACAGATGCAGGAAGAATTGGAAGAACAAAAACAGATGCTGGAAACGGAGTCTCAACCGATCGGCATTTCCTTACCCCAGGGTTATTCCATCGGGGCATACAAGGAGGCGCTGGGACTGGCAGGCGGAAACCTGATCGAGCCGGTTTCCTATCGTTGTTATGAGAAAAGTCCTGCGTATGAAATGGAGGACTGGTATTACTCCGGTTTCCTGTGCAAGTTTCCGGCTCAGGTGCTGGATATTAAATTCAGTGACGGAAAGCCGGAGCCTGATCTGGCAGGGCTTACATCGGGAATCGGAATCCCATTGCAAAATCATACTGTGCGGGAGAATGGAATGGTAGTCGGAGAACAGTATGAAAGTGACGGATGGTGGTATCTCTGCATAAAAGAATCCCATGACCTGTTTACCGGTGCACTGCTGGCTTCTTCTCTGCAATACAGGGATATGCTGCAGGATGTGGACCTGAGCCAATATGACAGTACGGCAACCTATTACTACTACTATTTTGTGAAAGAAGGGGAGCCGTTTTACTATTACCTGTCCCTTTCCGCAAAGGAATTTGATCACGGACAGGCAAACCGGATCGCGGCTACGGTGAAGCTGCCGACGGAGCAATAGTGGGGTAAAATTCTATCTCTTGGAGGATAAAGGCGTATGCAAAATCACAGGAAGGTGTTCTGGGGAATCCTCGGTGTGGGTGTTCTCGTATGTCTCGCGGCATGGGTCGGTTTGTTGTCCCGCTCCCGGCAGGAGTACAGGGTCAGAGTGATCCTTCCGGCGCAGTGTGTGGGAAAATATTCCTATGCCGACGAGATGATCACTTCAAAAGGTGGCAAGATCCGGCTGACAGCAGGAGAGGGATTGACTGCGGCGAAAGTCATCCTGATCCCGCTAGAGAGTAACGGAAGTATGCAGATGATCGGTCCGGTATCCCTGAAAGCAGGGGAGGAGTTGAAGCTGGGAGTCGAGAGAAATACATCCTATGTGCTCTGTGCAAATATCGATAATCCTTCCGACCAGGTTCGGGCTGTTTATGTAAAAATAAAAGGTGCCGGTGTACATGCCATGACAAACAATGCCGACCGTACGCTGCCTCTTGTGATGAATACAGGCAATGGGGAGAAACTTGTGATCGGGAGGAGAAATATGCGTTATGAAAATTGGCGCTCTCTGTGGGAGAGTCAGTCCAATGAACAGTTCCTCCGATATCTGGCAAACAGACCGGTGTTGCAGACAAAGGATGGTATGCGCATTTCCCTTCCGGACGGTTATGCATTGGGCACGTATGATGAGAAGTCAGGACTTGCGGGAGGAACAGCGATTCAGCCGGCTTCGACAGGAAGCCTGGGAAGATTTGATGCCGCAATGGCAGATATCCGGTTTGACAGCGGCATCCCGGAATTGAATGCGGACGGAATTCCTGTCTGGAGTGGCGGCGTGCGGCAGGAGGGAGTGGTAGTGGGACTGCGTCAGAACAAAGAGGATTGGCCGTATATCCGGGTTCGGGAGACGAAAACATCCGACGGCGGCGATAACGAGGGAGACTATTATTACTATTACTACGTGAAGGAGGGGGAGGCATTCTATTACTATCTGGCTCTTTCAACAAAGGAATTTACCATGGATCAGGCGGATCGGATCGCTTGTACGGTAAAAATACAAAAGACAAAATAGAAGATGACAGAGGCATATCAATCCGAGATGATATGCCTCTGTCTGACTTA
>DFDT01000096.1:10620-11488 GCA_002368865.1 Lachnospiraceae bacterium UBA3821 | reverse complement strand
CGATCCGCCCTGCTGCGTAGGAAACATTATCCGCGAAGCTGCCCGTACCTTGGAACAGTGATTTCACGGTGTCCATGTCGGCACCTTTGAAGGTCTTTTCGTCCAGAGACAGTCTGCCGTCTTTCCCGGTGGTGATCCCCACTTTCGCAAGACTCTTGCTCAGAATCTGGGTGGTGCGGGACATGCTTGCGGCAGCGCCAGCTACATTGCGGTCTGTGGAAACAGATGCGTTCTTCAAGGTGTCATTGTAGCTGTCTACGAAGCGGTTTACTGCACTGTAGATAGCGTCTTTGTCGTAATCCGTAACGGTGCTGCCGTCTGCCTGCTTGATCGTTTTTTTCTCAAAAAGATCATTTTTCCCGCTGAGATTCAGCTTGTCCACGACCCGCGTCAGGTCTTCCGCATCCCCTTTGATCGTCGTCAGATCGCTTGACATGGATTGCAGTTTGTTCCGCGCGGTATTTTGAGATCCGGAAATCCTGGAGTTGGAAATCCGTGACGCGGTATTGCTCTGTCCGTACCGTGCTTTTAACAGCTGTGCGTAAGAACTGCGCGAGGCCCGCGAGGAACCGTAGATCGAGCTGATCCCGGAATTGCCAAAGGACGGGAAATTAAAGTTGTAAAATCCTGAAATACGTGTCATGTGCACACTCTCCTTTCTGTGTTTGATTTCACTTATCATATCGCCACAATCCCTTAAAATTCAAGGCTTTGGGGCAACGGTTCGTTCCCGTTTGATGGCATTTGCGGAAGTGGTTTCCGTTGGTTCCATTTTGGGCGCAGTTTGTTCCAAGGAGCGGATCAGGCGGTCAAGGTTGTGTTAAATTTGACGATATAGTAGATATACGAAGATAAGAAGTCTTTGAAC
>DFDT01000096.1:0-10565 GCA_002368865.1 Lachnospiraceae bacterium UBA3821 | reverse complement strand
AGAAGTCTTTGAACGACAAGAGATCATGACGAAAATACGGCAGAAATAGAATGAGGGGCGCACAATATGCACATAATGATTTGCGATGATGAAGCGGCAATCCGCACACAGATAAGGGAACTGATCCTGCGGGAGGATGCGGGAGCGATCATCCATGAGGTGGTTTCCGGCAAGGAACTGCTGCAGAGTACGCAGATGGATATCTGCTTTCTGGATATTCAGATGGAGGGAATGAACGGTCTGGACACGGCAAAGCGGCTGCGTCAGGCCGGGTGGACAATTCCACTCATTTTTATCACAGGGATCAAAGACTACGTATTCGATGCATTTGAGGTGGAGGCGCTGGGGTATCTCTTAAAGCCCATCGATGAGGAGAAATTCCTGCAGGTGTATCGGAGGGCGGTGGAAAAAGCGGAGCATGATAGCACGGAGGAGCCGATCTTGTTTTCCACGCAGAAGATGACGTATTCTCTCAAACCGGGACAGATCTACTATGCGGAGAATGACCGTAAAAAGATCAATCTGCACACCACGGAAGGGGTGATCGTCTTATATGCATCCATGCAGGAGATGGAGAAAAAACTGGGGGAAGGATTCTTTCGCTGTCACAGGGGATTTCTGGTCAATATGGCGCATATTGCAGGATACAATGGGGACAGTATCCGTGTAGATAACGGGGATACGGTTTATCTGGCCAGAGACCGATATCATGTGTTTACCGAAGTGTACGCCGAGTACCTGGGGAGAAAACTGTGAGGGAAATTCTGTTTGAGTGTATTGCATTTGGAGTATATGTCACACTGGGATTTGTGCTTTCCTGGTATTGCGGCAGATTTGCCAAAGCGAGATTTGAAGCGTACCTTGGTGGCAAATACTATATTGTTCCTGCCTGGGTGATCCTGCGGGAATTGATGAGCAGTCTGTGGAACACGGAGTATCAGCCGGTTATGACGATCATAAAGCAGTTGAGCCTGGCAGTTATTTTATATCTGCTGATCCGGTGCTTTTATCAAACCTATTGGCAGATGCGGTTGTATCTGTGCGCCACTTATATCGCCATCAGTGATGTAAGCCTGTTTTTGGTACTGGAGCTTACGCCGCTTCAGAGTTATGTCTTTCAGTATTGTATCGATATGTTTGATGCGGGAAGATGGAGCTACGAAACGGCAATGGTGATTGTGGAAGACGCTGGGGTTGTGATGCAATTGCTCACCAATGTGATCCAGGTGTCGCTGTTTGGTATACTGATTCGGATCGTGGCGGATCAGTTTCAGGATAAGCGGGTTAGACTGGATACCCGGGATGTGCTGTATCTGCTTTCACCGGCGTTTATGGGATGGGTGCTGGGGATGTTGCTTCGCAGTATCCTCTACACGATAGAGGATGGTGTGCCCCGGCTGTTGTATGACCGATATCCGGTATTGCATCTGTTTATACCGTTGATGTGGATCACGATCCTCGGTGGAATGGTCCTGACGATTCTGTTCTACCGGGACATGACGGCGCATAAGGAACAGGAATTTGGGATGCGGATGCTGGAGCAGCAGGTGGAAGGACTGCAATCCCAGCTGCGGGAAGTGGAACGGGTGAATGAAGCCGGGCGCGCCCTGCGGCATGACATGAAGAATCTGCTGTCAGTTGTCTGTAATCTCAGCACAGCTGGGGAAAACGGGCTGCTCGGTCAATATCTTGCGGATGTGGAACACAGCATCCGGGAAGCGGATTTTAAGTTCCAGACGGGGGACGGCGCGGTAGACAGCCTGATCAACATGAAGTATTATGCGGCGGTAGAACGGGTCCCCGGAATTCTGTTTGATGCGGACGCACTTCTGATTCCGAAGGAGAAGAAGATTCGAAGCTTTGACTTATGCCTGATCTTGGGAAATGCGCTGGACAACGCAATCGAAGCCTGTGAAAGACTCTGCGGGAAGCAGGGGGACAAATGCTTTATCGCAGTATCCACAAAGATGAAAAATAATACGTTACTGATTGAGGTGAGAAATACTTTTAACGGTGAATTGCGCATGGAATCCGGAGGAAAATATCCTGACAGCCTGAAGGGAGACAAGACAACGCATGGGATTGGCATGCACAACATGAAAAGGGTGGCAGAAAAGTATTTCGGGGATGTCACGTTTGGCTGTGCAGAAGGAATTTTTACACTGTGGATCACGCTGCAAAACCAACCGCCACAGCCGGGACATTCAGGACATTTTTTTTGATAAAGGGGGTTCAGAAAGGCTCTGCTGTTGCCGATAATTATGATAAGGGTATTTGTCTTATAAACGGATTTATAAGCATGTAATGCCATGGAGGGTATGCAATGAATATTTCGATGAACAATTCTTTGAATGGTTCCAATTCCTATCTGTATGCATCTAAACGGTCCCGCGGAATGCAGACCGCAGGCAATCCATGGAATGATCAGCAAAGCGGCGATACCGCAAGGGAAAGAGCATTGGAAAAATCCCGGGAAGTGAAAAAAATGGTCAGGAGCCTGAACCAGACCAAGACAGAAAATGAAAACCCGTACGCTGTAAATTCCAAGGATAAAATAAAAGATCTGATGGGAACGACAGGCTCGTCCAAGAGCGACAAGGATAAGAAAGCAAAAAAACATACGAACTATAACTACAAAGAAGTGGCCAATAAGATCCTGCGGGCGAAGACTTCCGTCAGTGCTGGACAGGCGGTGCTTTCGGCGAAACGCAAGGTGCTGGAGGTGCGGCGCAAGATGGCAAGCAGCGACGGAGACGCGGATGAGCTGCAGGCTGCACTGACTCATGCAAAGCGTATGGAGATGGCGGCGAGAAAGAAGAAGCACCACCTGGAATTGGAAGAGCTGGTGGTGACGACCCAACAGAGGGACGAAAAACTCGACAAGATGGAGGAGGCCGCATCCGATATCAACAGTTCCATGGTGCAGGCTTCCGAGGAGCAGGTAGCAGAGCGAGAGGACGCCATCTTTGAGGAACGAGAGGAGATGTTGGATGAGATCACGGAAGGGATAGCCGGCGAAGGCGCGGGTGGCTCTGGCAACGGAGAGACAGCTGTGATTTCGGACGACATGATGGCGGAGCTGAATGAGATGATCGCCGAATTCGGGGAAGAGGAATTAAAGCAGCTCGAAGAAGAAATGGAGATGCTGGAGAACATGGAAGTCATTGATCCTCACATGAGCAAAGAGGATCTGGAGGACTTGAAGCGGAAGCACAGAAGCGCCGAGAACAAAGCCATCATGAAGGCAAACATGGACTATCTGAAGACGATGATCAAGCACAGTCTGCAGGCCGGCGGAGCCGGTGCATCCGCTGGAGCCGGATCCGGCAGCAGTGTAGCAGGGGGTGGGGTTCCCGCGATTCCTGCCGGAGTGGACGTGGCGGTTTCTGGAGTAGACTGCTCCGCGGCGGCAGCTGTACCAACCATTGATGTGCAGCTTTGAAAAATTGTGTGTTGTGCTCATATTGACATAGGAGGAATGGAAGCTGTCTGTACAGTACCATTCCTCTTTTTATGTCGGCTATGGTTCTAAATCTTTTATAAACAATGATCAATTGGGTTGCTTTTCTGAAAAGTGACGATTAAAATGGGAGAAAGAAACAGGAGCGGAAGGAATTGCAAATATGGATGGGAAAGATTTCGGCATTTATGGCGCACAGACCACAGTCCTGCCGCAGGTGATGGAGCTGTTTGCGGATCAGATAGAGGCGTTTTACAGGGAGATGTTTGAGCGGACAGGATCCCATGTGTATGAACATTTAAATTTCAGGATCAAAGATGAGGAGAGCATGCGGGAGAAGTGCAGACGGCAGGATCTGGAAGAGTGTCCGCAGAATGCGCTCCGCACGATTCACGATGCCATCGGTTTTCGGATCGTATGTCTCTTTCGCGAGGATGTGGACCGCTGTGTGGAATTTTTGCGAAATCTGCCGGGTTGTCAGGTGGAAACGGAAAAAGATTACATCCGCCAGGCGAAACCGAACGGCTACCGCAGCTACCACATGATCCTTTTATTTACGGCGCCCTTTGAGGATGTGGACGGAGCGAATCCGGGGAAATTCTATATCGAGGTCCAGCTGCGTACGATCGCCATGGATGCATGGGCTGCACTGGAGCATGAGATCAAATATAAGCATGACATCAAGAATCCGGAGCTGATTGGCAGAGAACTGAAACGCTGCGCGGAGGAATTGGCGGCATGTGACGTGTCCATGCAGACGTTGCGTAATCTGGTCAACAGAGAAGTGTAAGCTGAGAAATAAGAACAGAGAAATGAAACAGAGAACAGGAAAGAGCGGGAATTGACCATATGAAAATACTACTTGCTGAGGATGAAAATGATCTGCGTGATGTGCTGACCGAATATCTGCAGGAGTTTGAGCATGATGTATATGCGTTTGAAAACGGTCTGCTGGCACTGGAGGAGAGCAGGCGGAATGCTTTTGACGTCATCGTGCTGGATATCATGATGCCTGTGATGGACGGGCTGACGGCACTGGCACAGATGCGTGAGGAGGGAAATGTGACTCCGGTGTTGATGCTGACCGCCAGGAGCGAGGTGGACGATAAGATTGCAGGGTTGAATGCCGGTGCGGACGATTATCTGGCAAAGCCTTTTGTGATGAAGGAACTCCTGGCCAGGATCAATGCACTGACCAGAAGGCGAAATGTATTCGAGACAAAGATCCTGACGATCAACAATCTACAGTTAAATACGGAGTCCGGCACCATCAGCGCAGTGAATTCCATCAGTCTGTCCAATCAGGAGACCAGATTGATGGAGCTGTTGATCCACAACAGGGAAAAGCAGTATGCCATGGAGGAACTGCTGAACCGCATCTGGCCGGAAGAGGCGGAGGCCGGAACGGAGTTGGTGAAGACCTACCTTTTGTTTTTGACGGATAAGCTGGCGGCGATCGGAGCAAATGTAAAGATACAGACGGATGAGCAGGAAAGGGTTTGGCTGGCATGATCAGGAAACTTAGAAGAAACTTTATTGCACTGGCCATGGGGACTTTGATCATGGCAATGGGCATGGTCCTGGGCATTGTGGCACTGCTTGCCATGCATCAGGTGACGGAGCAGTATGAGATCCTGTTGGACTGGATGCTCACATATGACGGAAAGCTTCCTGACAGGATGGAAGAGATTGATGAAGAGACCAGACAGAATCTGGCAGCCATTCCGGAGATCATTTATGAGACCCGGTATTTCAGCGTGGAACTGGATGCCGACAGGGAGATCACGGATATGCATCTTTCTTTTATTCACAGTGTGAATGCCGATACGGTCCGGAAGCTGACAAAGACAGCGCTGAAATATAAGAGTCGTCACGGCTGGATATGGAATCAGGGCAGTCAGTATCTGTTTAAGTGGAAAGTGAACGAGGATGGCAGTGTTTTGCTGGTGTTTATCGATGCGACCAGCAGAGCATGGATCCTCGCTGTTGTGACGCAGTATATGATGCTGATGGCAACCATTGTGGTGGTGGTTTACTTTTTTCTGTACAGCTGGTATTCCCGGAGAATTGTACAGCCCTATATCGAAACCCAGGAACAGCAGAAGCGCTTTATTACCAATGCCAGCCATGAGCTGAAGACGCCGCTTGCGGTGATCTCGGCGAACACGGAGATGCTGGAAGCCAAAAACGGAGAAAATAAATGGACCCAGTCCACCATGCGTCAGATCGAGCGGATGACGGGACTGATCCAGGAACTGGTGACATTGTCCCGGTTGGATGAAAAAAAGAAAACGGAATTTGTCAAGGTTGACTGGTCGCAGATCTGCGCACAGGAGGCGGAAACTTTTGCGGAGGTGGCGCATACCGCAGGGGTCGCCTTTGGGCAGGAAATCGCAAAGTCTGTCTGGGTAAAGGGCGAGGAGAAAGCATTGCAGGAATTGGTGACGATCCTGTTGGACAATGCGGTGAAATATTGTGATGCAGACGGTACCGTATCGGTGCGGCTGACAGCGGAGAAGCATAACGCGAAGCTGACCGTTTCCAACAGTTATGTAGACGGAAAAGATGTGGACTATGAGCGCTTTTTTGAGCGTTTCTATCGGGCGGATGAATCCCATAACAATAAAAAGTCCGGTTATGGAATCGGACTTTCTATCGCAAAACAAATGGTTGAAATTTTGGGCGGACAACTACAGGTGGATTGGGAAAACGGATTGATCCGCTTTACAGTTCAGTTGAAGACCATATGACCTGTGGCATGGAGAGGTTATTCATAAACAAGGTCTCCAGTAGAAAATCTGGCGTCAGGCAGGGATGTGGTAGAGTGCTTGCCAGCCTTGCTGCCGGTGCCGTATCCACGACTTCCGACCCATACATGGATGACGTCATTTTCATCCATTGTCATCATGATGTGTTTATACCCATTGCGGCCACTGCTGCGCGCAATTGCGTTTTGCAGTGTCTTACTGTAAAATAATTTTGTGGAACCTTTTGTACGGATTTCTTCCACGTTGACGCCGGTAGCGGCAAGGGAATCGTAAATATATCCGCCGGGCTGAAAATTGGGCTGGCCGTAGCTCTTTGAAGCAATTCCCTTTTTGGAAATTTCAAGTACCGGTTCTCCGGCATTATACATATCGGCCACAAGATGATTCGTATCTGTGGTACCGCCGAAGTAATCCTCATATAGATCCTGAGGTGTATATCCGCCAATTGTATATTCCAGCGTCAGCGCCTGGGCAATTTTATTTAATGTGTCCACGTCTTTGGCAATGTTGGCATTCTCTACGTGCTGCAAATACATGGGAACAAGTATACCTGTTAGCACTGCCATGATGGTGACTACTATGATCAGTTCAATCAATGAAAATCCCTTATGATCCGATTGGATATGATATTTTCCCTTTTTCATATTTCCCCCCCTATTTTATATTTGTACCAATTGCAATCGGCAGCCTCATAAAGTCAGCGAAGGGGATAGGCCCTGTTGCCACAAATCCCTGGTAGGCATAGATATCATATTCTTTGATCATGTCCAGGGTGTCGGCATCTCCGATCCCTTCCGCGCAGATCATGATCTTGGACTCTGCGGCAAAAGCGCATAGCGCCCGCAGCAGAGCCTTATCTTTTTCACTGTTTTTCATATGTGCCACAAAATCTCTGCCCACTTTGATGATATCTACAGGCAGGCTTCTTACCAGCCGCAGATCCAGAAGGCAGGACCCGTCCAGAGCCACATGTATACCGCAGGATCGGAGATAGATGACTTCCCGCTTCAGAAAGTCTGGATTCAGAAAGCGGCAGCGGTCGGTCAGTTCCAGACACAGATTTTTGCCGGGAAAATTCTGCTCTTTTAAGTAACTCAACAATTGCTGATGAAATTCCGGCTGCTCCAGCTGACGGTTGGCAAGGTTGATGTTGATGATGAGGTCAGGATTCTTCTCCAGTATTTTTTTGCCGTCGCTGATGGCGGTTTTCAGGATCCAGTTGCCCAGTCGGGAGAAAGAACTGTCATTCTCCAGCCAGAGCAGAAATTCTGCGGGGGAAATGCGTCCGAAGGGCTCGCAATCCCATCGCAGGAATGCGCCGCTTCCGATGGCTTTATCATCCGAGGCGCGCAGGATCGGCTGGTAGAACAGTGCGAAATTGCGGCAGCCGTTTTCCACATCGCTGTGGATACGGTTCACCAGTTCGATGGTTTTTCCGTTGTCGTTCAGGTAATCGTTCTGGAGAATGACCGGCTCGCCTTCCGCTTCGTTCTGGGACTTGGTCTGGGCAAATTTGGCGCAGGCTAAGAGTGCGTGGACATCGATGGAGGGATCATCTGCCACAACGATCCCAGCACTCAAGCGTACATTGATCCGGGTGTCATCCACGGTCAACATATGCAGTGCATAGTTCCGTTGACCGATGTAAAGGCGGCGCATATCGGATGCGGTCATGATCTCTGAACAGAATAAGAGCATGGTGCCTTCCCCGCGGAATAATTTTCCAGCTCCGTTTGAAAGTTCTTTCAGATGATCCGCCAATGCGGCCAACACTTTGTTGCCGAAGGTATAGCCATAGAGGGTATTGATCTCGGCAAAATTCGTGGTACCGATCAGCATGATCACGGCATGCCGTCCTGTCACAAAAAGCTCCCGCAGATATTCCAGAAAACGTACCTGGTTGGGTAGACTTGTGGTGGGATCGGTATGGGGCTCCACCCCCTGGCTGGTGATCACTGCGGCAATGTAGGCCGGTGTGCCGGCATAGTCTTTTACCGCGAAATATTTTACCGAGCAGGAGAGGTAATTCCCGTTTCTGTCATGCAGACGCCACATGGCATCTTTTTTTTCAAGGCGCCTTGTGGTCATGGCACGGATATCTGCAGCAAATGAATCGGCGTCTTCCGGAGCCAGCAGTTCCCGGAAGACCTGGGACTGATGATGGACATATTCTCCGGGCAGTGCAAAATCTTTCACTGCCTCAGCGGACCAGCGTGCCACATCACTGTCAATATCGAGCATAAAGAAATAACGACTCTTTGTGCCGGTTGAAGTAACAAAGCTGTCATATAGTTTGCTGATGCGGTAATAAACTGCACTGTTGTCCATGACGCCCTCCTATCCCTTTTATTATAATTATCTCGACACAAACAGAGAAAAAGTTTATGGAATGTGTTGCGATCCTGTAAAAATTTTTTTAAAATAAAAAGTAGGACAAAAGAGGGAGGTAAAAAGTATGGATATGCAGAAGTTATATGCAATCCTATATCTGGAGATTAATCTGGTATCCGTGATCCTGATCGGCATCATCCGGTTTAAGACAAGCGGGATTTCCAAGATGGTGGCGCAGCGGAATTTTGCCATGGCCATCGATGCTCAGATTCTTTTCTTTATGTCGGATACCTTTTGTGTTATGATGCAGAACGGCATACTGCCATACAGCGGCACGGGAGTCCTGGTGGCGAAGGAGCTCTATTTCTTCGCCACGGCGGTGATGTGCTTTTTCTGGTTTGTCTATTTTGAATATATGCAGGATGCGCCGTTTGTGAAGAGCAGGAAGCGGGTGTGGATCGCATCGGGATTGGTATGGATCATGGTACTGCTCCTGGTGGGCAATCTTTTTACCGGGATTCTGTTCTATGTGGACGGTGCAGGGAGTTATCATAGGGGACCGCTGTTTGCAATTCAATATCTGTTGTCGTATGTTTATGTTTTTGTGGCCTGTTTCCGGGCGCTGGTGGGTGCCTTTCAGAAAGAGAAGATTGCTCAGCGCAGACTGCTGATCTCTCTGGCGTTATTCCCTATCGGACCCGCGATTGCCGGGATCCTGCAGTTTCAATATCCGCAGCTTCCCCTGGCATGTGCCACATTGGCGATCTCCACCCTTGTCATGTATTTGAACTGGGTGGATGAAATGATATCCATTGATCCGCTGACCAGATTGAACAACCGCAAACAGCTGGTATACTCCTTTGAGCATTGGAAACACAGTCATGAGGAGGATTCGAATCTTTATCTGCTTCTCATCGATGCCAACAAATTCAAGGGGATCAATGACACCTACGGTCATATCGAGGGAGATGCCGCGTTGATCCGGATCGCGGATGCACTGCGCCTGGGCAGCAGAGAACTCAACAGACGGGCCAACATTGCCAGATATGGCGGAGATGAATTTGTCATGCTGGTGTGGGCGAACAGTCTGGAGGATATCACCGGACTGCAGAAAAAGATACAGGAGATCCTTACGGATCTGAATCGGAAAGCAGAGGCGCCGTATGAACTCACTGTGAGTATCGGAGCGGCGAAGGCCTCCGCCGACATTTCGCTAAAGGATTTGATCGTGCAGGCGGATGAGCAGATGTATGATGCAAAGGCAAGGCGGAGATAATAAAATAAGAACCCCACGACCTGTTCCGCATGGGCGGAGTCAGTCGCGGGGTTCCTTTATTTTACTTCAATACATCCTGAATATTAGTGAGGATCTCATCTTCGTTAAACGGCTTGTTGATAAAACGTTTTGCGCCGGATTTCAATGCCTGGATCAGCTTATCCTGCTGACCGGCAGCAGTGATCATGATCGCCCTTGCTTTCGGATCATAGGAGAGGATCTGATTCAAGGCTTCCAGGCCATCCATCTGGGGCATGGTGATGTCCAAGGTGACAATGTCAGGCTTGCATTTTTGGTATGCCTCCAGACCGTCTGCGCCGTTGGCGGCTTCCATCACCACCGTATAGTTCGCTTTTTCCAGAATATTGCGCAGCATGGTGCGGGACATCCTGGAATCGTCCACGATCAGCACGGTGCCTTTGCTGTCCGCAGATGCGGCGGCAGCTTCGCGCTGCATCACGTCGCCTAACTGCTCCGGTGTCTCACCGGCGATAAACTCGCTGTTGACGGAGATGAGCACGTCGATCTTTTTATTTTCCAGATAAACGGGAATCACATAAAAATCACCGGTAGCGGTTTGGTTTTTGAAGCTCAGAGGCGGCTCCATATCCACATTTGTTCCCTTTTTGCTCAGCTCGGTGGCAAAGAGACCGCTGGTCACATTAATAAATTCACTCACGGCGTCATAGGTATCCGCTGTCACGTGATCCATTGCCTCGTGGGAAAATTC
>DFDT01000074.1 GCA_002368865.1 Lachnospiraceae bacterium UBA3821 | reverse complement strand
ATTTTTTCATAAGCCTCCTGTTCACTGATTGCGGGAAAATCTTTATAGGGCACACAGGAAACCATACCGTTCCTCACGTTTCCAAGACCGAATTCGCCATAGTAATCACAGGTAAGGGTACCATTGATCTTGATCCCCTGCTCTTCAATCATGTCCGCAATAAACCGGTATTTCCCGGGCTGCACTTCCGCAAATTCCGCTGTTTCCGGTACGCTCGCCCCCACTTCCAACAATGCCTTCCGTATTGTTTCTTCCTCCGCTCCGGTCACCGTCTCACCGACTGCTCCGGCCTCCGGATACAAAACCTGAAAGTCCGTCAATTCGTATCCTCCGCCCTGATAGGAAATCCATAAACTGTACCGTGACGGCTTGGAGTACAGAACCAATGTGTTATCGTAGATGATTGTCCTGCGTTCATCAATCTTCGTGTTCAGGTTTCCGAAAATCTCCTCCCCCTTCTCCCTTGCCTCCTGCACAGAAAGGGTCGACACCTGATAAACAGGAAGTGCCGGTTCCGTCCGGTCAAAATCATCTCTGCCGCTCATGGTGATAAGGCTCTTGTCCAATGCTTCCACATATCCGTTTGGATTATTTCCCAGCTCCTGTCTCTCATACTTCCCCAAAATCACAGCAAAACCAAGGATCGTCAATGCCAAGGGAATCTGTGCGATCAGAACAGCTCTTACAGAAACGTGACCGCCTTGTACTTTTCTCTTACTGACCGCCAGCCAAAAGAACTCCCCCAACACAAACAATCCGTACCCGATCATGGTTCCAACCGTATTTCCAAGCACATCATCCAGTTCGAAAATCCCTCTTTGTGTCACCAGCTGCAAGATTTCAATCAATAGTGTAAATCCAAATCCTGCCAGATAAGTCTTCCAAAATCTGCGAAAAGATTTTAACCCGACAGGCAGCCAGAATCCCAGCGGCACGAACATGCAAAAGTTAAAGATAATGTTCCTCCACGCTGCCGCAGACCAGTGGACCCATGCATCGCGATAGGAATAAAACAGCGGTTGGATCACAGCATTCTCATATCCATAGTATCCGCCCCGCAACAACAGTGTGACGCCGATCACCACAACCAAATACGCAATCCATACTCCCCACCACAGAAGTCTCGCAAAGGACAGTTTCTTCTTCCCCTTGCCCAGCTTTCTATACACCACAGAATACCCTGCAAAGAACAACAGAATAAACAATACTCCTATGATCAATCCGCTCTTAAGATATGCCATACCAATGTGAAACAATTCCCAAATGCTCAATCGAAATCCCCCCGCCAATCAATTTTTCTTATGCTTTGATTTCCATTATCCCTTTTTCCTTTTCCGCAAGCGGTATATCCCGATACCGGTACACACTCAGCACGAGTCCCAGCAAAATGTAACTTACCACAGCCCCACTTCCCCCATAGGATAACAGAGGCAGATATCCTGACATGTAGGGAATCCATCCCATATTGTTCAACAGATAAACAAACGTCTGGATTCCCAATACCATCCCTACACTACATCCGACAATGGCTCCCAACTCATTGGACTGCCGTAAAGCAATCTGAAATACTGTCACGATCAGAACAACCAAAAGCACAACCGCAACGGCAACGGCTGCCTTCCCGCAGCGCGCCGCCAACAGCGAAATTGCAAAATCATTGCTCATGGTCGCGACATCATAGGTGATTCCACCGGCAGATATATTCTCAAGGCGGCTCTCTCCAAACAGCCTGCTGCCTTTCAAAAGCTGCATAGCCGCCATCTGCATGTAATTGAACCGCTCACCGTTCAAATAAGCAGCAATCCTCGCCTTTTGATATTCCATCAACAGTTTTTGACCGGGCTGCTGGATTGCCACAATCAGTCCTGAAACCGCCACAGCCACAGTGCTCCAAAGGGCTGCCAGCACTCGTTTTCCCTTCACCTGAAACCACCCGCGCCCGACCGTAACAGATAAAACAACCATGCAGGAAAAGAATATCCACAACGCGTCCGACGTATCCGGCAGCCGTAACAGCAGATATGGCATAGGCAATGCCCATAAGAAACATTTCAAAACTCCTCTGTAAGATTCTCTGCGGTGATCGTACACAATGGCACCATAGAGCGGCAGATAGAGATAGGCTAATTGCTCCAGCGAAACATGCAGCCTGTCCACACCGATCCAAAGCATTTTCCCCCTGATCGTAATCGGAAAATACAACGCGCCCAAGACATATAGTGCTATGAATGCCGCCGCAAGCCATCTCCCCCTGCCTGCCAGGAAACTGTAATCCAGAAGATAAACAATCACCATAGCAACCAGCCCGATCACTGTCGGCATGAGATTTCTCATGCCAGCGCTATTCCATAAAAGTGTACTAAACAAGCTGATCAGCAAAATCAATGCCAACATCCCCCATGCCGGTCTGGGTCTGTGCACCTGATCCAATTGGGCTCCGACAACCACCGGATCTCCCATATCCTCTACCGCCTGCGCCGCCGCTTCTTCCTCATTCATTCCCTTTGCCATATATTCTGCTGTCTGACATCCAATATGATCCCTCAATTCTTCGGCAATCGCAGCCTGTGCGCACTTACTCCGCATCTGCCCGGTTACCGTATGAATATACTGCTCCACACCCCGGTTTCTCTCCGATGTGAGCTTATCCGGTACGGGGCTATCCAGCCTGTGAATTTCAATTCCGATCCTTCCGATTCGCATCATGCCAAACCTCCCATCGAAAGCACATTAAGCACTGCGTCTTTATACAATGTCCATTCCTCTGTTTTGCTCTGCAAATACTTCTCCCCAGATTTGGTGATGTGGTAATATTTTCTCATTTTCCCAACTGCCTCTTCCTCGTAGGAAGTCACCAAGCCTTTCGATTCCAGCCCGTGTAACAAGGGATACAATGTGCCCGCCTTTAACTCAAATACATTCTGGGAACGCTCCCGCAATGTTTCAATCATCTCGTAACCGTACATATCTTTTTCCGACAACAGTTTCAAAAGCATCATGCCTGTGCTCCCTGCTATCAACATTTTATCGATTGCCATATAATATCCCTCCGTTTCGTGTTTCTCGCCGCATTTATTGTGTATCGATTGTCTATATATTATATCGACTTCCGATATGTGTCAAGTCCACTATTTCATTTTCTTCACAAATTTCCTTGGTATTTTTTTGAAACCTTTCTTAATTTTTCTTCGAAACCTGCCTTTATAACTCTTGTTCATGCAATATTCTGCCGATATAATCCTTGCATGGATGCCACGCCAGACAAACGGATTTGCACACATTGGCAGGGGGATTTATGAATATGAATCATTTCAACATTGCCGGAAAGGAAACCTCTTCTGTACAGTCAAACTCACTTGATGCAAGAACTAACCTTGCAAATCAGATTCTTGACCGAATAAATAGTGGAATGGAGGATCTTTCAGAGGAAAAACGGCAGAAAATGGATGCCAAAATACTCGCCAAACTGGAATCCGGCAAGAAACTGAGTGAAAAAGAGAAGCAATATTTAAGGAAATACAATCCTGCCCTATATGCAAAAGCACTGCGCATCCAGCTCAAGATCAAGCATGTCGAAGAACAGTTAAAGCATGCGAAATCCAAGGAAGAAGTCACAACCATAGAGACTTTCGCCATAGGCAGTATTTCCAAAAATGATCCCGATAGGAAAGCTCTCGTTGCCGCAATCAACAATGTGATGCAGGATTTCAAATCGTCAAAGGCTTATCAGAATCTGCCTGTCAGAGAAGAAGACAGCAGAAACATACAAAACGGCTGGAAACCCGAGGAAGCTGAAGATGAAGATGAGGACAAAGAACAGGAATTCGGAACAAATATCTGCTATTCCGCCGAGCACGGAGGCTATCAGGTTCTTTTTGCAAATACCAACTCTGTCTCTGCATGGAACACCACCACATAAGCAAACGCCTGTAAGGATCTTTTCCGATTCCCTACAGGCATTTTTTTCCATCTCGATTTGTTAAATCTATAATGATATCTATATGCTTGCATAACCTGACAACGCATTCCGCAATTTTCTGCCTTGTTCGATCTCGCTCCATGTATGAGCTAGGACTGCTTCTGTGGAATCTCCGCAGATTGTATCCCCCAATATCTCTTTGAGATTTCCATTTTCTATCATATCATGTATCTCATTTTCAGCTGCCTGCGCAAGCTGTGAATCCAGGAAACCACCCATTGCTGCACCGTTCCCAAATAACCCGCCAAAGTTTCCGCCTTCAAAGCCTCCGCCACCCAAAACTGAGGACAATCCACCAAAATCTGCCTGGCCCGTGAGCCAAAGCCGCATATACATGATGTGTCTTGCATGTCTCTCTGCCCACCAGTCATATTCCTCTTCCTGCCCATTCCCCTTCTTCCCGTTACTTCTCCTGATAAAGGAATCTCCCCCGCCGCAGGATAACACATTCGTGATCTCACCGTCTTCACCGATTGCAATCGCCTGCGACATTCCGGCAGTGTATCCCGGAGCAATTGCCTCATTTCTGGCGATATCATAGTTCCACCAGGCTTCAATCCGATCCATTACTTCCTTTGCAAACTCCGGATCATTTTCCAGCCGCTCCTGTGCCTTGGGATGGATCATGACAGCCTTGCTCCCCGGCGCTGCCGCAATATAACGCTGATAGGTCGGATTTTCTCCATTGGGTTTCCAGTTTTCCAGCATCTTGCCTGATTCCTCACTCTCCCTGAAAAGATACTCAAAGGGGAAGTCATTGCGTGTCCGCCAATAACTGTTGCTGCCATCACCCACGTTATAGACGAGGTTCGGATACTTCTCTTTCAGCATATCTTTCAAAGAAACTGCCTTTATCTCCGAAACATCTCTTACATAGGAAACTTCCTCCGCCTCAAAAACCTTTTCTGCCGTTTCGTCCTCTTCTTCCTCAATCTCATACAGCTTATATGTCAGATGATTGTACTGGTGAATGGCCCTCATGACAGCGTTCAGATCCTCCGGAGTAAACATACCGGCAGCCTTTGAGAGAGAACCGATATTATCCACATTAACTTTCAGGCTCCCGCCGCTGGGCAGGCTGATATTCATCACCTTTTTCTTGTCCGACATATCTCCCAGGGTGATGGCATTGTGTTTATAATCACAGTTAAAGATCACCCCGTTATATTCAATAATGCCATCCTTGGCCATGGAGCTGTATGGACACTTTAGTCTTTGTGTACTTTTACTTTGTATGTTTTCGTTTAATAGGCTTTTCTTTGATTCCAATTCATCAGAAAATTTTCTTGAGCATCCGCCCTCGTTCACCACCCCTCCGGCTTTCATCTGATTTGTTTCAACTGCCTTGTTTCCTGTCGTTTTCTGCCTCATATAAAAATAAGCATTTGTACCATATTGTAATCCAATAGGCATAATCCTCCTTTCCGCAGTTTCTCTGCCATTCGAAACTGCTCCGCTCTCCTGAAAGGTCCAAGCGGCATTTTTCGTTTTTGTATGATGTCTTTCGTCAATAAAACAGGCATACTTAACATCCATACCACGAACAAGCAAAAGAAAGCCACGAATCGCTAAGCCAGATTACTCCCTGACCGAATTTGGACAGTCGCAAAAAAGAGCCCGGGACTGTTCAGTTTGAACAAAATCCCGGGTTCCTTTTAGCTTGCCGATTCGATTATCCCTCGATCAATATCTGTTTCTTCTCCGGCACCTGTGCTTTCTTTTCTTTCTTAGGCAATGTAAGCTTCAGTACACCATGCTCCAACTTCGCCTTGACGTCCTCCTCTTTCAGCTCTTCACCCACATAGAAGCTTCTCGAAAGACTGCCGGTGTAGCGCTCCTGACGAAGGATCTTGCCATCCTTCTTGTCTTTCTCCTCCTTATCCAATCCCTTGGCGGCGGTGATGTTCAGGAAACCATTTTCGAGTTTCAACTCGATCTCCTCTTTCTTAAAGCCAGGCA
>DFDT01000052.1 GCA_002368865.1 Lachnospiraceae bacterium UBA3821 | reverse complement strand
ATGTGCGTTTCCTGCCGAATCCGTTTTACATAGATGAACTGAAGCATAAGACAGGAAATGATCCGGAGGTACAGCAGTATGTCATGAGTAATCCGGAGGCGGAGACCTTTTTGCAGAAGCTGGTGGACATGATTCAGTTTTTGATCCCGAATTACGTCAATGAAGGAAAGAATCAGCTTGTCATTGCGATTGGCTGTACCGGCGGCAAGCATCGCAGCGTCACGTTGGCGAACGAACTGTATGCCCGTATGAAGGACCAAGGGCAATACGGGATTAAGCTTTATCACAGGGATATGGCAGAGTCCAGTTTACAGGATCTGCAGCGCTAACAGCAGGAAACGAAAACAGGGGCAGAGAAGGCATGTCATTTTCACAGAATGTTAAGGAAGAACTGGGGAAGCATATGAGTCCGGGAAGGCACTGTCAGCTGGCGGAGCTGGCAGCGCTTTTGCATTTTTGCGGACAATACGGGCAGGAGGAAGACGGTACCTATCTCGTCGGATTTCAGACCGAAAATGAAACTGTTGCAAAAAAGGGCTTTACATTATTGAAAAAAACATTTAATATAAAAACTGGTGTCAAATTGAGTGCAGAACAAATGCAGGAGATTTTCCTTAAGATCGGAGATCTGGAGAAGCCGGTAGATTCGCTCCTGCTGAAGAATGCCTGTTGTCAGCGCGCTTTTCTGCGGGGGGCTTTCCTAAGCACCGGTTCCATCAGTGATCCCGCAAAGGGATATCATTTGGAATTTGTCTGTACGGATGCGGAGAAGGCAGCCCAGATTCAGGAAATGCTGCATAATTTTGACATTGAAGGCAAGATCGTGCTCCGGAAGAAATATCATGTGGTGTATCTGAAGGAGGGCGAGAGCATCGTGGATCTTTTGAATGTCTGTGAGGCCCATGTGGCCCTGATGGAGTTAGAGAATCTGCGGATCCTGAAGGATATGCGCAATTCCATCAACAGGCGCGTCAATTGTGAGGCGGCCAATATCACCAAAACAGTGAATGCAGCCACCAGGCAGATTGAGGATATCGAATATATTCAGTCCCACGGAGGACTGGGAATGCTGCCGGATAATCTGCGGGAGATGGCGGAGGTTCGGTTGGAGTATCCGGACGCCACGCTGAAGGAGTTGGGGGAATATCTCAATCCGCCGGTGGGTAAATCCGGTGTCAATCACAGACTGCAGAAGCTGAATGAGATTGCCGAGAGATTAAAAAAATAATTTAACATAGCTGTAGTTTTATTTAGGAGGATTAAAGTTATCATGAAGACAGAAACAATCGCGATCAAGCTGGAAGGCGGCGCACGTCCTGTTGCGCTTTTGGTTCAGGAGGCGAGTAAGTACGACAGCAAGATTTATGTGGAAGCGGAAGGCAAAAAGGTCAATGCCAAGAGTATCATGGGAATGATGGCGTTGGGACTCTACAACGGCGACCAGCTTAAGGTTACGGTGGACGGTACGGACGAAGAGGTTGCGATGCAGAATCTGTATCAGTTCCTGAGCGGCAAATAGGAGGAATATAACTGAGATAAGTGAGACGAAAGATAAACGGAGCGGGGGAAAACAAGACTCGCTCCGTTTTTGCAATGAAAACGCTTACAGGAGGATGCGGTATGAAATTCCCATTGGATAAAAAGATCTTGTTTGTATACAATCCCAAATCCGGGAAAGCCAGGATCCGGAATAAGCTGGCGGATATCCTGGATATTTTTACGGCGGCAGGATTCGAGGTGACCACATGTCCTACGGGAAAGCGGGGAGATGCGACGGAGATGATCGCAAACCGCAAACCGATCTATGACATGGTGGTGTGCAGCGGCGGAGACGGCACCCTGGACGAAGTGGTGACCGGCATGATGCAGAGCGGTTTTCAGACGCCGTTGGGCTATATTCCTGCGGGCAGCACCAATGATTTCGGCGGCAGCCTGGCGCTCTCCAACAATATGATCACGGCGGCACAGCAGATTGTAAAGGGATATAATTTCCCCTGCGATATCGGGGCATTCAATAAGGATGTGTTTGTATACATTGCGGCATTCGGCATTTTTACGGAAGTTTCTTATGAGACGGATCAGGAGATGAAGAATGTGTTGGGCCATATGGCCTATCTTCTGGAGGGTATGAAGCGGCTTTCAACGGTGAAGTCTTATCATATAAAGGTTACCTACGAGGACAAGGTGATCGAGGATGATTTCATCTTCGGAATGGTGACCAACTCTATCTCTGTGGGCGGGTTTAAAAATATCACCGGCAAGAATGTGCGGCTGGATGACGGTGTCTTCGAGGTAACTCTGATCAAGGAGCCCAAGGCGCCGGGCGAGCTGAACCAGATCATGGTCAGTCTGATGAACCGGGATATTGATACGAAGCTGATGTATTGTTTCCGGACGGCATCTGTGCGGATCGAGTCTACAGAGGATATCGCCTGGACGCTGGACGGAGAAAACGGCGGAATTCACCGGGATGTTTATATCGAAAACAGGCACAAGGCGGTGGAGATACGGGTAACAAAAAGATAACGGAAAGAATAAGATAAAATTTTAACAATTACCTGTTCCCATTTTTGGAAATATGTGCTATACTATTAGAAGTGAGCGGTCAAGACCGCTTAAGGGTATAGAAAGAATGGAGGAAAAGAGTATGTTAGTATCCGCAACAGACATGTTAAACAAGGCGAAAGCCGGTCATTACGCAGTTGGTCAGT
>DFDT01000148.1 GCA_002368865.1 Lachnospiraceae bacterium UBA3821 | reverse complement strand
GGTGAGTTCGGCCGCATCATGGCATGGGCTGATCAGTATCGTAAGCTGAAAGTCCGCACCAATGCCGATACACCCGAAGATGCAAAGAAAGCCCGCGAGCTTGGTGCCGAGGGTATCGGACTTTGCCGTACTGAGCATATGTTCTTCGGCGAGGGACGTATCGATGCATTCCGTGAGATGATCTGCGCAGAGACCGCTGAAGAAAGAGAAAAAGCCCTTGAGAAGATCCTGCCTTATCAGCAGGGAGACTTCGAAGAGCTTTATGAGGCACTTGAGGGAACGCCTGTTACTATTCGTTTCCTGGATCCGCCTCTTCATGAGTTCGTGCCTACCGAGGATGCCGATATTGAAAAGCTTGCGAAAGCACAGGGCAAGTCTGTGGAAACCATCAAGAATATCATTTCCGGATTGCATGAGTTCAACCCGATGATGGGACACAGAGGCTGCCGTTTGTCGGTTACCTATCCCGAGATTGCCAAGATGCAGACCAAGGCTGTGATCCGTGCGGCAATCGAAGTGCAGAAAGCGCATGCTGACTGGAAGGTGAAGCCTGAGATCATGATCCCGCTCATCTGTGAAGTCAAAGAGCTGCAGTACGTGAAAAAGATCGTAGTGGAAACCGCTGATGCAGAGATTGCAGCATCCGGTGTAAATCTGGAATATGAAGTGGGTACGATGATCGAGATTCCCCGTGCAGCGCTTACGGCAGATGAGATCGCGAAAGAGGCAGATTTCTTCTGCTTTGGTACCAATGATCTGACACAGATGACCTTCGGCTTTTCCCGTGACGATGCAGGTAAGTTCCTGAATGCTTACTATGAGGCGAAGATCTTTGAGAACGATCCGTTTGCAAAGCTGGATCAGAACGGAGTAGGCAAGCTGATGGACATGACCATCAAGCTGGGAAGACCTGTCAATCCGAAACTGCACATCGGTATCTGCGGAGAGCACGGCGGAGATCCTGCTTCCGTGGAGTTCTGCCATAAGATCGGATTGGATTATGTGTCCTGTTCACCGTTCCGTGTGCCTATCGCCAGACTGGCAGCAGCGCAGGCCGCAATCGCAGACAATAAATAAGATTTGATTTTCCGAGGCAGAGGTTGGCTTTGCGCCAGCCTCTGTTTTGTAATATGTTCGCCAAGGCGCGAAAGGATATGACAGCACATGATGGAAAGACTGATCACAAACATTAGAAAAGTATATTTTCACAAAACCTATATGATCCTGTTGACTTTAACGGCAATCTGCAGTTATGGATTTAAGATCGTACATCCGGCCATGGGGATTGATGATACGCCATATGCCTATTATTTTGAAGAAGGATTGGCAGCGGTGGTGGGACGTTGGGTTTTGTTTGTATTGAATAAGTTTCTTTCCTTATCGGAATTTGTACCTTTTCTTACCGATTTTGCCGCGGTAGTGCTTCTGATGATCGCGGTAACCGTTTGGGGCGGCGTGTTCGTGTCTGTGCTGGGCGATAAAGTGCCACGATATGGCTATTGGTTCTTTTCCTGCATTTTCTTATCCTGCCCTTTGATCGCAGAGGTGTTTACGTATTTTCTTCACAACGGAATTGCATTGGGATATCTGGCAGTGGGATTCAGTTTATATGGATTTCGGGAATTTTTGATCGTATATCAGGAGGGAACGTGGAAAAAGAATCTGAGGAAAGCGATTTTTTCTGTTCTGATGTTAACCTTTGCATTGGGATGCTATGAATCTTTTATGATCGTATGGCTGACTGGGGTATTGATGATACTTTGGGCAGAGTGTATCATGGGCAACCGGAAGATACTGGGGATACTGTGTGTGACAGCTATCGCGGCAGGAGTAAGTGTTGTATTGCGGGTAGTTATCATTAAGAGTGTGATCGCAATCTGGGGACTTTCCAATTTGCAGGGCGAAGCTGTACAGCGTTCGATGGTAGAATTGCTGGGATGGATCCTGGAACCGGGAGCCTGGGCGGAATTTGCGATGATCCTCAAGCGGCTTTTTGTTATGTATGGCGTATTTGGTTATGCCTATTATCCAATCCGGATCTTTGTGTATGCGGTTATTGTCCTTTTCGTATATAGCATTTGGAAGAGCATCAGCCAAAGAAACGGAAGAATATTGGCGGTGCTGATCATGTGTTTTATAGCTGCATTTCTACTTGCAGTTGTAGAAGGGAAAGCCACTTTGTATCGTTCTGCTCAGTTTTTGCCGCTGTTTTGTGGCTTTGGGTTTTTAGTGGCATCCTGTGCTGTATCAGAACTGACCGGTAAACTTGACCGCAAGCCCCGACTGGCGGGGGGATTGCAAGGAATCTTCGTCATAGTGGCAATTGTATTTTTATGGAATCAATGTGCAGATCTGAATCACTGGTTTTATGTTGACTATATGAAGTACGAATGTGCAAAGGAGTATCTGCTTCGAGTGGCTTATGAACTGGAGGCTGACTATGACATTTCAAAGCCCATTTCTTTCACAGGAGAATGGGAGAATCCGAGGGGAATCGTGGAATCCGCTTATGTGGCATACAATTCCGAGACATTCTATCGGATGAAGCGGATTACGGATCCAATCGATGAGCATTTGCTGGAAAAGTTTTACCGGGGGTATGGAGTATGGGTGGCGCAGACACCTTCTCTTTCTGTGATCAGTTGGGGGAAGAATGCTTTTGGAAGCGATGAACAGATCATTGCTTTTTTGAGATTTCACGGACATGATTTTTTACCCTTGATAAATCAAACTTTGTATCAGGAGGCAGAGAACTATGCGGTAGACCTGCCTTGTTTTCCTCAGGAGGGATCTATTGTGGACAGAGGGGATTATATTCTAGTACATTTTTGACAGGCAACGGAAGAAACGGAAAGGTGCCTCTTAGCGGGGGCGCCTTTTGTATGTTTTGTTTCGGTTCGTATGGAATCGTCGCAGAAGAAAATAAGTGAGAAGGATCAGCAGAATGACGCAGCTGCCGAGAAGCAGATATTGCAGACGCTTTTGGTCCGCCTGTTTTTTCTGCGTTTCCCATGCCAGTTGTTCTTGGGCCAGTCTTTCCGCTTCCAGCCTTTCCCGTTCTGCCTGTTCTTGGGCCAGTCTTTCCTGTTCGGCTCTTTCTTTTTCCAGTCTTTCCTGTTCCAGTCTTTCCTGTTCCAGCCGTTCCTGTTCCAATCTTTCCTGCTCCTCATACAATACGATATTGTCGAGCATACTGCCTGTTGTATCGCTCCCTACGGTAGTCTGATAGAGTCCGAAATCGGCGCAGCTGTACTGATAGCTGTCGGAGACATAGAACCAGCACCATTGCTGGGACACATGTTTCAGGTAAGCCTCCTTGGCAATTTCCAGGGCCGTTTTACCGCCCATGGAATCTAAAGGTACATTCAGGTCCATGTGGATCTTGTTTTCCGGATAGAGATGAAAATATGCCTTGGAGACTTCGCAGTTGGAGCGCTCCAGCGCCTGGGCAACAGCCTTTGCGGTAAGCTGGTGAAAACCGTGTCCGTATTCGCCGTTGAAATCATGGGTGACTGTGATCTGCGGTTTAAATTCGTCGATCAGGCCGGTGACATATTCTGTCATGGCTTCCAGATCATATATCTTTTCGGCGGCTTCCAGATCTGCCGCGTACATATCCTTAAAATTACCGCAGACGGGATAGTTGCGTAGTCCGTCCGTCCAGAGTCCGTCCAGTTTTTCGTGTTCTCGAATGGGAGCGGTGGACCAGAACTCTGTCATATAAGCAACCTGTACCCTGGCTCCCTGTTCGGCCCCGTAAGTGGGAATGATCCCTCCCATAAACAGGATCTCATCGTCGGAGTGTGCGGAAACCAACAGAATATCTGCCCGGTCACAGGGTGGCTGCCAGATCTGTACGTCCTCGGGCACATCTGCATCCGAGAAAATTCGGATCTCATAGATCCCCATCGGATTTTCAGCAGGCAGGGAAAAAGTCAGAGTGCTGCTGGGTGTTCCCAGAGGGATGAATTCGTGCAGGAAGCCATTTTCCCCGCAGGAGAGCGTCTGGGTATCCGTGGTCAGTTCATAGGGCTGTACCGCTTTGTTCCACTTGATGTAGACGGCGCCGATCGGCGTGCTGTCCTTGGCGGTGACGGAGATGGTATTACCGCTTTTCTGTGTCTGCGGAGTCAGTTCCTGGGCTTGGCAGGGGATGCGAAACAGGCACAGGAGAAACAACAGGATCAGAGCGGAAAAAGAAGTCCGGATCCTCGTCGTGGCATTGAAATATTTCATGGGAAAACCTCGCTTTACTTGTTTGTTCATTCAGTCGTATAGGGAAAATACGAATCCAGTATAGCACGGAAAATAAATATAGAAAAGAGGATTTAGAGGTTGTTTTTTTCTAAAATAATGATAAGATGAAAAAAGATATGTTAATATGGCGAAAGTCATGGAACGGAGAGAGCAATGAAGGGAATTACGGTCGTTCTGCCGTCCCTGGATCCGGATGAAAAGCTGAATTTGGTGGTAAACGGATTGCTGGCGGAGGGATTTGACGATATTGTGATCGTAAATGACGGAAGTGATGCGGCGCATATGGCACCTTTTGAGGAGGCAAAGAAGCACCCTGAGGTGACGGTGCTCGTGCACGAAGTCAATAAAGGAAAGGGCAGAGCGTTGAAAACAGCGTTTGCCTATATTCGGGAACACAGACCCAACGGGCGCGGCGTGGTGACTGTGGACGGTGACAACCAGCATTTGCCCAAAGATATCAGGGCCTGCGCGGAGAAGATGACTGAGACGGGGGAAGTGATCTTTGGATGCAGGGATTTCGGGCTGCCGAATGTGCCGTGGAAGAGCCGGTTTGGAAACCGGTGTACCAGTATGGTGCTTCGGCTGTTTTGCGGTATCCGGCTCTCGGATACGCAGACCGGATTGCGGGCGATACCTGCGGAATATCTTGCAATGATGTGTGAGGTGCGGGGAGAACGTTTTGAGTATGAAACGGAGATGATCCTGGCGCTGAAGCAGGCGAAGATTCCTTTTCGTGAGGTCGTGATCGAAACGGTGTACATAGAGGAGAATAAATCCACACATTTTCATCCGATCAGGGATTCTTTTAAAATTTATCGCATTATCCTGGCATTTGTATTTAGTTCGGCGGCGTCCTGTCTGATCGATTATGTAATTTTTACGGTGCTTGTCTTTTGGCTGGAGCCGGTTCTGACCAGATGGCTGAAGCTTCTGGCGGCGTTTCTTCCTGCCAGGGTGGTATCGTCACTGTTTAATTATACCATGAACCGGAAAAAGGTATTTCATTCGGAAGCGCCGATGCGGCAGACGATTGTGCGCTATTATATGCTCTGTGTCGTGCAGGCGGCGTGTTCCTACGGGCTGATCTGGCTGTTGAGCGAGCTGTTTGATGCGGGCTCTGTGCTGGAAGTGATCTTTAAGGTGATTGTGGACACCACTTTGTTCCTGATCAGTTTCCGGATCCAGCAGACCTGGGTGTTTGCAAATGCGATAAAGGAGAAAGGACGGAAATGAAGATAAAGAGATTTATCCTGCGTTTTTTGCTGGTTCTGGCGACATTTTTGCTGGTTACTTTCGGCGGGTTATATTATACGTTATATTGTATTTGCAAGGGACCTTCCCGGACGGCCAGCGAACTTTTTGTCACGACGATTCTGGAGACGGGAATGTTGCAGTTTCTGGCGTCCTGGTATTATACGGATGAAGAGATCATGGAGATCACGAATCGCAATGCCATGGAGCAGACGGTGGAAGAAGTTGATAAGGATCTGATTGTGATCGGACAGAATACGGCATCCGGCGACGGAACGGAGAAAGACGCAGAATTTGATTTTGATGAAAACGGCATTGCACTGATTGAACTGACAGGACGTGGATATCTGGCAAAATTGATGGTGGTAAAGGATCCGTCGCAGGTGAGACTTGCGACGATCTATCCCTGGTCCGACATGAACCACAATAAAAACGGAGTGACATTGGAGAATCTGGTCAAGGATGCGGGTGCGGTTGCCGGCGTCAACGGCGGAGAATACTTTTCCGAGGGAAACTGGGGCGGCAGACCGAAAGGAATCGTGGTCTGTGAGGGAGAACTCCAGTACAATGAGCCCAAAGACGGAGATGTCCTGGTGGGATTCAATGAGGATGATATCCTGGTGGTAAAGGATGTCAGCGGCATGGGGAAAAAAGATACGGAGCAGCTGGTAAAGGATGAGAAAATCCGGGATGCGGTGACTTTTCGGGACGAAGTGGACCGTGACAGCAATCACTTTACAACGCTGATCATCAACGGTAACCCCAGACAGATCAACGGAAATGGCAGCGGTGCGAATCCCCGGACGGCGATCGGCCAGAGAGCCGACGGAATGGTACTGTTGCTTGTCACAGACGGCAGAGGGGCTTCCGGACATTTGGGAGCAACCGCTGCGGATCTTTTGAGCATCATGCAGCAGTATGGCGCGGTGAATGCGGCAAATCTGGACGGAGGCAGTTCCTCCGCAATGTATTATAACGAGCGGTACGAGATGACCAGTGTGACCTTATATTATTCGACCTCCTCGTGGAAACTTCCCACGGGATTTGTGGTGGACGGAAAGGGGGGACAATAATGGCAGAGAGAAAAAAGCGTTCCGTGTCAGGCTTCTGGATCTTCTATGCGTGCTTTGTGGCCGGAATGGTGATCTTTTGGCTGTGTGCGGCAGGGTATGTGAAAAAAGGGCTGGTAAAGTATGAGGAGAATCAGCCGGAACGGACCATGGACGGGCTTTTGGCAAAATTGGCGGAGGAGGAACTGGGAGCGTATCTTAATGCGGAGATTTCCGTGTCACGGTTTGAAACACAGGAGGATCATGCGGAAGCGTTGCGGCAGAAGATTGCAGGGAAAGAACTTTCCTATCGCGTGGTCAGAGGATATCAGAATCCTTCCGCACCGGAATATGAGCTGCTCGCGGGCGAGGAACCGTTTGGGCATGTGACATTGAAAGAAATTTCTGCCCAGCCTTTCTTAAAACTGCTGACGATCAGCCAGTGGGCGGTGGATCGGGTGGAGATAGACCCGCCCAAAGCGGATCTTGCGGCGGAGGTCAGTGTGCCGGATACGTTTCTGGTATATTTTAACGGAATCCCGGCAGATGACAGAGAGCTTGTGAGAGGGGAGGAAGCAGTGCCGCAGGAATTCACCTATGCGGCAGAATATGTGAAGGTTCCCCAATTTCTGACTTATCATGTGGAAGGACTTGTAAAAAGACCGGTGATCGAGATCCGTGACCAGAATGGGTCAAGTGCGGCGATAGAGGAGATGGAGCAGGATGGCGTGATCTATGCAGAGGTAGCAGGATTTGCGGAGAGCTCCATGCCGGAGGAACTCTCCAAGATGGCGCTGCAGCATATTGAGCAGTATACCGACTTCTTTTCGGGGGATCTGCCGGGCTCGCATGCCAGTGTGAAACCGTTGCAGACAATGTTCCCGGAGGATTCCTATTATCTGGAGATGGCGGAAACCTATCGGAAAGAGGATATGTGGATGTACAGTTCCCATGATTCCACTTCTTTCCAGGATGAGGTGGTGGATCATTATATCCGCTACAATGACGAGTTATTCTCCTGCGAGGTTTCTTTCACCAAGAAAATGCGTTTGACGAAGTGGGACAGCATGCGGGAGGATAAAGTACACTTTAAGGTATATTACGGAATGGTAAAAGGGGAATGGAAGATCCTGGATCTGCAGACTCTGGTACAGAATAATTGACAAAAAGAGTAAGATTTTCATAGACAAGATAAGAGGCACAGCTTCAGGAAAACCGGGGCTGTGTTTTTTATATTCTAAATTTTTGTTATAAAATAAAAAAAAGAGGATTGACACAAACTGTATATTGGTGTATATATAACATATAAACAGTTAAACGCTTGAACGAAAAGGAAGTGTTGCAATGAAACTTTTACAAAATTCCGGAATTCCAATCTATAAGCAGATCGCGGAGCAGTTGAAAAGTGATATCCTGTCAGGAAAGATGAAAGAGGGAGAATATCTGCCGTCTATCAGAGGGCTGGCCCAGGAGCTTCGGATCAGCGTGATCACCACCATGAAGGCCTATGAGGAGCTGCAGGCGGAGGGGTTGGTCACAGCGGTACAGGGCAAGGGATTTTATGTCAATGCACAGGATACGGAGCTGCGCAGGGAGCAGCATATGCGGAAGGTGGAAGAAGCACTGAGTGAGGCAATCAAAGCCGCTGCGGTTGCCGGATTGTCTGATCAGGAACTGGTGGAGACACTACAGACATTGATCGAATTTTCAAGGAGTTAGAGACAGGGAAAGGATGAGGGCAGAAATGATGAGAAATGAGATAGCAGATGCACTTACAGGGAGAAATATTGCTAAGAGCTTCGGAAAATTCAGGCTGGATATTCCGGAACTTCACATTCCGGAGGGATTCGCCACAGCGTTGATCGGTGAGAACGGCGCAGGCAAGACGACCCTGATCAATATTCTGGCAGGGATAAGGAATGACTATAAGGGTGAGGTTACTTATTTCGAAGAAAAGGCGCATGTGAACGATGCCGGGATCAAGGAGCGGATCGGTTACACCGGCTCAAAGAATTATTTCCTGTCCTATTGGACGGGAGATCAGGTGAGAGAGCTGGCGGGGCTTTTGTTTGACAGCTTCGATCCGGTGCGCTTTGACGGCATATGCAAATCTCTGGCAATAGACAGCTCCATCTTCGGAAAGACAGGGAAGGCAGTATCCAAGCTTTCCGACGGGAATCTGATGAAGCTGATCCTGGCGACGGTATTTGCCAGAAACACGGACATTCTGCTTCTGGATGAGCCGGCATCGCCATTGGATCCGTTGATGCGGGATATGCTGAGCGATATGATCCGCAGCTATCTGGCGGAGGGAAACGGGAAGCGGAGTGTATTCTTCTCTACACATAACATTTCCGACATGGAAAGTGTGACGGACTACTGTATCCTGATGGAGCAGGGACGAATTGTGGAGCAGGGCTTTGTGACGGAGCTGAAAGAGAAATACATTGTGGTCAAGGGGGACAAAGAGAATACCGAGGCGGCGAGAAAGCTGCTTTTGACCTGCCAGGCCAACAGCTTTGGATTTGAGGGAATTGCACTGGCGGAGGATATGAACCGTTTTGCCGGGATGCAGGTGGAGTTTGAGACACCCAGCCTGTTCCAGATCAGTGTGGCGATCATGCGGCAGAATACGGCGTTGACCATGCCGGAGATCGCGTAGCTTGGTAGAGAAGGTGAAAAGATGATGACAAAAATAAGGCATTACAATGCATATATTTCCTGGCTGTATCGGCTGATCGTGCTGGCGGTGATCCCAGTGACTGCGGTTTTACTCTTTTTCCTGCTTGCGGGGAGAGGCGGAGAGGTTATGGTAATGGTCTATTTATTGATGCTTCCGGTGGCGTTTCTGTTTCTATTCCTGTACGCGGATCGGCTGATCATCGGTCCTGTTTACGGAAAAGGGCAAATGGAGGAGAATTTTTTGAAAACCTCCGACAGGGGAAAGCAGATATTTATTGACAGCATGGAAATGGATATGCTTTTGCGGCTGGTGATCTACGGCGCAGTATTTCTGATCGGCGCTGTCAGCCTGTGGCTGTCGGGGGTGCACGGTCCGTATATGAGAAAGATCTGGATCGCAGCAACGGTGGATATTGTGGCGCTGCACGCTGTGACAGAGACGGGAATCCTGATCGGCAGGCGGATACAAAATATGAATTTATATGTGCTCCTGCTGTACGGTATGATACTTTTGCTGACGCCGGGCTTTGCGGCAGTTGTCACGGGGAATTGGACATTGGGTCTGGTGATCGGAGGATTGTATCTGGCAGCAGATGTTGTAATGATATGGTTGAATGCGAAGACGGTGGAGAAACTGACCAAACAAAGCTGGTACGGTGATATACAGGACGAGAGGAGTGTGGTAGAATGAAGCTCGGAGATACTTTGAAACTTTATCGATTTATGCCGTCGAGTAAAAAATCCATGTATGCAGCACTGATCCTTATGTGCTGTGTATGTATGGTGGGCACGAATATCCCTTTTGACAATGGCATGACAGTGGGCGCATTTTGGGCGCTTTATCCGATCATTTTCTTCCTGCAGCAGATCCACACTGTGCTGGTATCCGGCGTTGTGCAGTCCTCTGAGCGGTCGTACAGAGCAATCACAAAGAATCTTGCGATCCTGATAGGACTTTATAATGCGGCGGCCTTTGTGATCTTTGGCGTACTGCGGACGTTTGTGGCATATGGAATGGAGACAGAGGCGGGAGTGCCTGATTATCTGGCGGCGTATTGCTTTTTTCAGCTGTTTTTTCTTGTCTATCTGCCTTTTTTATACAAAAAGCCGGTGGTGGGTTACGGACTTCTCCTGGTCATGATGTTCTTTATGATGAGCAACAATCTGGCGGAGTTATTGCACGTACTGGGAATCACAAGCGGACTGTCCGTGGGGAAGATGTTGGGTATCATGGCTGTAGTCAGCGTGGTTTCCCCCTTTTTGTACTATGGGCTGTCAGTGTTGTTGTACAGATGGCCTTATAGTGATTATATTGTGAAGCGGCTCATGCGGGAGAAAAGCGCTTGAATCTGTCGACAGACACTTCGACAGGGAAAGGAACATTATGGTACAGAAGATTATAAGAGACACCTTGTTTTTGTCACAGCGGTCAGAAGATGCAACGGAAGCTGACAGTCAGGTAATGCAGGATTTAAAGGATACCCTGCAGACAAACAGCAAGACCTGCGTGGGAATGGCGGCGAACATGATCGGGGTAAAAAAGCGCATGATCGTAGTTGACCTGGGTATCATGCCCATGGTCCTGATCAATCCCAGAATCATACAGAAAAGCGGAAGCTATGAGGCCGAGGAGGGGTGTCTGTCCCTTGTGGGGGTACGGAAGACGACCCGGTATCGGGAGATCACGGTGGAGTATCTGGATGAGCATTTTCAGAGACAGAAGCAGAAGTTCAGCGGTTTTATTGCGCAGAATATTCAGCACCAGTGTGATCATCTGGAGGGAAAGATTATTTGATTGGAAGGAGAAATGGTACGATGATCAACCGGGACGATATGATGGAGCTCACCCGCAGGATGACGCCATCCAGGAACTGCTTTGCGCGCATCGCAGGGGCTTATATGGATGCAGACGGCTTTGAGGATGGGTCTTTTAACATTCATTTTGGAAAACTATCCGGCGCGGAGACAAAGCGGAATCTGGAGCTGGCGAAGACGGTCCCTTTTTCCAGAACAAATGAGCAGTTGAAGGAGTATTGTTTCCCGGCGGGCGCGGAGCGGCAGAAGGGCATGTGGACCTTGCTTTCCTCCCTGCGGGAGCAGAGACTGAAGGACGATGGACTGCTCAGTGTGTTTTATGAGATCGTGGGAGAAAATTACCGGACGGATAAGGATTATGCCGTTTATGTGTTTTTTGGGTCGTATGATATTCCGGTGAAGGGCGCGGATAAGGAGTGGCTGGAGGGTTCGGAGGAAGTGTATGATTTCCTGGTCTGCACAATCGCTCCGTTGACCGGGGATTATGAGCCGGGAAAACCGGAGTTTGGTTTTTTGTATCCCGCGTTTTCTGACAGAAGCGGAGACCGGGATCGGATCGATATCTTTCATGAGGATCCGGACAGACCGCAGATAGATCTGATAGAAAAGATATTGGGAAAGAAACCTGTCTGACATTTTAAAAACAGGTTTCTTTTTTGTCTGAAAAGATGTATAATAAATTTATATATTTGAATACAAAGGAGGAATTGATTCAGATGGCTGGAGTGGGAAACTATCGGAACAAATTCGGCAGTGTTCAGGAAAGAGTACGGAATGCGGTGATCCTGAGTGTGGCTGCCTCCATCCTGTTGGTTACGGTGATCCTGGTGATCACAAACCGGAACACCTTGGTGGGGGATGCACAGGAAACCTTGAAGATCGAGGCTTCGAATAATGCACAGGTGATTGATGACTGGCTGGAGAAACAGGCAGCCGTGGTACACACGATCGTCAACCATGTGTCAAAGATGGAGTATAAGGACACAGATGCGATCATGGACATGTTGGCGATGGATCTGGCCTCCAATGAAGACGCGTTGATGTATTATTGCTGTTATGATTATGATGGAGCGGTATTTCCGGCGGATCACTCTGTGTTGGATCTGGATCCCACGACGAGAGGCTGGTGGATTGATTCCGTGAGTTCGGGCAGTTTGATCTATACGGCGCCCTACATGGATTTTGCCACAGGCCAGATGATCGTGACGATCGCAGAGCCCTTTCAGATCGAGGGGCATCAGGCCGTGATCCTGGCGGATGTGACGATCGATAAGCTCTTGGAGATCGTCAACGGCATCGGAGCGGACAGCAGCATAGAATCGTTCCTCGTGACAAAAGATGGGGCAGTGATTGTACATCCGAACTCTGCATATCTCCCGGCAGAGTCCGGTGATACCATCCTGACCGAGAGAGTATCGTTGAATCTGAAGGACAGAAAAGTCCAGAAGATAACGGACTATGATAAAGTAAAAAAATATCTTGCTATCTCAGAGGTTTCGTCCTCCGGCTGGCTGCTCGGTGTGGAGCAGGATGTCAATGTGGTATCCGCTCAGCTCACAAAGATGGTTGGCGCCGGGGGTGTGGTGGGACTGGTTGCGGTGATCCTCTGTGCATTGTATGTCAGTCTGGTGCTGCGGAAGCAGTTGGAGCCGATGAACAAGATGAAGGGCTTTATCCGGAATCTGGGTACTGCTGCGGATCAGGTGTTTGACGATGAAGTGCAGGAGATCAGTTATCTGATCGATGAGTTGGAGACCAGCTTTATCGGCACGATCCAGGAAACGCAGAAGAGTTCTGTGAAGATCGTGGCTGAGATGTCTGATGCAAACAGACAGATTCAGGAGATGAGCGGCAATATTTCTCAGATCAGTTCCATTGTGGAGGATACCACGAAGAATGTGGATCGCCAGACAGGAAGCATCGAAAATATGTCCAGTACCTGCGAGAATCTGGTGGATGCGGTGGAGAAATTATCCGGTCAGGCTCAGGATATGGCGCAGAAAGCGGATGTCATTGTGGAGCGAATCGATAAGGCAATCCCGGAACTTTTGCAGAATAAGAAGCGGGCAGTGGGCACCATTGATGCCAACAAGGAAGATCTGGCGAAGGCCATTGAGCAGGTGAAAGTGATCGAGCAGATCACGGATGTGGCCAATGCCATCCGGGATATTGCGGATCAGACCAATCTGTTGGCGCTGAATGCCTCGATTGAGGCGGCAAGAGCGGGCGAGGCCGGAAGAGGCTTTGCGGTGGTGGCCGGTGAGATCAATTCCCTGAGCGCCGATACCGGAAAACAGATTGATAAGGTCCAAGAGTTGACGGATCAAGTGTTGGCGAGTGTAAAGGTTCTGGCAGACAACAGCAATAAGATCCTGGTGTTCCTGGATCAGGTGATTATCAAAGATTATGATCTGTTCGAGAATCTGGCGGTGAACTACAAGGAGGATGCAGGTTATTATGCAGACCGGAGTGCAGATCTGGGGTCCAGTACCGTAGAGCTGGCTGCATCCATTGAGGAGATCAACAATAACCTTGACTTTATTGTGAAGTCCCAGGCAGAGCTGGATTCCGCAATGCAGACGGCCGCATCCAATCTGCAGTCGCTGCGCGTTTCCGGAGAGGAGATCAGCAATCGTACCACATATGTGACGGGAAATGTTCAGGGATTAAAGCATGTTGTGGATAAATTCCATGTATGATGGGAAATGGACCGAGATGGATGAGGTCGTAGAAAAAGCGCTGTGCGGTAATAGGCACAGCGCTTTTATCGTTATGATGATCAATCCTGCGGTTTTGAGAAAAACAACGGGTTAGATGAACTCCGCGGCCAGACGGTAAGTGCCGTCCTGGAGCTTGGCGTAGATCTCCTCGTAGGTCATGGGCTTGCCGTAGAAGTAGCCCTGCAGCCTGCCGCAGCCTGCGCCTTGTAGGAAATCCACAGCTTCCTGGGTTTCCACCCCTTCTGTCAATGTCATCATACCCAGCTCTTTTGCCAGATCCAGAATGCTCTTGATGATCTTGTGCGCATTGTCGTTTCCAGTGAAATTCTTTAAAAATACCATATCGATCTTGAGCAGATCAAATTTATAATCCTTCAGCACATTCATGGAAGAGTAGCCCGAGCCGAAATCATCCAGCCAGATAGAATATCCTTTTTCCCGCAGAATGCGCATGGATTTCTGCAGACCCTCGATATCATTGGAGAGAGCGCTCTCTGTGATCTCCACATGCAGATATTTCCGGGGAATCTGATATTTTTCCACCAATTTCTCCAACTCGCCCACGGCGTCCATCAACTCGAAATCCAGTCGGGAGAAGTTCAGCGAGGTGGGGAAGACCGGCAGATTGTTATCCAGGCAGTCCCGCATCTTTTTACATACCGTTTCGTAGACGCAGCGGTCCAGTTTATGGATCTGGCGGCATTCCTCCAGCACGGGGATGAATTTTCCGGGCGACAGGAAGCCCACGTCCGGATCATCCCATCTGGCCAGAGCTTCGCAGCCGCAGAGTTCTCCGTCATTGGACCAGACCACCGGCTGATAGTATACCTTGATGTATCCCTCTTTGATTGCTTTGTCAATGTTGTTGAGGACATACTGACGCAGGCGGTAGTCTTTATCCATCTGGTCATCATATTCTCTGATATATTCTTCTTCCCGGTTTTTCAGCAGATTGGCGGCATATCTGGCGTGATCCACCTCCAGACGGGGATCAGCGTCGGGATCCTTGACGCGGTAAGCGCCCACCTTGATATCCAGATACACCTCTTCTTTATTCTGATATTTGATGGAATTGCGGACTGCACCGACCTTCAGGTCATATCCCTCAAATTTGGTCAGAACAACGAAATGATCATCGGACTGTCTGGCATATGGTTCGCCGGGAAAATTCTCCCGGATGATCTGGCCCATGGAACGGAGCAATTCGTTTCCGCCATTATATCCGAATCGATCGTTGAAGGTCTGGAAATTCTCTATATTGAAAAAGAGATAGATCAGTTCCATATTCGCGTATTTGCTCTCTTCCAGATAGTCTGTCGCCAGCTGGCTGAAACGCGACATGTTCGGCAACCCTGTCAATTCGTCCGTGACGGCGGCAATCTCAAGACTTTCCGCCTTAAGCGCTTCCCTGTGTCGCTGGTGGCAGATGCTGATGGCCACCATGATCAGGGAAATGAAGAAAGTGATATAGTTGATCTGGTCACCGGCACTCACATGTACCGGGTTTCCCTGTTTGTCAACGGCAAAATGGTCGATCCACTGGTAAAAGCCGTAAGCAATGGCGGTCAGCATAAAAATGGATATATAGGGACGCCAGATGAGCAGACACGCCACATAAAGGATCATGGTCAAAAAGCAGATGATCATCCGGCCGCGTGAAAAATCACTGAAGGATGTCTGCATGCCAAAATACAGACAGATGCCGGCAAACAGGGTGATCCAGATGTCGCTGATCTTGCGGAGTCCTTTGCGTCTGCTTTTCAAAAACACCAGACCGTAGATCAGAGTCGCCAGTCCGACGAACAGCAGGATCCAGTAATTTTTCGTGTACTGCAGGAACATGCCGAACGAGGTACATTTGCCTGTCAGCACGTTCAATTTCACATTGCGTATCAGCATCCAGATCTCCAGAACGATGATGACCACAGACATATAGATCGTACTGCGCACATTTGCTTCCCGCTGATAATCGGATACATAAGGCGTGTCATGATAAAATCCCAAGCCGTGCATAAGGCTTTCTATGATCCCGTGGTGTTTCTTCCCATTCTCCATATTGAACCCCCATCTTTTTCTGTTACAAGGTATCGTATACACAACACATTATACCATATTTTAGAAAGTGGTTCAATAGGAGCGGTCAGTCATCTGGAGGGTTCCGCAATCCGGCTGACGCCCACATAAATATCCGAAATCTCGTACCAGGTAGGGTAGTCGGTCACTCCGGTGGCAGGCAGCCCGAAGATCGTCTGGAAAACGCGCACGCTGTTTGCGGTAAGGGGGCCGTAGATGCCGTCTGTCACGAGAATGGGAATTGCCGGAAAATTACGGGCGATCCGGTTTAACTGTGTCTGCAGTTGACGGACTTTGTCGCCGGAGGAACCGATACCCAAAGCATATCCCGGATAGGAGGAAGGCACTCCCGAGATCTGATCCGCGGTGGCGATATACATGTCATTGCCAAAATAATATCGCAGGATCTCAATGGCGGAGTAGCCTTCTTCCGCCAGATATTTGGAGCCCCACTGGCTCAAACCTCTGCAGGTGGTACGAACCCCGTCGCAGTAAGCGGTAAAGATCGGCTGCCGGACGCCGGGACGTGCAAGATAGTTGGCAAAAACGGTGTCCACCAGATAATCAATATTTTCGTAGATGTTGTGTCCGTAAGACCATTTCTGGTCGTAGGCTGTGGACGAAGTGATGGTAAAAGGGTATCCCTTATTGCGATACCATTCGGTAAACACGCGATTGAGGGTAAAGGACATGATCGCCAGAATGTTCGCATAGATGGCTGCTTCCGGCCAGGTCGAGTAGATCTCGCAGGAAGCCACGGTTTTGATATAGTCCTTATAGCGCACCCAATAATTGATCGCACTGTTGTCGTCGGGTTCTCCGTCATGTACAATGATGTATTCCGGGATCACAACGCGGCTCAAAACGATCTCCCCGCTTTCGTCCATGGGCTTGATTTCGTCTTCCGGAATCTTGGGAGGATAATCACCGAACAGGGTGTGGACGGGGATCACCACAAATTTTTCTTCTTCCGAGGGAGCTTCCGCAGGGTTCATGACAACCGGCTGCAGGGACAGCTCGCCCGAAAACAGTTGGGAACCGGATATGGATACCGGTTCATATCCCTCCGCGGTAATGATAATATTGTATTCGGCATAAGGCTGAATTTTTGACTCCGGGTCCAGGGAGAGGGAGAGGGGAGGAGCGGGAAGGGTGATCGTTTCTGTCTGACCGGAATCGTTGGTGGTCAGCGTACGTATGACGGAATCAGGATCTCCGGTGTAGGAGATGACGATGGAGGCATTTTGCACAGGGATCAGTCCCAGCGAGGATACGACGTTTATCTGCAGAGTGCCCGCGTTATCCGTACCTGTACCCGCACCGGCAGCGGTACCGGTTGAGGGATCTGTAGTGTTGATGATATCGTTTACTTCGATTTCAGACATGGAAGCACCTTGTTAAATTCTGTTGACTTATCATATGCAATGTGGGTAAAATAGGTACCATAGAATAGGAATATTATTCCATAGGAATTTCATTCCATAGGAATTTTGTGTGAGGTGACGAAGGATGAATAATCTCATAGAGTTGAATGCTGTGACAAAGTCTTACGACGGCAAGACAGCAGCTGTGGATCATGTGACATTGTCCCTGCCGAGAGGCCGGATCATTGGTCTGTTGGGACCAAACGGAAGCGGTAAGACGACTCTGATCAAGATGCTGAATGGCCTGTTGCTGCCGACATCAGGGGAGATTCGGGTCTGTGGTATGCCGATCGGATCGGAGACAAAGGCCAAAGTGGCGTATCTGCCGGATCGCACTTATCTGGCAGGCAATCAGACGATAACGCAGATCCTGGATTTCTTTGCAGATTTTTATGCGGATTTTTCCAGGGAGCGTGCGGAGCAGATGCTTGGCAGCCTGCGGATCGATCCCAAGGCACGCATGAACAGTCTCTCCAAGGGAACCAAGGAGAAGGTGCAGCTGATCCTGGTGATGAGCCGGAATGCAGAGCTGTATGTTTTGGATGAGCCCATTGCGGGGGTGGATCCGGCGGCCAGGGATTATATCCTGCACACGATCTTAAGCAATTATAATCCGCAGTCCACGGTGCTGATCTCCACGCATCTGATCAGTGATATCGAGCAGGTGCTGGATGAAGTGATCTTCATGCGGTACGGCAGATTGGTGCTTTATACTTCGGTGGAAAATATCCGCAGGGAGAAAGGGAAATCTGTGGATGCCTATTTCAGGGAGGTGTTTGCATGTTAGGAAAACTGATGAAGTATGAGTGGAAAAGCACTGCAAAGATCGTGTCGATCATACTGCTTGTGGTGGCGGGGGCCACTCTGGTCGGGATTGTAGGCATGGTTTTTCCCATACGCTATATCATAACGTGGGAGAATGGTGCGTCTGTGGATGATGTGGGTACAAATATCAGTATCGTTTTGATGACGATGACAGCGGCGGTGGCCTTTTTTATCTGTGTTTTCTCTATGGTGGGAGTCAATTATGCGCTATATGGCTATTTGAGTGTAAGATTCTATAAGACCATGTATACGGATGAAGGGTATCTCACCCATACACTGCCGCTTCGGACGGGAGAGATCCTGCGGGGGAAAACCATTGTAGCGGTTGCATGGGCAGTTATTTTAAATCTGTGTGTGATGCTGGCGACGGGGATTCTGCTCGGTATGGGAGCGATGGCGTTCAATGATGTGCTTGCATCCGTCGGTCTGACGAATCTGTCCGAACTGGCGAGAGCCTGGCCGGAACTGAAAGAGGAACTGGTCAGCCAGGGGCTTGTGGCACATGCGGTGCATTTTGTCCTGGCAGCGGTTATTACCATAGTTGTCACCCCTTTTGGTACGCTGCTTACGATATTCGGAGGCCTCAGTATCGGTCAGCTTTCAAGGAAACATAAGCTGTTGCTGGGAATTTTGACAACGGTGGGACTCTTTTTTCTCCATTCTGTGCTGTCACAGATTCTGCGTGTTATGTTTACCTTTACTGCGATGATGGCGCGGAAACCGACGGATGCGGCTGCGCTGACCTACATCGGTACGCTGGATGCAGGCATATTGACTTCTCTGATCATGGGCGGCCTGATGTATTTTGTGACGTATCAGATTTTGTCGAAAAAATTGAATCTCGATTAGAAAATCATTTGCCCTCTGTCACTATTTTTGGTATACTGAACAGTAGTGTGACATATGAGGCAGGTGAATGGAAATGCGGGAATGCGTAGAGCAGATTTTAGAGGGAAAATATGATTATGAGACAAGCTCTCTGGATTTTTCATGTGCCAAGGTCGAACTGACTTTGCAGAGTGGGGATATCTATGAGGGCTCTTTTCATATCTATTCTTCGGCGGCAGGCTTTGTCAGAGGCTATGTCAGCTCTACGGACATGCGCATGGAGTGTCTGACGACGGAATTCACCGGAGACGGAGAGGAGATCCTGTACCGGTTTCACGGAGAGCATATGCAGGAGGGCGAGGTCGCAAGGGGCAACTTCTGCATCATCAGCAATCAGGGAGAGTACTATCTTCCGTTTGTGGTTTCGGTTGCGTATGAAGTTTTTGCTTCTTCCGTGGGGGATGTGAAAAATCTGTTCCATTTTGCGAATCTTGCCAAGAGCAATTGGAAAGAGGCGGTGAATTTGTTTTATTCGCCGCAGTTCTTCAAGATTTTTGAGCGCACGGACGACCAGTTTGCCGAGTGTTACAGAGGGCTGAGTGCCAGACCCGGAAATGAACAGAATGTGGAGGAATTTCTCATCCGCATCAACAAAAAGCAGAAGGTTGATTTTTTAATCCGGGAAAAAGAATTGAACAGGACGTTTGACAGTTCTGTTTTTGATGTGGTGGAATGTGAACTGGATATCACCCGGAACGGCTGGGGGTATACCATGCTGCAGGTGGCGTGTGAAGGCGATTTTTGTTTTACGGAGAAAGAGATTCTTCGGGACGATGACTTCCTTGGAAACCGTTGTACACTTCCGGTATTTATTGATACAAAGCGTTGCAGGGAGGGAAAAAATTTTGGCAGGATCCGTCTGAGCAATTCCTATGTGGATATTACGATCCCTGTGACGGTGCAGATGGGGGAAGAAGCCATCTGCAGGTCGGTCAGACTGCAGAAGAAGCGTGAGATCGTGCAGATGATGGCATATTATCAGGAATTCCGGATGAAGCGCATCAATTCGGAGACCTGGATGCGTAAAACCGATGAACTGGTGGAGCAGATGCTCTCCCGGGATGATGAGGATGTTGCGGCGAGATTATACAAGGCGCAGCTTTTGATCTCGGAGGAGCGATACAATGAGGCGGAGTGGTCCCTGGATCATGCGATCGATCTGATGGAGGAGAAAGGGGAAGAGGATGATGTGCTGTATGCATATTATCTGTACCTGATCACACTGATCGAACGCCGGGAGGAGTTTGTCAATGAGATGACGCAGAGAGTAGAGAGACTCTATGCGAAGCACAGGAATGACTGGCGGCTGGCATGGTTGTTGCTGTACCTTTCGGAGGAATACAATAAGTCTGTTGCGACAAAGTGGGAGTTCCTGGAGAGGCAGTTCAAAGCCGGTTGTTACAGTCCGGTCTTTTATATTGAGGGGCTGCATCTTCTGAATACGAACCCCACATTATTGCGCAGGCTGGATGAGTATACGATACAGATCTTGTACTACGGTGCCAGAAAAGATGCGCTGCGCCCGGAGGTTGTGGAGCAGATCCTTTATCTGGCGGGCAGAGGCAAGGAATACTCCGGGCTTCTGCTGAAGATTTTACAGAAATTATATGAGAAAAGACAGGATGAGCGCATTCTGGAAGAGATCTGCAGGCTTCTGGTGCGGGGAAACCGTGTGGGACATAAGTATTTTTCCTGGTATGACGCGGGCGTGAAGGCACAGCTTCGGATCACAAACCTTTATGAATACTATATGATGTCCATCGATCTGGATGAGACGCAGAAGCTCCCGAAGATCGTTCTGATGTATTTCTCTTACCAGAATAATCTGGATCTGCAACATACCGCATTCCTGTACTGGTATGTGGAGCAGCATAAGCTGGAGTTGGGGGAGTTGTATGACAGTTACAGACCGCGCATGGAGCATTTTATCGTGGACCAGATCCAGAAGGAGCGGATCAACAAATATCTCGCGTATCTGTATCAGAGGCTTTTGACGCCCGCCATGATCGATCAGCAGACAGCCAAAGCGCTGGCAAAGCTTTTGTTTGCCCATCGCATTGCCGTATCGGATTCCCGATTGACGAGAGTCATCGTCTATCAGAAGGGCATGCGGAACGGAGAAGCCTTTCCGCTGCAGAATGGCGGAAACTGGGTGCCCGTCTACGGAGGGGATTCCACGATCCTGTTTGAGGATGCGTACGGCAACCGGTTTGCGAAATCGGTGGATTATACGCTGGAAAAGCTGATGATACCGGGAAAATTCCAGAAACTGATCGCTACCTTGGTTCAGGACAATCTGAATCTGGATCTTTATCTGATGGAGCAGGAGCGGGACAGAGAATCGATCACCGCGGAGACGGCGGATCGGATGCTGCGTCTGGCCTCCAGCCCGCATGTGGAAACAGGCATGCGCAGGGCATTGTATCTCAAACTGCTCAGACATTATTATGACGCGGATAACATGAAAGCCCTGGATGATGCGCTGGAGACTTTCCCGATGGAGTTGTTCTCGCTGCACGAAAGAGCGGAGATTGTACGTTTACTGGTCCTGCGGGATAAGTGGGATGAAGCATGGAGCTGGGTGCAGGAGTACGGGCCGTATTTCCTCGAGGCAAAGACCTTGGTCAGTCTGCTGGATCATCAGATCGAGAACAGCGACGGAGAGCAGGAGAAGCTGACGGAAGCTGCACTCTATGCGTTTCAGAACGGGAAATACAACAGCCGGATAGCGCAGTATCTGGAACGGTATGCCAGCTGTCCCACCAGGGAACTGAGGGATATCTGGAAGGCAGTGCGGTCTTACGAATTGGATGCATACAGAGTCAGTGAGCGGCTGATCTTGCAGATGTTGTTCACCGGCGCATTTGTCGGGGAGCGGACAGAGATTTTTGACTATTATGTGGCCGAGGGACCGGATGAGCGGCTGGAAGAGGCATTTTTGACAAGATGTGCCTATGATTATTTTGTCAAGGAACGTCTGACGGATGAACGGATCTTTCGTGACATCAGCAAGCTTGCTTTGAACCGGGAGATCGCCCGGGTTTGTAAGCTGGCGCTGTTAAAGTTTTATGCGGAGAACGGAGAAGAACTGATCACGGAGACGGAAGAATTGATAGAAGGGCTGCTGCATGAGATGCTCTCGGAGAAGATCCATCTGAATTTCTTCCGGAATTATCTGGGGCGGGGCATGATCCGGGAACCGCTGCTCATGGAGATGATGGATAAGACCATCGTGGAATACCATGGACATCCGGACGCCAAAGTGATGATCCATTACATTATCCTGCAGGAGGGCAGCGAAGATTCTGAATACAGAACGGAGCCCATGCGGGAGGTATACGGCGGGGTCTGCTTTAAAGAGTTTATCCTGTTTTTCGGGGAAAGTCTACAGTATTATATTACCGAGGAGCAGAACGGGGAAGAACAGCTGACGGAGAGCGGAGACCTGCAGAAGAGTGATATTTACGGGAAAAATTCAGACTGGCGATATGAGATGATCAATGATATCCTGATCAGCTCTGTCCTGGAGGATTATGATACGCTGGACGGACTGCTGGATCAGTATTATCGCAGAGAGTACCTGGGAGAAAATCTTTTTGCACTGCAATGAGACAGGTGCGATTGCCGGGAAATGACTGGAAATGAGGTGAGATCGTGGGACTTTTGCATCATGGAAAATTGATGGTGGGATTTGATCTGGGGGAGGAATATTCCCAGATCAGTTATACTGTGGGTGAGGATGTGGAAACATTGTCCACAGTGGCCGGAGAAGGACAGTATAATATTCCCACGGTGCTCTGCAAACGGATAGGGGCAAACCAGTGGTCCTACGGGAAAGAAGCGTTGCTTGCGGCACAGGACGATGACAGGATCTTAGTCGAAGATATTTTACGGCTTGCAGTGAACGGAGAACCGGTTCAGATCGACGGGAATGCGTTTGATCCGGTTTCACTGCTGGCATTGTACGTGAAGAGAAGTCTGGGCTTGCTTTCGCAGGTGGCGTCCCCCGACAAGATTTATGCCATGACCATCACCTGTGAGAGACTTGACAGCCGTATGGTGGCAGTGCTGGACCAGGTGGTGGAGAGCCTGCAGCTCCGCACGGATAAGATTTTTTATCAGAGTCATGCGGAAAGTTTTTATCACTACATGATCAAACAGCCGGAAGAACTCTGGAAAGCGCAGGTGCTGTTGTTGGAGTATCGCGGAACCAAGGTGCACACCTACTGCATGGGACTGAACAGACATACCACTCCTGTGGTGGCCTATGTGGAAAACTGGGAATACAATATGCCGCCGTACGAGCCGATGCCGGAGGAGGAAGAACTGCGCCGGGAGAAGATGGAGCGTCTGGATCAGGAATTCACGGATATTGCGACCCAGGTGTGCAAGCGGACGCCGGTCACTTCGGTTTATCTGATCGGAGAACATTACTCGAATGAATGGATGAAGGAATCTCTGAAAAATCTGTGTATGGGCAGGCGCGTTTTTCAGGGAAACAATCTCTACAGTAAGGGCGCCTGCTATGCCGTGACGGAGAGATTTCAGCCCAGCGAGATCGGAAAAGCCCATGTTTTTCTGGGGGAGGAAAAGCTGAAATCCAATATCGGGATGCATGTATTGCAGCAGGGACAGGAAACCTATTATGCGCTTCTGGACGCCGGAGTCAACTGGTACGAGGCAGAGCATACGGTGGAATTTTACATGCGCGGCGGGAATGAGCTGGAGCTGGATATCATTTCCCTGACGGGAAAAGAAAATACAAAGGTGCCCATCACGCTGGAAGATATGCTGCCGGGCATGAGCAGAATGCGGGCGCATCTGTTTCTGACGGGAGAAAAGAATTTGGTGGTGGAGATTGAAGATCTTGGATTCGGCAGCTTCCGTGCCGCCACAGGGCAGATCTGGCATAAGGAGATCACGCTGTAAAGTGGCGCGGATCGGAAAAGCCTTATCGGATTTAAGGAGAGATTTTGAGAATGGAAATGCGTGTCAGTTTATGCGTGGGAAATTATTCGACAACTCCATATTATATTGCAGGGCTGGATATCCCGGTGTATTCCATCGAAGAGTTATGCTTTTGCATGAAAGAGAATGCCTTTTTGCTGGATATGTCCATCATGCGGGATGAACTGGTGGAATGGATCGGAAAGGAGTGCGGCTTGAAGGGATTGGCGGGGGAATTGAACCGGCTGGTCCACAAGCAGGGAGCGCTCAGTACTTTTGTGACCATGATCCAGGAATATACGGGCTTTTACACCACAGAAGAGATCGCGGAAGTAGAGAAGATCCTCCGTCAGGGAGCCGGACTGACCAACATTGAACGCAGAAAAGGCCAGATCGATTATCTGGTGCGTCAGAAAAAATATGAGGCAGCGGTGCGCGGATATGACGGATTGCTGGCTGTGTGGAAAGAGGACGAACTTGCCGGCGGAGAGCTCCCGGCAGCAAAGGTAAAAGGGGCGATCCTGCACAACAAGGGGGTCGCACAGGTAGGGATGATGCTCTACGACGCTGCGGCACAGAATTTTATGGCGGCTTATGAGGCGGACGGCGACATTTCCCATCACAAGGCGTTTCTGGCGGCAAAACGACTGGAACTGGATGAGAATGCTTATATCTCGTTTGCTGCGGAGCATGCCATCGGATATGAGTACACACTGGAGCTGGAGCGAAAGATGGACAGACTCCTGGAGGATTGGAAGCTGCAGCCGGAATTTCAGGAGCTTCTGGCGGTCAGGGAGCATCGCAGAAACGGAGAGCGGCAGCAGTATCTTGAGAAAAATGCCGGATTGATCCAAACGCTCAAGAAACGATACCGTACCAGCGTGGGAGAATAGAGGAGTAGCAAATGGGTTTTTGGAACAGTTTTTTCAGATTCGGACGAAAAAAATCCGTCGCTGCAGAGGAGGCCGAATGGGAAGAGATCGTTTTGGACCATGACGGGGTCGACTTCCATGATGAGGAACAGCGCAGCAGATATATTACAAACTGTATGGAGCAGATTGCGGAAGCGTCCAGAGAGGTTAACCAGTTAAACAGTGAATATGCGCTGGTGACGGCCTATCTGAGCGATATGGAGGAAATAGAAGCCCTTCCGCAGCCCAGGAAACAGGAGCTGGACAAGGTCGCGAGAGCGCTTGATGAGCTGGAGCGGGAGAAGCGCAAGTATCTGGATAAAGCGGACCGCATGAAAGACAGTGATTATTATCGGATGCGGAAGCAGGAAAATGAAGTACAGGAAGGAATTGCGAAGCTGAAAGAGGCGGAGCATTATCATAAATTGGTGAAAGCGGATCTGAAGCGCTTGGACAGAGAGCGGAATGCCTATGCGTACCGCAAAAAAGAGCTGGTGACGATGCAGACGAATCTGCGGGGAATGGCGGTTATCTTTGTGGCGGCACTGGCAGCCTGCCTGCTCATGCTGGCAGTTCTGCAGTTCGGATTTGGCATGAAGACGTATGTGGGGTACTTTATCACAGTGCTCACAGGGGCGATTGCCATCACTGTGGTGTGTGTAAAGTATATTGATGCGGATCATGAGTTCCTGTCGCTGCAAAAGACCATCGGGAAATTGATCCAGCTGCAGAACAAGGTAAAGATACGATATGTGAACAATACGAATCTGCTGGAGTATCTTCGCATCAAGTATGGGACCAAAGACGCCGAGGAGCTGGAAAAACGCTGGGCCGATTATCAGAACGAAAAGGAACAGCGCAAGGAATATGCGGAGGCCGAGGCGAAGACAGATTTTTATCAGAATGAATTGATCAGACAGCTGTCCAGATATCGGGTCAGTGATCCGGGACGGTGGGTGAATCAGGTTCAGGCCATTCTGGATCCCAGAGAGATGGTGGAGATCCGCCATGAACTGATCCTGCGCAGACAGGCGCTCAGACAGCAGCTGGATTACAATCATAAGCTGGCGCAGAATGCCAGGGAGGAGGTCGTGCGGGTGGCCCAGGAATACCCGCAGTACCGGTCCGAGATCATGGAGATGGCGGATCGATATGATCAGGGCACATAGAAATTATCAGAATTGGGTATTGAGTTTTGAGCGGAAATGTGGTTATCTATTAATTAGAGTCAACAGACAGGTTCGGAAAAGAATCTGAATCAATAAAGAGAGGTACAAGAATGAGCACACAGGAATTGAAACCCATCAAAGAGGGAAAAGTACGAGAGATCTATGATAACGGCGACAGCCTGATCATGGTTGCGACAGACCGCATCAGTTGTTTTGATGTGATCCTGCATAACACCGTGACAAAGAAGGGAACCGTATTGACCCAGATTTCCAAGTTCTGGTTTGATATGACCAAGGATATTCTTCCCAATCATATGCTCTCCGTGGATGTAAATGATATGCCGGAATATTTCAGACAGCCGAAGTTCGACGGAAACAGCATGATGTGCCGTAAACTGAACATGCTGCCCATCGAGTGCATCGTGCGGGGATATATCACCGGAAGCGGCTGGGCGAGCTACCAGAAGGACGGCACCGTGTGCGGGATCAAGCTGCCGGTGGGATTGAAAGAGTCCGATAAGCTTCCTGAGCCGATCTATACGCCTTCTACCAAGGCCGAGATCGGAGATCATGATGAGAATATTTCCTATGAGCAGAGCATTGCCCATCTGGAGAAATATTTCCCCGGAAAAGGTGAGGAGTATGCGGCAAAGCTGCGTGATTACACCATTGCGCTTTACAAGAAGTGTGCGGATTACGCGCTGACCAAGGGAATTATTATTGCGGATACCAAGTTTGAATTCGGTCTGGATGAGGATGGCAATATGGTGCTCGGTGATGAGATGCTGACACCGGACAGCTCCCGTTTCTGGCCTGCAGACGGGTATGAGCCGGGACACGGACAGCCTTCCTTTGACAAACAGTTTGCAAGAG
>DFDT01000049.1:12742-13000 GCA_002368865.1 Lachnospiraceae bacterium UBA3821 | reverse complement strand
GTAAAGCGCCGCATCATGGACATGGGTATTACGAAAGGCGTGGAGATCTATGTGCGTAAGGTGGCGCCCTTGGGTGATCCCATCGAGGTGATGGTGCGCAATTATGAGTTGTCCCTGCGCAAAGCCGACGCGGAAATGATCGAGGTAGAGTAACAGATCGAGGTAGAGCAACAGGAAGGAGATAAGACAAACGATGAGTACGAAGATAGCTCTTGCGGGAAATCCCAACAGCGGTAAAACAACCCTGTTCAACGCGCT
>DFDT01000049.1:4933-12700 GCA_002368865.1 Lachnospiraceae bacterium UBA3821 | reverse complement strand
TGTTCAACGCGCTGACCGGCTCCAATCAGTTTGTGGGAAACTGGCCGGGTGTAACGGTAGAGAAAAAAGAAGGTAAGTTAAAAAAACATGATGATGTGACGATCACGGACCTTCCCGGAATCTATTCCCTTTCCCCCTATACGCTGGAGGAAGTGGTAGCCAGAAATTATCTGATCGAGGAGCGGCCGGACGCTATCATCAATATTATTGACGGTACCAATCTGGAGAGAAACCTGTATCTGACCACGCAGCTCACAGAGCTGGGTATTCCTGTGGTCATTGCTATTAACATGATGGATCTGGTGGAGAAAAACGGCGACAAGATCAACACCGCAGAGCTTTCCAGACAGCTGGGCTGCAAGATCGTGGAGATTTCCGCGCTGAAAGGAAACGGCATCATGGAGGCTGCCGAGGAGGCGATCAAGGCGGCAAAGGGTACCAAGACGGTTCCCCAGCATACTTTTTCCGGTCCGGTGGAGCATGCTATCGCACATATTGAGGAAGCCTGTGTACATAATATGCCGGAGGAACAGCAGAGATGGTATGCCATCAAGGTCTTCGAGCGGGACGACAAGGTGCTGGAGAAACTGAATATTGACCAAAAGACCATGGAGCACATCGAGGGCGATATCAAAGTTGCAGAGAACGAGCTGGATGACGACGCGGAGAGCATCATTACCAACGAGAGATATGTGTACATTGCATCGGTCATCAAGGCCTGCTACAAAAAGCACAACACGGGCGGCATGACCACATCGGATCAGATCGACCGGATCGTGACCAACAGATGGCTGGGACTGCCGATCTTTGCGTTGATCATGTTCCTGGTATATTGGATTTCCATGGTGGGCGTGGGCGCAGCTGCGACGGACTGGGCGAATGACGGACTTTTCGGAGACGGATGGCATCTGTTCGGCATGGGAACCGGTGAATATGAGGAAGTGGCCGAGGAGTATGGGGCAGCTTTCAATGCAGTGGATGCCTATATCGGATTGGATACAGAGGATGAAGCCTTTGATACGGATACGATGCTGGCTGCCATGAAGGCGTTTACCAGTGACGAGGGGAGCGTAAGCTATACGCTGGAAGACGAGGAAACCCTGGAAGATTATGAGGTAGATGTGTATTTTGACAGCATTCCTGCGGACGCGGACGAGGAAGCAACCAACGCTATGTCCTATAAGGATGCGGTGAGCTACTTTGAGGCAAATGGCTTTGGTGAGCCGGATCCCGCGGATTACGGCGTGTGGGTACCCGGTGTGCCTGTGCTGGTAGAGGGGCTGCTGGATGCAGTCGGCGCGGCTGACTGGCTGAAGGGACTGATCCTGGACGGTATCGTGGCCGGCGTGGGCGCAGTGCTTGGTTTTGTGCCCCAGATGTTGGTACTGTTCTTGCTGCTGGCGTTTCTGGAGGCCTGCGGTTACATGGCGCGTATCGCGTTTGTGCTGGATCGTATCTTCAGAAAATTCGGACTTTCCGGTAAATCCTTTATCCCGATGTTGGTGGGAACCGGATGCGGCGTGCCCGGTATCATGGCCTCACGTACGATTGAGAACGAGAGAGATCGTCGTATGACGATCATCACTACGACCTTTATCCCCTGCGGTGCGAAGGTTCCTTTTATCGCCATGGTGGCAGGCGCCATCTTCGGCGGTTCCGCATGGGTTGCAACTTCTGCGTACTTTATCGGTATGGCATCCATCGTGGTGTCCGGTATTATGCTGAAGAAGACCAAGATGTTTGCGGGCGAGCCTGCGCCGTTCGTTATGGAGCTTCCGGCGTATCATATGCCGACGTTTAGCAATGTGCTTCGCTCCATGTGGGAGAGAGGCTGGTCCTTTATCAAAAAGGCAGGTACCATTATTTTGCTGTCTACCATCATTGTATGGTTTACCACATACTTTGGCGTGGTAGACGGTGCGCTCCAGATGCTGGAGGAAGATCAGCTGGATTCCTCGATTCTAGCCAAGATCGGCGGGGCGATCGCCTGGATCTTTATGCCGCTCGGTTGGGGTAACTGGCAGGCGGCGGTGGCGTCCATCACCGGTCTGGTGGCAAAAGAGAACATCGTGGGCACCATGGGTATCCTCTACGGCGGCGGAGAGGAGAGTGTTTACCAGACGCTGCATGCGGCGTTTACCGGCGTGACCGGATACTCCTTCCTGGTATTTAACCTGCTGTGCGCGCCTTGTTTCGCGGCAATCGGTGCCATCAGGAGAGAGATGAACAATGCGAAGTGGACCTGGTTTGCCATCGGCTATCAGTGCGGATTTGCCTATGTGATCTCCTTTATGATCAACCAGTTCGGCGGTGCATTCACCGGACGTGTGAATATCATCGGTGTGATCCTGGCAGCAGCGCTTCTGATCGGTATGCTATATATGCTCTTTATCAAGAAATATGAAGAAGCGACGAAGCTCAAGACAGATGTGAAAGTGAAATAAAAGCAAGGTGATAGAATAATGTTGACTTGGGTGTATTCCAATCTGGGAACAATCCTGGTGAGCCTGGTGCTGGTGCTCCTTGTGGCGCTGATCATCCGGGGAATGATCCGGGACAAACAAAAAGGAAAATCGTCATGCGGCGGCAACTGCGGTTGCTGCCCCATGGGAGGAGCGTGTCATGTACAAAACCATATTAAAGATTGACGGTATGATGTGCGGCATGTGCGAGGCGCATGTCAACGATGCCATCCGAAAGGCGCTGCCTGCCGTGAAGAAGCTGAGTACCTCCCACGCAAAAGGGGAGTCCTCGTTTCTCACGGAGGAAAAGCCTGATCCGGCAGGGCTGCAGAAATCCATTGCCGAGACCGGCTATCAGGTGCTTTCGGCGGAAACAACAGAATATGAGAAAAAGAAGGGATTGTTTGGGATTTTCTGAACAATCCCTTTTTTATGTTTTGAAGAATAAAATTTATACCGAAGAAACAGTTGACATTTAGCATCTACCATTATAATATAAAGATACTTCTATAAGCGTATATTTTATCGTGGGCAGCTCGCCCGATATTCCAATGCGGAAAATTTTTGTGCAGAAACTATGATGAAAGTGTAGTGCTCAAACGCAGTAATCAAATTCAGAAAGGAGATTTTTTATGGAAAAAGACAATGTTTATGATCAGAATAAGATTTTGGAGACGAAAGATAAAACAATGCCGAACATGGTGATGGAGCCGGCGTTTGCGTATCAGTTCGACCGGATTGGAGACAGGACGTTGGAGGACTATCTGGCGTTGCCGGAAGGAACAAGGGTGGAGATGATTGACGGGGTGTTCTACGACATGGCATCCACGTCCTTTGGACACCAGGGCATTTCGGGAGAAATCAGGGATGTATTTAGCTCCTATATCAAGAAAAATCATGGTCAATGTAAGACATATCAGGATGTGGATGTGCAGCTCTTTGGCGACGACAGGACGGTGGTTCGCCCGGATGTGTTTGTGGTATGTGACAGGAAGAAGATAACTTTGAACAGGTTGGTTGGGGCGCCTGACTTGATCGTGGAAGTGGTTTCTCCCGGCAATTGGAAAATGGATGTCTACCTCAAAAAGAAAAAATATATGGAGGCAGGGGTGCGGGAGTATTGGCTGGTTTTCCCGAAAGACCAAAAGGTACAGGTCTATCGTTTTGAGGAGAGTCCCACACCGGAGACTGTGGAGTCAAAGGAGTATATCTTTACGGATAAAGTACCTGTAGGCATCTGGGACGGCAGATGCGAGGTGGATTTTGTGGAGGTTTATGCGGAAGTGAGTTTTTTGTATGAGGGATGATTTTCTTTTATGTAGAAATATGAGTGAATCTGATGTAGAATATAAGAGAGAAGGGCGGTAAGGCAAATTAATACGAAAGGGGAAATGGAGTATGGAGCTTGAGTTTTATCGTTGTGCCCACTGCGGACAGATCATTGCGGTGGTTAAAAATTGTGGGGTGCCCATCATCTGTTGCGGCGAGCGTATGCAGAAGATTGAGCCCGGTACGACGGACGCGGCAGTAGAGAAGCATGTGCCTGTGGTTGAAGTAAAAGACAACCTTGTCACTGTCACAGTGGGGTCTGTGGCGCACCCGATGGTGGCCGAACACTATATCGAGTGGATTGCTTTGAAGACAAAGGCAGGAAATCAGAGGAAAGCGCTGAAGCCCGGCGATGAGCCCAAGGCATGTTTTGCAATCTGCGAGGGCGACGAAGTGGAGGCGGCATACGCATACTGTAATCTGCACAGTCTTTGGAAGTCATAACGAAAAATGTAATAACGAATGGAATAGAGAACAGTTAAGACGGCTCCGAAAGTTTTTCGGGGCCGTTTGTTTCGAACTGGAAGGATTTCGCACACATGGCAGAGGATTAAAAAGCCTTGCGAAAGAACCTGCGGTTGATATAATATAAGTATGATTGAAAAGCCAACCATGGGAAAGGGGATGTTGTGCATGGAAGGGATCAAATCCGTCCTGATCAAAGATACGACCAGAGAAGAGAGAATTCAGATGATTCAAGTTTCTTTCTGTTTTCCCATGTTGTGTGACGCCCCATTTTGAGGTATAATGTGAAATAAAGCGAAGCTTTATTTCAACGAGGAAAACGCGCAGCGTTTTTCGAGTCTGGCCTGCGGCCGAGGAAAACGCGCAGCGTTTTTCGAGTCTCAACTGGCGAAGCATCATCTTACATTGAGGACATAAGGGATTAAAACATAAATGCAGCAAACACATCAATCACATGAAAACACATAAGGAGGGACCGTACTATGAAGAGAATCGGAATGTTGACCAGCGGAGGCGATTGCCAGGCACTGAATGCAGCGATGAGAGGCGTGGCGAAGACGCTTTTGAACAGCAAGGAAAAGGTAGAGCTTTACGGCTTTTTGGACGGTTACAGAGGTTTGATCTACGGTGATTTCCAGATACTGACGGGGAAGGACTTCTCCGGTATTTTGACAAAGGGTGGCACGATCCTGGGCACTTCCCGTACTCCTTTCAAGACCATACAGGATCCGGACGAGAACGGTCTGGACAAAGTGGATGCCATGATGCAGAACTACTATAAACTGAAACTGGACTGTCTGGTGATTCTGGGTGGAAACGGCACCCACAAGACGGCGAATCTGCTGCGTGAGAAGGGCTTAAATATCGTGACCCTTCCTAAGACCATTGATAATGATCTGTGGGGTACGGACATGACCTTCGGTTTCCAGAGTGCCGTGAACATCGCCACGGAGGCAATTGACTGTATTCATACCACCGCGGCTTCCCACAACAGAGTGTTTATTGTGGAGGTAATGGGACACAAGGTTGGCTGGCTGACGCTGAATGCCGGTATGGCCAGCGGAGCCGACATTATTTTGATCCCTGAGATTCCGTATGATATTGACAAGGTGATTGAAAAGATCGATGAGCGTGTGGCCAGCGGCAGTAAGTTCACCATTATCGCGGTGGCGGAAGGCGCAATCTCCAAGAAGGATGCGAAGCTTTCCAAGAAGGATTATAAGAAAAAAGTGGAGAGCCGCGCTTTCCCGTCCGTATCTTATGAGATCGCGGATGAGATTCAGAAAAAGACCGGCAGAGAAGTGCGCGTGACGGTGCCCGGACATACTCAGAGAGGCGGAAGTCCCTGCCCGTATGNNTTCCAAAAAGGAATATGCAAAGAAATTAAAAGAAAGTCCTTATCCCAGTGTTTCTTACGAACTTGCGGATAAAATCGGCAAGGCCACCGGCCAGGAAGTACGTGTGACGGTTCCGGGACATACCCAGCGCGGCGGAAGTCCCTGCCCGTATGACCGTGTTTTTGCAAGCCGTCTGGGCGCTGAGGCGGGCAGGCTGATCTTAGAGGGCGAATATGGTTTCATGGTAGGTTACAAAAACCGCGAGATCGTGAAGGTGCCCCTGGAGGATGTGGCCGGAAAGCTCAAATATCTGTCTCCCGACGCGACCATCGTGCAGGAGGCGAAGCTGCTTGGCATCTCTTTCGGAGATTGACAGACAGCCTGATAAAACCCAGATAGAAAAGGAACTGATTTTTTATGTCGTATACAGCATTATACCGTAAATTTCGTCCGGATTCCTTCGCAGATGTGAAGGGGCAGGATCATATTGTGACCACGCTGCGCAACCAGATCAAGGCGAACCGCATCGGTCATGCGTATTTGTTCACCGGGACGAGAGGCACGGGTAAAACAACTGTGGCGAAGATTCTGGCGAAGACCGTGAATTGTGAGAATCCCACAGATGACGGTCCCTGTGGAGAGTGCCGGACCTGTAAAGCCATTGCCTCCGGTGCCAGCATGAATGTCATCGAGATTGATGCGGCGTCCAACAACGGCGTGGACAATATCCGTGAGATCGTGGATGAGGTGTCCTATTCGCCTGCGGAGGGGAAATATAAGGTTTACATTATAGACGAGGTGCATATGCTCTCCATCGGTGCATTTAACGCGCTGTTAAAAACGCTGGAAGAGCCGCCCTCGTATGTGATCTTTATTCTGGCGACCACGGAAGTGCATAAGTTGCCGATCACCATTTTGTCCCGGTGCCAGAGATATGACTTTAAGAGAATTTCAATTGATACGATTGTGGGACGCATGCAGGAGCTGATCGCGGCGGAGCAGGTGCAGGTGGAGGAGAAGGCTCTCCGCTACATTGCGAAGACGGCGGACGGCTCTATGCGGGATGCCCTGAGCTTATTGGACCAGTGTATTGCCTTTAATTTAGGGCAGGAACTGACCTATGACAAGACCCTGGATGTGCTGGGGGCAGTGGATACGGAAGTGTTCAGCAGGCTACTCCGGCATGTGTTGGATCGAAATGTGACAGGCTGCGTGGAACTGTTGGAAGAAATCGTGATGCAGGGTCGTGAGTTGACACAGTTCGTCACGGATTTTACCTGGTATCTGCGCAATCTGATGTTGGTGCAGTCCTCGGACAATCTGGAGGATGTAATTGATATGTCCTCGGATAATCTGGTCAGACTGAAGGAAGAAGCCCAGATGGTGGATATGGATCGAGTGGTTCGGTATATCCGCATCTTTTCCGAGCTGTCCGGGCAGATCCGATATGCCGCCCAGAAGAGGATTTTAGTAGAGATTGCGCTGATCAAGCTCTGCAGACCGGATATGGAAGCGACGAAGGATTCTCTGTTGGATCGCATTCGTCAGCTGGAAGATAAACTGGAAAACGGTGTTTTTGTGCAAGGGGCAGCCGGCATGGGCGCTCCGGGTATGGGGGCGTATGGTGCGTCGGATGGCAGTGGCCCTGGCGGCGGAAACGGCGTCGGCGGAGGATATTCCCGCCCGCAGCTTCCCAAGGCAATCCCGGATGACATCAGGGCCATCGTTGCAAAATGGGCTTCCATCATCGGAAATGCCGATAATCCCATGCGCACTTATCTGAAGAGTGCACGCCTGAGCCTGGGAGCGGATGACAGTCTGCAGGTCGTTCTGGAGGACGGACTTGCCGCGGATTATTTTAATCAGAACGAAGCGAACAAGGAATTATTAGAGCGGATGCTGGCGGATTTCTCCGGCAAGGAAGTGGCGGTGACGATTCAGACGGTGAATGGGGAAAGAGATTTTGAAGACCATTATGTGGATCTTTCTCAGGTCATCCATATGGAAGTTGAGGAGGAAGACAGTTGAAAAATCCCCAAAAGTATCATAAAGTATACTTGGCAAATAACAAAAAATAGAATGCAACAAAGTGGAGGAGCTTTTACAATGGCAAAACGTGGAGGATTTCCGGGCGGCGGAATGCCCGGCAACATGAACAATCTGATGAAGCAGGC
>DFDT01000049.1:0-4876 GCA_002368865.1 Lachnospiraceae bacterium UBA3821 | reverse complement strand
ATGCAGCGCCAGATGGAGGAGCAGCAAAAGGATTTTGAGACCAAGGAGTTTACCGCGACAGCGGGCGGCGGTGCTGTGGAAGTGACCGTGACCGGCAAGAAAAACATTGTGAGCATCAAGCTGGCGGAGGAGATCGTGGATCCTGAGGATATCGAAACATTGCAGGACGCGATCATGGCAGCGGCCAATGAGGCCATCAAGCAGGCAGATGACGAGAATGCGATGATGATGAGTGCACTGACCGGCGGATTCGGCGGTCTGGGAGGTCTTCCGTTCTAATGGATCTTTACAGCGGACATATCAACAAGTTAATAGAGGAACTTGCCGCGTTGCCGGGCATCGGCAGCAAATCCGCGCAGAGACTGGCATTTCACCTGATCAATATGCCGGCGGACAAAGTGAACCGTCTGGCGAATGTGATGATGGAAGCTAAGGCAAATGTGCGTTACTGCAAGGAATGCTATACCCTGACAGACAGGGAGATCTGCCCGGTGTGCGCCAATGAAAAGCGCAACCATAAGCTGATCATGGTGGTGGAGAATACCCGCGATCTGGCGGCTTACGAGAAAACCGGCAAGTATGAGGGCGTTTATCATGTACTTCACGGCGCGATCTCACCTATGCTGGGGATCGGACCTAATGATATCAAGCTTAAAGAGCTGATGGAACGCCTCAGAGGAGATGTGGAGGAAGTGATCATTGCCACCAATTCCAGTCTGGAAGGCGAGACCACGGCTATGTACATCAGCAAACTGATTAAACCCACGGGGATCAAAGTGACCCGCATCGCCAGCGGCGTGCCGGTAGGCGGAGATCTGGAATACATTGACGAAGTGACGCTGCTGCGCGCACTGGAAGGCAGAATTGAGCTGTAGTGTGGAAATCAACAGAAAACGAGGTGACATATATGTCAATTACTGTAGAAACACGATCTTTCGGGAAAACGCCCACTGGCGGCGACATCATTCTTTATAATCTGAAAAACAGCAAGGGAATGGAGGCTGCCGTGATCAATCTGGGGGCGGTCCTTGCCATGCTGAAAGTACCCGCGCCTAACGGGGAGATCGCGGATGTGGTGCTGGGTTTTGACAATGGGGATGCATACAATGACAATGGCAGTGTGTTCGGTGCTGTGGTGGGCCCCCATGCGAACCGGATCGGCGGTGCGGCGTTTGTGTTGGACGGCGTGAAGTATCAGCTGGCGCAGAATGACAATGCCAACAACCTGCACAGTGATTATAAAAAGGGTTACCAGAATTGCCTCTGGAACGCCGAGATTGTCAAAGACGGCGTATGCTTTTCTCTGGAAGATGCGGATGGAAATATGGGATTCCCCGGCAACAAGAAGATGCAGATCACCTATACGCTGGATGAGGAAAACGGTCTGACGCTGCACTATCACGGCAGCAGTGACAAGCGGACGCTGTTCAATCCCACCAATCACAGTTACTTTAATCTGGAGGGGCATGGGTTCGGCAAAATCGCGGATCACACGCTCTGGCTGAAGGCGGATTATTATACGCCGGTGGTGGCAGGGGCGATTCCCACCGGTGAGATTGCTCCGGTAAAAGGAACCCCTATGGATTTTACGACAGAGAAGCCGATGGGGAAAGAGATCAACGCAGACATGGAACAGCTGAAGCTGACCGGCGGCTATGACCACAATTTTGTGATCACAGGCGCGGATGGAACTCTGCAGCATATTGCCACGGCGAAGGCGCCGTTGAGCGGCAGAGTGATGAAAGTGTACACCACGTTGCCCGGGGTACAGTTTTATGCCGGAAACTTTATCGGGGAGCAGACCGGTAAGGATGGCGTGGTTTACAACAAACGATACGGTTTCTGCCTGGAGACGCAGTATTATCCCGACAGCATTCACCATGAGAATTTTCCCCCCTGTGTGTTCGGCGAGGGCAGGGACTATGATTCCGTAACGGTCTATCGTTTCGAATAGTTTGTCGAGAAATTTTCTGAATACCGTGACAAAATACGATAAAATACCTCTCATATCAATGCTATGATGAAGCAAAATCGGTGCTTAGACATGGGAGGTGTTTGTATGGAATTACCAAAAAATATTACGCAGATCGGAGAAGTGGACAAGACCTGTAAGGTCTATGTAGAGGATTATGTGGTTTCTTACATAAAGCAGCTGAACAGGCAGGCGGAAAACAAAGAAATTTCCGTGGCGCTGTACGGAAAGCATGAACTGGAAAACGGGATTGACTACCATTTTATATACGGCGCCTGCAAGGTGGACCAGCTGCCCAAGGAAGTGCGGCATCTTTCCCAGGCACAAATGCAGGAGATTGAGCGCTTTCGAAGAAAATATTTTCCGGAGACAACCTTTGCCGGATATCGTCTGTTGAACGGTGAGATGATAGAGGGCTTTTACATATGTGATCGGGATATCTGCAGATATGTTGCGGGATACGCGCAGTTTTACGAAAAAAATGATGCCATGCTTGCGTATATGCTGGATGTGCGCGAAGAAATTCCGCCGGAGTATGTGGATCAGGAAAAATATGAGAAAGTAAAGCAGCGTCAGGAGGAACGGCGTGCCGCGGCGGAAGCGACAGAGAAAAATGTTTCCTATACGGCAGACGCGGATCGGAAAATACTGAAATTGCCCACGTCGCAGAATTTGCAGAGAATGCGTCTGGCGGCCGTGGCTGTTTTTGCGCTTTTATGCCTGTTTGGGATCGCGACCTTCAAGGAGGAAACGGGACCGGTGCAGGAACAGGGCAGTCTGCTGGCAGTGAATGCGTCCGTGTCCGATCCGGAGGAGTTGCAGAAATCCGAGCCAAAGGATAAACTTGTCATAGAGGACAAGCTGGATGAGGCGCTGCGGGCGGAAAACCAGACAGACGGGGCGGACAGCAAAGCGCAGGAGACAGAGTCTCAGGAGGCGGCTTCCCAGGAGCCCGAGTCCCAGGAGGCAGCTTCGCAGGAGCCGGAGTCTCAGGAAGCAGAATCCCAGGAAGCGGCTTCTCAGGAGGCAGAATCCCAGGAAGCAGTTTCGCAGGAGGCAGAATCCCAGGAAGCAGTTTCACAGGCTGCGGAAACTCAGACAGCACAGTCCCAGGCAACCCAGTCCCAGCCTGCGGAAGCGGCTGTCTCGGAAGCGGTAGCCTATGTGATCCAACCGGGGGATACCCTGATCGCAATCAGCAAAAGACAATACGGAACGGATACCAGGGTGCAGGATATCTGTGAAAGAAATAAAATTACGGACCCTAATAATATAAAGCAGGGGCAGGTGCTTATGCTGCCTCGGTAAAGTACGAGGTAATTTATGACAGAAATCAGAAGCTATATGAAAGAAAAACAAAAGAGGGATCAGGAACGTCTGAATTACAAGGATAAGATCATGCGCCACAAGTTACAAAATGTATACCGGATCCTGTTGATCGTGGTTGCGGTTCTGGCGGTGATCGGAATTGTGATCTTGCAATACAACAGACATCTTTACACCGGGTATGACGTGGTTTCCAGTATTCCGCTGGATCTGACGTCGGGAACGATAGATGTGAGACTGCAGAATTGTATTCTTACTTATAGTAAGGATGGCGCGCACTGCACCACGGCAAAGGGAATTGTAAACTGGAACCAGACCTATCAGATTCAGGACATTAAGCTTGCCATCAATAAGAATGTGGCGGCTATTGCCAGTTATAACGGAAGAGAGATTTACGTGCAGAACACGGAGAAGCCGTTGGGAACGATCACGACCAACATGCCGATCCGTGATGTTGCCGTGTCTGCAAACGGAGATGTGACAGCTGTGTTGTCTGACAGTGACGTCATATGGATCAATACCTATGACACGGACGGCAAGATGCGCTTTACCGGCCAGGTACATATGCAGGAGACCGGATATCCGGTGGATGTCAGCCTGTCTCCGAACGGGATTCTTCTTGCCGTAAGCTATGTGTATCTGGATGCAGGCGAGATGAAGAACAATGTGGTCTTTTATAATCTGGGACCGGTGGGCGAGAATATGAGCGACCTGATCGTCAGCGCGTACTCCTATTCCGATCTGCTGATTCCCGAGATTTATTTTGCGGATGATGAAACAGCCTTTGCGGTGGGAGATAATCGTCTGACTGTATTCAAGGGAAATCAAACCCCGGTGGACGGCGCCGGACACATATTTGACAAGGAAATCCAGGCTGTTTTTTATGGGGAAAAATACGTGGGTCTGATCTTCGGATCAGATGATGCGGAACATACCTATAAATTGGAAATCTATAATACGGATGGCAAAAAAGTCACCACCTATTATTTTGACCTGGATTATACGGACATTTTCTTTGAGGAAAAAGATTTCGTTATTTATAATGAAAACGAATGCAGGATCATAACCTACGGCGGTACAGAGAAATTTAACGGAATGTTTTCAAAACCCGCGGAGCTGTTGATCCCGACGAACGGAACCTACAGATACACCATGGTGACGGCGACTTCCATCGATACGATCCAATTGAAATAAGACATGATGGAATGAGAAAAAATATCTCAAAAATATTTTTAAAATGCTATTGACAACGCAAAATGCATATGATATTATACTAAAGCTGTCGCTCAAAAACAAAATGTAGCGGCACTGCAAATTGCGAAGCAATTTGTAAGCGATCTGCTTGCGGATCGTATGGTACCTTGACAAATAAACAGCAATGCAACCCTGAAAATTCCAAACGTTCTGATTCCCCTCTGAGGGTCAGAGCGAAAGAAAATTCAGAGAACAATTTGACAAAAGTCAAATCACAAACCAAGATTGAGGAAGCCTGAACCGAAAGGAAAGGGCGGAATCAAATCCGGAAAGCCAGATAACACTGGCGAGGAAAAACGATCATTCAACATGAGAGTTTGATCC
>DFDT01000098.1 GCA_002368865.1 Lachnospiraceae bacterium UBA3821 | reverse complement strand
ATTGAATAATAGCATGTATCTTCCGGAAAAGTCAATAGTTTTTTATATTTTATTTTTTCTTTCGTTTTGCACCCGGTCGGCGTCCCGCATTTTCCCGTTTTTTCTCATGTTCCGTATTCCCGCGTTCCAGGCTTCCGCGTTCCGGGCTTCCGCGTTCCGGGCTCCCGCCTTCCAGTTCCCGCCATTCCTGCTCCAGGATCATCCGCTCCATGTAGGTATTCACCGAAATATTCCGCGCCCTCGCCTGTTTTTGGAGCATCTCACAGACATCCGGCGCAAAAATGGTCTTCACCTCATCTGTCCGCAGCCTTGCGTAATACTCTACAAATCCCGCACTGATCACACCGGTGGGGATTGCCACCACACACACGCCTAAAAGTGCGATCAGAATTGCCGCCACACGTCCGCCCAGCGTAATGGGATACATATCACCATATCCCACGGTCAACACCGTAGACATTGCCCACCACATGCCGGAAAACGCATTGTCGAACACCTCCGGCTGAGCCTCATGCTCGAATCCGTACATACACAAGGACGCCCCCAGCATCAGCATAAAGATCATGAAAAGGGACGATATGATCTGGTTGAGTTTTTCCTTTAAAACCTCTGCCAGCACATTAAACGCGTCAAAACTCTGATTCACCTTAAACAGCCTGAGTATCCGCACCACCCGGATCATTCTCAGAACGATCGCGCCGTTGGAATACAACACCGAAAAATAGGATACGATCGTCAGAAAATCCACAATTCCATAAAAAGAAAACAGGAACCGATTGACCGCCTCTCCTTTTCCGCAGTCCGGGTACAGATACTCACTGGTCCAAATGCGCAGGATATACTCCACCATAAACACCAGGATGGTAAAAAGTTCTATGGCATCCATAACCGCTTTGTACGGCGCAAGCTCGTCGAAGGTCTCCAGAAACGTCACTGCAATGCTCAAAATGATCATGCAGACAATAAAAATATCAAAAATCGTGCTGGGAATATCTTCTCTGGAACCAATCTGGATGATGTCAAATATTCGTTTTTTATATTTTTCCAGCCTTGTCATTTTCAAACTCTCTCATCTAACTATTGTGCAACTTCTCCACAAAATCCGGCAGATCAAAGCCCTCATCCTTATGCGCCAGGAACAAGGTACCCCGGTTCTCCCCCGCAAGGATTTCATGGATTACTCCGATGTCCTTGCTGTTGGCAATCACCATATCCACATTGGATTTGGTGGCAATCTTCGCCGCGATCATCTTGGTATTCATACCGCCGGTGCCTACATTGCTGCCGGTGCTGCCTTTACCCATATTCATAAATTCTTCCGTCAGTTCATCCACCTGCTCGATAAACTTTGCCTCCGGATTCCTGCGTGGATCGTCCGTATAAAGCCCGTCAATATCAGAAAGCAGGATCAACAGATCCGCATCCACCAACGCCGCTACAATTGCCGACAAGGTATCATTATCGCCAATCTCAATCTCATAAGTCGCGACAGTGTCGTTTTCATTTACCACAGGAATCGCCCCCAGTTTCAAGAGCTCTCGAAAGGTATTGTGTGCATTGTAGCGGTTCAAAGTATCCACAATCGTATTGCGCGTCATCAAGATCTGCGCCGCCACCTGATTATACTCCGCGAATAAACGCTGATATGCCATCATCAGTCTGGCCTGTCCCACCGCGGAACATGCCTGCTTGATCGCCAGAAGCTCCGCATCCGTCTGCGCCTTGATCTCCTTCAACTGAATCGCCTGCCTGCCCGCCGCAATGGCACCGGAAGACACCAGCACCACTTCCTTACCCTGATTACGGATATCGGCAAGCTCCCGCACCAGCTTCTCCATGCGGATATAATCCATGTCCCCCGTCTCAGCATGCTGCAGGGATGATGAACCGATCTTCACCACAATTCTTTTTTTATCTTTCAAAAATTCACGTAAATTGCTCATTTTCTCTATATTAGCCTTTCTATGCCTTGAGGTATTTTTCTCTTTCTGCTTTCTTCCCAATCGACATTGTAATTTCTTCCGGTGCTTTTGTCAAATATGTTATTCGAACCGGATCCATTATATCACGCTATCTCTTCTCATATACCGTCAGGTAATAATTAACCCCAACCTCCAACTCATACAGCGCGATCCAGTCCTCCACATTCACCGACATCAGATAATTTTTCGACACAGGGCTCCCTAGCGTATTCGTATCCGCCACATCAGCCTTCACATACTCCTTTGTCCTGTCGCCAAGCAGTAGCTCGCACAGCTCGCTCAATCGAATCTGATTCGTTGTGACAGCGCTGTTTCTGCACTCGTATCCTTTGCCCTGCACATAGCCTCGAGCCGTGTCAAGTCCGGCACACATCTGCTTATAAGTATCTTCCTTCGCACAAAAGATAAACCTGGGAATATCCACATTGATCCCGTTTGTCACATCAAGATGCGCATCGGCATACCCGCCATACACCCTGTCATACAGATCGTCCTGCGTTTCAATCATGCCTGCCGCATCCGGCAGATACACCAATAAAATATAGTCATCTGCTTCCTGCGGCTGAAATGTGGTGAGCCGCTCGGCCTGCCCGCCATGCTCCTCTATAATTTCACGCATGACTTCAAAGTTTGCTTCATATTTCTGTGCCAGCTCCCGATAGGTTGTGATCCGATCGTCATATGCCGCCAGCTTTCCCCGCGGCGAATGATGAATATAAACCGTATAGGCGTAATCGATCTGCTTATCATAAAGGTTATACTCGTGATAATAGGAGTCGCCGTAAGTATCTCCTCTGGCAGGCGCCTCCTCTTCCCTGACGCCCCAAATTCCCGAAGAAATGGCAACATATTTTCTCTCCGAAAGGATCTGCATATCCATGGATATCAGATTTTCCCGGTATTCCTGTTCAAACTGCTGATTATATTGCTTCACCTGATGGACATGCCACGCGATCAGGCAGCCCGTCCCCACAATTGCCAGAACGATGCAGACCACGAACGTACTGACAATTAGGATAATTGCCTTCTTATTCATTTTCTGTCCTCTTGCTCATTCTCCAAAATCCGATCACGCCAATGATAAAGATAAAGATGGAAATGAACTGCGCCGTGGACAAAATCCCGACCGCTCCTCTGTAATCGTTACGCAGAAATTCCACACAGGTTCTGCCGATACTGTAAAGCATCATATACAAAAAACCGACCTGTCCCTGCTTTCTGGGTTTTCGGGCATACCACATTAAAATTCCTGCGATCACAAACATCCCTGCAGAAGATATCAGCTGCGTCGGGATCAACCGCACCCCGTTGGGCGCATAGTGGGAATGAGTAAATACCACGCCGCACCAGGAGTCCGTCTCCCTGCCGTAGCAGCACCCTGCCAGAAAACAACCGATTCTGCCGAATCCCTGCGCCACCGCCACAGAGGGCATGACCATATCAAAATAATCCAGAAATACCAGCTTCCGGAAACGGCACCACAGATATCCTGACACCACACCCAGAATAATGCCGCCATACACCACGAACCCGTCGGATTTTAGCAGCGCCCATGGATTCTCCAGAAAACTCCTCCATTCCACGATCAAAAACATCAGCTTCGCGCCCAGGAAACCGCCGATTCCGCAGCAAAAGGTCAGATTATACATCTCGTCCGGATTTAAGCCTTTCCGTTTTGTCCGTGCCTCTCCGATGAACAGTGCCGTTAAAATACCGATTGCGATCATCAGTCCGTATCCGTGAATGGTAAAAGGTCCGATTGTCAAAATGTCGTTATGCATATTCGTTCTGTCACCTCATGTTTACAAATATTGATCCATCGCCCAGATCATATATAATGGCAGATTGATCGTCCTTGTATTTTCACACTGATTTTCCGCTATATTTTTAAGCGATGTCTTGAAACCTGTTTTTGGCTTATATTTCTTACAAAACACTTTATAACTCTTTGCCTGCATATTATCTGCCGCTTTCACCTCGATCGGAATGATCGATTCTTTGTTCTCGCACAAAAAATCAATCTCTGCTGTATTTTGGGAACGCCAAAAATACGGTGTTTTCCCTTGGGAAAGCAGTTCTGTCATAACATAATTTTCCGCAAATGCACCCTTATATTTTATATAGTTTTCATTTCCTTCCAAAATCGTCTGCGCAGATATGTTTGACTGCACTCTGAGCAATCCAATATCAGACAGATACACTTTAAAATAGGTCATGTCAGCAAAGGCCGAAAGCGGAACCTCCGGTTTTTCTGCCAATTCCAATTGATAGATCAGTCCTGCATCCTTTAACCACTGTAAAGCGTTCTCAAGTTCTGCCGACCTTTTCCCCTGCTTAACATGCGAAAACACAAATTTATTATTTTCTTTTGCAAGCTGCACAGGCACTGAGTCCCATATCCATCTGATTTTCGGAACCTCCACTGCGGGTGCGTGTTTGGAAAAATCATCACTGTAATCCCTTAGAATTCATTGACAGATTCCTCCTTGCGAAAGTTCTATGGTTTTTGCAAATATTACAACAAAAGTCCTATGACTTTTGCAAGTTTTGCAACAAAAAGCATAGAATTTTACTCCGGCTTTGCATAATTTGCCGCAATCTGCTCCGCCACCCGCAGCCCGTCCATCGCCGCGGAAGTGATACCGCCCGCATAACCAGCGCCCTCCCCGCAGGGATAAAGTCCCCGCACCGCAGACTGCAGGGTCTCGTCTCTGGTGATCCGAAGCGGCGAGGAAGTCCTGCTCTCCACGCCGGAAAGAATGGTATCCCTCCGGTCAAAGCCCCTTATTTTTCTGCCGAACTGCTCCATGCCCTGCACGAATGCCTTATTGCATTCCGCCGGAAGGATCCGGCTCACATCCGCCCAGGCGCTCTGTCCCTTGTGTTCCGGAAAAACGCTACATTCTGTATTATCCTCTGAAAACATACCCGTGTCAATATCCACCGATTTCCCTGAACATTGGCACAATTCTTTCTGCGTCACTTTTTGCTCCACACAGGCGCGGAAAACGCCGTAGCGCTGCATGGGAATCCTGCCTCCCGCCAGCTCATAGGCTTTCCGCTCCAAGCCACGTTGGAATTCCACCCCCGCCAAAGGGTGATCCGAACCGAAATCCTCCGGCGTTACCGACACAATGATGGCAGAATTGGCATTCCTGCCGTTTCGACCGCTGTAGCTCATGCCGTTTACCGCCACACGTTCTGCTTCCGAAGACGCATTCACCACATATCCGCCGGGACACATGCAGAAAGAATAGACTCCGCGGCCATTGTCCGCCTGGGCAGTCACCTTATAGGGCGCCGCTCCCAAACCGGAAGTTTCATCTCCATACTGATCCGCATTGATCATGCTCTGCAAATGTTCCACCCGCAGTCCCACTGCGAAAGCCTTCGCCTCCATGGGAATCTGTTTCTCATAGAGCATCTGAAAGGTATCTCTGGCGCTATGCCCTACCGCCAGCACCACCTGCTCACAGGGCAGCTTCTCCTGTCCATTAACGATCACACCGCAGACCCTTCCATCCTGTACCTGCAGCTCTGTCACCTGACTCTGAAAGCGCACTTCGCCGCCCCGCTGCAGAATCTCCTCCCGTATATTCTTTACCACTTTGCACAACACATCGGTTCCGATATGGGGTTTCGCTTCATACAAAATTTCTTCCCCCGCGCCGCACTCCACAAACGCCTGCAGCACCGCCTGATTTCTGCCATATTTGTCCTTCACCAGGGTATTTAATTTGCCGTCAGAGAATGTGCCTGCACCGCCCTCGCCGAACTGCACATTGGATGCCGTATCCAGAACACCGGTCTCCCAGAACCTCTCCACATCCGCCTGCCGTTCTTCCACGCACTTACCGCGTTCCAGGATCAGCGGGCGATACCCCTGCTTTGCCAGGAAATACCCGCAGAACAGCCCTGCCGGCCCCATACCCACGATCACGATCGGATGCTTCAATGCTTCTTCTCCGCTTTTCGGGAAATGATATTCTGTCGGTTCCGTCACGGAAAGTTGCATACCGCCGCTGCTTCTTGGCACTTTCTTCGTATCTGTCTCAAATTCCACCGAATAAATAAAACAGATCTCCGGCTTCTTTCTGGCATCGA
>DFDT01000064.1 GCA_002368865.1 Lachnospiraceae bacterium UBA3821 | reverse complement strand
TGAATCTGCGATTTCCCAGACAGTTGCGGGAGTATCATCGTCATCTTTTACTTTCGCGAGAAAATACTGCTTTCCACTATAGATAACTCTTTTCAGTTTTTTACAAGTATAAAAAGCAGTGCTGCGCACAATCGGCCCATATTTAAAGAACCTGACCATCTGGAGATTACTGCATTCATAGAATGCAAATTCTCCTATATGTTTGACTCCTTCCTGCACTGTAACTTCTTCCAGTGAACGGCATCCACTGAATGTGAAATCTTCTATATACCTCACGCTGCCCGGTATAGTCATGTTTTTTAATGAATGGCATCCCGAAAATGCACCATAGCCGATTCTGGTCAGACTTTCCGGCATACGGACACTTTCCAGAGATTCATTGTCTAAAAAGGCATGTCTGCCGATTTTTTCAACTCCATCGGGTATCCAGACATGTTTAACCGTTTTATTATATGAAAAAGCCCGTTCCCCAATCTCTTTGACTCCGTCCGGAATAATGACCTCTTCGGCAGTTCCCTCATATTTTAGAAGAGTATGTCTCTGCATTTTAAAACTCATATTGGTTCACCTCTTGTATGTCTGCTTCACCTCTAGAGCCGGCTTATATTTGCTTATATTTGCTTATATTTTCTTCACCTCTCAACTGCTTTCAGGAGAGGTCTGTTCCATGACCTAGTCCAGCAGCGACTTGTCGATGATCTGGAAGTTTGCCCTGTGAATATAGAGCGCCTTTCCGTCAATCATCAGTTTTGTAAATCTCGGCAGATCCTCCTGTATTTCCCAATATACTTTTTTGCCTGAAAAAGCATAGATTGGAGCTCCCATCTGCGATTTAATGACTACCACCATGGGTTTTCCGAATTTATTCTTTACACTGTTCAGCTTTCCGCTGACCAGAGTAGTATCCATGATCCCTGAAGATGTACTCTCCACCTCGTCCAGGTAGAATTCATGTTCCGGAACCAGACGGGTATCGTAGAAAACACAGGTGTCGCCGCAGGAAATCAGCTGTTTTCCATCTATAGTGATTGTGATCACGGAGCTGAGGGTCTTGGTCGAATACCATTCATCCGTATTGGAGGCATAGGTCTTTTCCTCGACAATGTTATTATCGATATCGATCCTTTTCCCATGCGTTCTCATGGTGCGGATTCCGACATTGTCAAACGTGTCAATATAATACTCATTTCCAATAATGCTTCCATGAAGATCATGTATCCCGCTGCCCGCCTTTGCGCAGCCGGCTGCGGTCATGGCTGTCATCACCAGGAGTAAAACAATAGTTAGCGTTTTCTTCAGTTGACTCAAAGTCCATTCCTCCGTTAATTGGTTTCAATCATTCTATTGTCATACAGCTGTATTCAAGACTCGCTCGCGAGTCTTGGTATCCCATGATCTGAAGTCACGGGTATTACGCGATGAAGAATAAATCAGGCTGCATTATCCATGGCGCCGGCGTCGTCATTCAGGAAGTCCAACAGCCGATCCTGAAAATCATGATAAAATGGCTTCTCTACAAAGACCATATGGGCGCCGCCCGGGATGACTTCCAGGGATGAGCCTTCCGGCAGGCTGTCCAGACACGCGTTCACTTTATCATAATTCAGATAGGGATCCTGGTCTCCGCAGATGACAAGGGTGGGTGTGCGGATTTTTGACAGATCGATCAGGTCGACTGAGCTGTCCACACAGACATCTCTTCTGCCTCCGTTGGGGCTCGATTCGCCGTCATAATGCCTGCAGCTCGAGCACCACCATTCCCGGATCACCGGATCTGTGATTTCCTCATTGATCGATCCGTCTTCGTTTCGCTGGAAATCATCTGTTGCATGATCCCAGGTATTATGGTGAAATGGCTCTGTAACTGTGTACTCTCCTATGCCGGTCAGAATAGGGGCGTAGAGGACCAGCCTGTTAATCAACTCAGGATATTTTACCGCGAATCTGCTGACCGTCACAGTCCCCCAGCTCCATCCCAGAACATCAATCTTTTCCTGCCCGGTCTCAAGAATGATTTTCTCCACTGCGGCATGGATATCTTCCACCGCATAGTCAGAATCCGGCATAAAGCCATCTTTGACCTCTTCTGACTGGCCGAATCCGGCTATGTCAAGAAGCCAGACTCCATACCCCTCTTGGGCCAGTTTCCGCACCAGGCTGTAATCCTGATAGTCAATGTCAAATTCATGAGAGGAATAGGTCACTCCGTGGATCAGCAGAATCTGCTTCTGCGGCTCTGTCCCGCTGAGCATGGTCCGGGTCAGATAAAGGTCGATCCCGTTTCTTTCAAGGGGAACGACCGCCCGGCTTAATACATCATCCGATACTGTCTCAGTTTTGTCAGTATCAGTATGGATAGAATCATCCGACCTATTATCAGTTTTATCTGTACCGGCATTGACAGAATCATCCGACGTTTTATCAGTTTTGTCTGATCCGGCATGGACAGAAATGACCGGAAGGATCATCACACAGCAATAAACAAACAACTGTTTTTATCTTTGTTTTTATCTTTTTCTTT
>DFDT01000156.1 GCA_002368865.1 Lachnospiraceae bacterium UBA3821 | reverse complement strand
ATATAAGAAGACTTAAACCAGGTGATCGTGCTCAGATAAGCAAGCTCCTCCTCGGTAAACTTCAGCTCGCAGTACAGACGGATCTGATGCTTGATCTCCTCCACCATCTCTTTGGTGAAACGCACCCCCTCATTACGGCACTTGAAACTCCAGGTCGCCGTGTAACTGGGAAACTGATGATAGATCGCCTGCCCCATGGAAAATTTGTATAAATCCGTCTCCAATAAACTTGTAACCATTCTGTCCATAACTGTTCTCCTTTTGTATTATCTGACAATGTCCATAATCTCTACATGACAGGCCCGCATCGCCGCCAGCGCCGTCTCGTGGCTCTCTGGTGCCACCCCTGCGCAGCACGCGGGATCCACTTTGATATGCGCATTCGGCAGAAAGGCCTTTATCAACAACGCATTACTGATCACACAGATATCCGTACAGAGTCCGATCAGTTCCACCTCCGTAACCGGCATCTCCTCATCTCTTTTCCGCAAAACCGCCCCCAGTTCAAACGAGCCGAAGGTTTCCTTGTCAATTACCGTATCCCCATCCGCAGGCGTAAGCTCCGGCACGATCTCCCAGCCGGCAGTACCTTTGATACAATGGGGTACCGGCAGATTTTTGCCCTCCTCTGTCTCCAAATACGCATCCGTGTGGGTATCTCTGGTAAAAATGATCTCCGCTCCCGCTGCTCTCGCCTGTGCGATCTTCTCCGCAACCTTAGGAATGATCCGGATCCCTTCTTCGTTGCGCAGCGCACCTCTGGTAAAATCCTCCTGCATGTCAACCACTACCAAAATCTTTCCAGCCATTCTCCTACCTCCCGTATCAGCCGCCTTCCAGCTTCTCCATTATATTCCAAAACGCCGCGCCCCTGCTCAGGAATTCCGTACAGTTCACATATTGCACCTTGAAAGCCCTTCCACCGGGTCCGTAATAAAATACATATCGCCCCACCAGCCTGCCTCCGAAATACTCCTGCAGCTCCCTGCACACGGTCTTGTCCGTCAGGTTGCGCGCCTGATTCTCCTCTTTCTGATCCGTGCCCGCCACCTGGATTGCCACACAGCGCCGGTTTCTTTTATTGATCAATACGATGTCGAACACTTCCCCGCCATCGCTGCGGTATTTCGCGATCACATTCGCCCCGGACACCGTCCTATCCTTCAGCAGATCCGTCACAAGAACATCCTTCAGGCGCTCTGTCTGCATCTGCTGTTCACCGCCTTCTCCGTCCGCCGGATCCGGCGTCTCATCCGGCATCTCGATCAGACCAGGCTGCGTGAAAGTGGTATGATAGCTCCTGCCGTTCTCCGGAATCTCCGCCAGAACGTCCATCGCCTTCAATATTTTCCCCGTTTTCCCCAAAAATACCGACATTTCCGATCTATCATCGCCCGGATCCGAGTATTTATCCGCAATCTTCTGTATTTTCTCCCGGGAAAGTTCGCTTTGATATCCGAAATACTCCTCCAGCGAAGCGCCATAAAATCTCTGATACTCCCGAAAAGAAACATAGCTGGTTCGGATCAGATGCAGCCTGTCGAGAAGCGCACCCTCCTTCAGAAGGATCAGTTCATCACCGTCGCCGCCCGACACCACAACCTTTTTCCCTGACTGCGTGAGTTCGTCCGCCAAAAAAGCGCAATTCTGCACAAAATCCGGTATTTTATCTATATCGTCGACAAAGAAATAGTGACACGCCGACTGGGTGAACAACTGCCGGATCTCCTCCGCCGGATCCTCTGTGGAACCGATGAGGAGCAAAGTATCATCATACGCTCCCAACAGGTCGATCGCCTGGTAGAGCAGCGTAGTTCTGCCTGTCCGGTGCAGCCCGCACAAACCGAGGACACGCTTCTCTCTCCCCCGGAGATAGTCGCCCACCGACTCCAGACTGTCCCGCTTTTTCAGCGCAGAAACCCCGCTGTCCGCAATATATTCCTTTAATGTATCCCCAGTGAACACCTTGCTATGCAGCTCCTGCAACTTCGATCCCTCCACCTGTTCTTACCTGTCGCCTGTTCCTTATTCTGCGCCAAGATCCGCCGCATCATAATGCACTTCCACATTTTTCTTGTCATAGCTGCGGTAAAAGTCCGCCATAATGCGGTTTATGATCTGCCTGGTCTCCGTCTCATCCATATTTTCAAGCAGAACTACATACTGCACATTGGTATATTTTGTCGCCGCGCCCACATTTCTGGTGGCACCGGCAATTGCCCGCTCCAGAAATCTCATGATCTCCTCATGTGCCTCCAGCGATACTTCACCGATATCCCGCAGCGTAAACAGTACGATCCGTACCTTTCCGTTGTTCTTCTGCAGGATCCCATTTACAAAATCATAAATCTTCGCAAACCCGGAATCCATGCCCACAGGCCTGCCATCCGCATCCAATTCCGCCTCATTCCGGTTCTTGAAAAGATTCACCAGATGCTCCAGATCCGAAGAATTTGCCACAGCCACATCATCGTCATCCCCCAGCTTATCCAGCCTATGACAAAAATAATTGTTGCCGCCGTACTGCTTTGCCACAAAGAGCGCCTTGCTGGCATTTTCGTAGGAAACCATCACCTTATCCTTCTCCGTAGCGATCTGCGTGATACCTACAGACACCGACAGCTTGGAAATGGAGGAATCCTTCAGCGTCATCAATTTCACGTCTTCCAGGAATCGTCTCGCCACATCCTCCGCATCCTCGGCGCTGTCCACCTGCGGCATATATACCACAAACTCATCCGCTCCGAACCGGGACACGATCTGATCCTCCGAGATCCGCTTGATCTTATCCGCCAGGATCCGCAGATATTTGTCTCCCACCATAAAGCCTTCCGACTCGTTGATCTTGCGGAAATGATCAATGTCAAAGATAAACAAAGAGCCGGTGCCGCGCTTTCCGATCTGGTCCTGCATCATGTTGACGCCCTGACCACGGCTCAGTGTACCCGTCAATTCGTCGGCCTGTACTTCCTCCAACGCCGTTTCCTCCGCCTTATCAATGACACGGGTCAGAATCTGCGTAGCCTGCTTCATCTCGGTGGGGTCGCTGTCCGGATCGAATCCTGTCAGACGCTTCTCCTCCACCAGACGGATCATAGCCTCACACGCCTGCGGATCAAACTGTGTACCCAGACCTTTTTTCAGCTCTGCCAACACTTTCTCCTCCGGCAGATGTCTTCTGTAAATACGGTTGGAAGTCATGGCATCATAGGCATCCGCTACACCGATGATGCGGGCGATCAGCGGGATCTCCTCCCCTTTCAGCCCCTCCGGGTAGCCCTTTCCGTCATAACGCTCATGGTGATACTTTGCCCCCACATCCAGGTCCGTTATCATCGTGATATCCTTCAGGATCTCGCCGCCTATGACCGTGTGATCTTTCATCAGCTGATACTCCTCATTGCTGAGTTTTCCAGGCTTGTTCAGCACGGAATCCGGCACACCGATCTTGCCGATATCATGCAGCATTCCGATAAAACGGATATCCTCCACTTTCTCTTCGTCCAGCCCCAATTCCTGCGCAACAGCCACGGAATACTCCGCCACACGGCGGCTGTGACCTCTTGTGTACTCATCCTTGGCGTCGATGGTATTTGCAATGGTCATGATCGTCTGCATGGTCATCAAACGCATCTGCTCATTTTTCACCAACAGCTCATCGGAGTACTTGTTCAGTTCGCCGTTCATGGCCTCCAGCTCCTCGGCCTGCTGATACAGTTCCTCCTTCTGGTCTGCCAGATCTTTGGTGTAAGCGACATTCGCCTTATAAATATCATCATAAATGCGGGTCGCCAGATAGGCGGCCAAAATGCAAAGGAAAAGCAGCGCCAGCTGAATCTCCGTCTCTTTCGTGAGAACAGCCGCAATCTCTCCTCTACCGTAACGCAGAAAAATATCAATAAAATTCACGATCGTGGCAATAATGCCTGTTCCCAGCACCAGTTTGGGATCGTGATAGAGCACGATAAAAGCCGTGAGCGGCAGTATGTACGTGAAGACCAGCGTGGTGGAACCGGTCATCATCACAAAAATATACATGAGAAAATAGCCCAGCACCACGTAATAACGCAGATCCTGACTCTCTTTATTCCTGAAATAGAGGAGTGCCACCGCCGCCATCGGCAGGATCGTGACCGCTGAAAAAGCGATCAGATAAGGAACCGTCCTTGCTCCTTTGATCACTTCTCCCAGATAACTGACAAACAGGATCAGAACGATCAGCGTCCATCCCAATATCAGATTTCGATTAATTCTTTTGATCTGCGTATCCATATAACCACCCCAATTACCCCATCTTGACTTTGTTAAAATTATATCTTACCTCATTTTATATTATAAATGAATTTGCGTCATTTGGCAATGTTCTAAATAATACAATCGCTATAATGCAATCACAACACCGCCCGGATTCTCGTAGGTGGTGGAGATGCCGCCGGCATTTATGATCTTCACATCCGTAAAGCCAAACCGCTCCGTCAGAACTGCCGCGATCTTCGCACACAGCTCCCGGCTGGCGCATTGCGTGATCCGCACCTTCCGGGACGGATCCAGATTCTTCTTCTCAATATGCCACAGCAGACGGTTTACGGCACGATTCATGCCGATCGCCTGATCGATCTGTTTGATATCACCGTCATCCCCTATCAAAACAGGCTTCACATTCATCGTGGTCGCCACCAGCGCCTTGATGCCCTTCAACCGCCCGTTTTTCTTGAAGGTTTCCAGATCATCCAGCACAAAAATGGTAAACATCTCATCCCGAAACGCCTCTGCCGCTTCCACTACCTCCTCGAAGGAACAGCCGGAATCCGCCAATTCCACGATCTTCTCGTACAACAGATGCTGTGCGGCCGCTGCGCTCTTGGAATCAAACACATGGATACGCACACCCCCGTGCTCCTCCTCGAACATCTCCTTTGCCACCATGGCACTGTTGTATACACCGCTTAACTTAGAGGACAGAGTGATCACATAGTTGTCACAGTTTTCATCATACGCCCGGTAAAAGTCGTCCGGAGACGGACACGCCGACCTGGGATACCCCGGATCGCTCTTGATCATCTCGATCCACTCCTCCTGCTTTCTATGTCCGTCATCCCGATATTCCACGCCGCCAATGATGATCGACATGGGCACACGGGCAATATTCCCCTTACGCATCTCCAGTTTAGAAAAATCACAACAGCTGTCGCCGATAATCTTGTACGCCATTTCTGAAATCCCCTTTCGTCATCTCTTTCCTTTTTTACCTTATCATCTGCTCATATTATGCCACAAATAAAAGTTTTTTCAAGATTTGTGGCACATATTTCAATACTGTCCAAATAAAAAACAGCACCCATGCCGAGTGCTGTTCCATTCATTGCTTTTTAAATGATCACTCCGGCAATATCGCGTTAATATAATATTGCCTTAAACTTCCGTTTTTCGTTCCGCGCTGTGCAATAAATTCGACCTGCAAAACCAAAGTATCACCCTTCTTGTACTTGATACTCTCCCATTGCTCATTCGTCAGCCAAAGCATTACATCAATATTAATATCGGAATAAGGGATACATACCCAGTTACGCCCCGGGGATTTCTTAGCCGCTTCCTGATCACCGACCGGATCGGATTTATCCAATGTTTTAGATGTCTTGACAATAAAAGTCCTTCCCTCTAGGTCATTATAAAGTTGATTGTTTTCCCATTCGGTGTGGATCGCGTTGAGTGCTTCTATCACCGCTTTGGGGCTATCGTAATCCGCTTTGGGGGAGGAACCGCAGCCTGCAAATATGGCAGTAATGATCAGCGCTATGGACAGAACTGTAAATGTTTTTTTCAATGTTTTATCCCCCTGCATGCTATTTTTAGCTTTTACATAGTAATGATACAAAAAAATGAACGAATTTAGGTCACGCAAAATAAAAAACCCGCAAACGCACTGTTTACGGGAAAAAATAAGAGCGGGTGATGGGAATCGAATTATCCCTGTCATCCGAAAACGCTTATAGAAAGGGGCTTTGCAGCATCGGGAACCTCCTGGTCAACCCTTAGTCAACCCTCTCGGATGGAGAAATGGGAATAAGAATATCCTTTGCCATTTCCTAATATATATGATCTTTTCTGCATAGATCTCATTTCTTTTCTCGCTTAAGCTTATATTCTTCTTCAGCCAATGCAATCTGTTGCTGAAACTGCTTTGTGGTGGGGAAATATTCCTGTATTTCCTTGATCTTAACATTGTCATATGTTGCCACCCCCATCGGAGTGGTTATTCCCTGAAATGCAAGCTGTACCTCCATACGATCCATATCCTTGCATATCAAAAGGCCGATTGTCGGATTGTCGCTGTCTTTTTTGATAAACTCATTAACAGCGTTCACATAAAAGTTCAGTTTACCTGCAAATTCCGGATCAAATGGCTTTACCTTTAACTCTATCACTACATAACACCGAAGATAAATGTGATAGAACAACAAATCTATCTTTCTTGTTTTCCCGGAAATAATGATTTCCTTCTGTCTGCCAACGAAAGCCCAGCCTTCACCTAGTTCAAGCAGAAAGCGTGTCATCCTCTGCTCTATCATATCTTCCAAATCATTCTCATCATACTCTTCAGGCAAGCTGACAAAACCAAGGTCATAATTGTTTTTCAGAAGTTCCTGAGCGAGCTTTCCTTGCGTAACCGGCAATTTTTCCTTAAAATTTGTAATCGCCTTTCCAGTCGCATTGTAATAATCTGCCCTAATATAGTCATCCAGTGCATTTCTGCTCAATCCCCTATCCACTACAAGCTTTATGTAAAAAAGAGCTTCTTCGACATCATTACATTTTGTGATTATCAAAATATGATGTCCCCAAGGCACAAAGCTGAATGGCATCGGAAAACCTATTTCTCCAACAGGTTGTTGGAGTTCTGCAATAGCAGTTCCTATTTGCTCAAGTCTTGTATTTTCAACCACAACAATTTCTCCAACAAGTTGTTGGAGTTTTTCATCTTTCAAAATTGGTTCATAAAATTGATACCATTTCTTCATGTACCAAAGATTTGAAGTGCTAAATCCCTTAACCTCAGGAAATTCTGCTTGCAGATCCAAGCTAACCTGTTCTACAACACCTTTTCCCCATTTTTCTTCAGCCTTACGTATTACAAGATCTCTTCCGAGCTGCCAATTAAAAAGCAACTGCTCAGAATTCACTTTAACGGCTGATTTTATCTGCGCGTTCCTGAAACGCTGCTTTAGTTCATAAATCCATTTAACATAGTCTTTGTCGATGTTTATGTCATGAGACTTTACGACCACTATTTTATCTGATATTTCTTTATTCATGCTTAGTTTCCCTTCATTTCTACAATTAATTCCTTGCAAAGATTTTTCTCAAGGAATCCGATTGGTAAGTCCAAGAATTCTATTACATATGAATCTAAGAAAGGATTCCGTTCCGCCTTTACCTTCTGAAAGAAGCCCTCCAATATTCTTATACATCACATCAGGATTAATTCCTCATTAACCTTGCGACAAGCATTGTCACGAGCGTTTTCTATTATCGTGGCGACTTGTTCAAACCCATTATCAATTTCATTCATATAAACGCAACCACCGCTCTCATTAATGCATCCAAATTACTATAATGCTTATCGTTTGCAACGCCCTCTATCAATGGCAATAAGTCTGCTATAGGCTCTATTTTTTGATTTGGTAGTTGCTTATCATATACACTCTGCATTTGCTCTAGATTACTACATTTACCATATATTATACCCAAACCTGCAATTGTATCTGTAGGTTGAATAGGGCTTATAGAAAACAAATACTTAAACGCCAGTTCCCTGACATAATACTTCCTTACGCAAGCCAAATCACTAAATTTAGCATCCAATATAAGATATCTCACATAAGAATCACACTCTACTTTTATTAAATAATCAGGAGAATAATAATGACCACCCGATTGCCTATCTGTAGCAGTTTCATCCAAAATGTAAATAGAGTTATTACGAGTCAAACCAATTCCATTAACACTACTTTCATCCGTATCATAAATAACTGGCTGATAATAAAGGGTTAACTTATGCTTTTCATTCTTAAAGAAAAAAGTATTACTACATGTCGTATTTTTATATTTCCAATTGCGTTTTGTGGGGTAAGTACATTTTTTTATATTTTCCAGTTTATACCCCCGATTTTTAAAATATGCAATAAATTTGGCCAATAAATATCCTTCATAAAGTGACGATATCTTTATGAAAGAAAGCATAAAATTTTCTCTTGTAAAATCATAAATACCAAAACGAAACCATTTATAAATTTCAATAAAAATACGATTATACTGTGGAACCGACAAAAAAATCTGTGATGGTCTTGGCTCATTAAGCATTACCTCTGATTTTTTTATTCTCATTGCACCAGTATACATTTCCCATAGGCTGGCAAATTTTGCACGTAGATTCATTAAACGATTTAATCCGTTCTCCAAAGTTCTCTTGGTTTCCGTAAACATAAAGAATGAGGAGTATATGTATTCATCGCCATAATTCTCATTGTTAGGTATTTGTTTCAGTAAATCATTGCAATGCTCGCACAGCTGATTAACCGAATCAATCATTTTTCTTATAAACCCTAATACCACGCGATTTTCATAGGTATCATAAGAACGCTTATTTTCAACTAAAAGTGTCCTTTCAGGCTGATAAACAATATTCCCAACACGAATTCCCGAATAACTGCTAGTTCTACGTAACTCTTCTGGATGCGTTACTATATACTGAACCGTTGCAGGAGTAACATATTGTAGATGCTCAAACCGATCAATTTGGGAAATTTTATCAATCTTAAATTGACTATTTGCCTTAAAATAACCATAACTATTCTCATAAATAGAGGCTATTTCTTCAGCAAGAATGATATGCGCAGAAAGGTTCTGATAACCACTTTCTTTCATATTTGTTGGGTTTGTAGCCTTGGGCTCTCCATTAAGCAATAGTAACTCTTGATTAGAATATACATAATTTACCATATCCTTTACCGCATTATTAAGTTCGCCGCGTCGCACTAAAACTGGGAGGAAGTCAGTAACATATTGACACTGACTTCCATCCGCTTGATAAATATCAAGAGAAATTTCTACAAATCCATAGCAATCTATGAATATTCGCTTGTCACTTGCTCCCTTTCCGGGAAACATTATTTTACCATTTTCATATACAGACGGTTCATACACATCATTTATGTATACACTAACTTCCTGAACATCCGCCTGACTTTCGCATAATAAAATAAATTCATAACTTAAATCAGAAAAAATATATCTATCTATTGATCTCTCTATTATTTGCTCGATGCTCCCCCTTCGCCCACTACTCTCAGACAGATCAACAGTAAATGATTGTTTGCCATAAGGCTGTAAAGTTAATGAACACATAGCCATACTATTGCCCCCTTAACAGAAGAACCGATAATCTTTCATCTGTCTGTTTCCGCGCTCAATTATTTCCTTTAAAATAGTAGCCGATGTGTTTAAACCATTACTGCTACACAGACTGCTCAACTCGTTAAGCCATTTTTCAAATTCTTCTCCGTTTCCATTAATTTTAGGGAGAATACGCTGAGAAATGGCATAATCAAGCGCAATAATAGTCGCATCAGTTTTGGTATCATCCATTTCAAAATACTTAGATGCAACTGACCAATATCTTTTAATAGCCTTATCAACTCGAGAACTCACTAAAAACTTTTGCTCACGCAACTTTATAATAATCGACTCATAGCACTTTTGAATATCTGGGTTAGAAAAACAAGCTTCTCCTGCTGGAGCGAATGCGTTACAAAGTGATTCCCAAGAAATCACATCTATTGTTTCTGTTGGAATTTTAGCATCAGTACTGAAAGAACCATAGTCCCTCAACGTCATCTGAGGTAGCATAATAACCCAAGCGCGGTCAATTAAACGAGGGGATAATTGTTCTATGGTATGATCATTGTTAATAGTTGCAACAAAGTGAAGTGTTTCAGGAATTCCAAATACATAATCTTCACCTAAATTTACCTTACTGTTTGTTCCCAAATCATCACAAACATTCATAAAGTCTGACCAATAATATTCCATAGGGCTCAGATTTGCTTCATCAAGAAGAATAATATATGGTAGCTTAAAAATACCCGCACGCTTTTCCGCATCTAACTGTCGAAGCGCATCATAAATTCGGCGATTGCTCTTGTCGAAAGTCTTAGATAAAGGATTATAGTAGCCAACAAAGTCTCTTTTAGATGTCCATCCTCTTTCTACAGAAACCGATAGATACCGTTTAACGATTTCTTTACTTTCATCAGAACAATCAATCATGTCAGAAATTTTGTTGAGTCCAAGAATTTCACCAAAAATATTACATATAGAAGTTTTACCACAACCAGGCTCACCAGAGAATACGGTTAAAAATCCTTGAGTTAAACAAATAGCAATATTAATAATAGTATTTTTACTATAATTGGGACGACAAGTATTTATGACTCGACATAAGTATTCAACAAGTTCGTCTGGCTCCTTATTGCAAACTGATAGATCAGCGACTTTATTAATAAGATTTGCATACTGATTGTCATCCTGCTCAGTTTCCCATTCTGCAGCAGCATGAAGCATCTTGCTAGCCATAAATCCATCAAAAGCAATTCCAACCATTTTTTCGTGAGCATTGCTGACAATCTGTTGGAATTGCAACTCTAACTTACCCGCTTCAATATCCAGATGTTTTTTATGTCCCTCCAAGTAATGACAATCTTCAGTAAGATCATCATACCTTTTTTGAAGCGCACTGACATCATCGGCAACGCCCAGCGTTTTTTTAACTACCTCAAGCCGATCAACATAAGCATTATAATCGCAAACTAAATCATTATACTCTTTATTTTTTTGAGCAAGCATACCCTTAATTGCTTGCTGATCAATGGCGTCCGCGCTTTGACGAGATTCTTCAATCTCCTTTTCTAACTTATGCTTTTGGTCCTCTAACTCATCACACCTATATTCAAGTTCCGTAATACGTTTTGAAATAGTCTGTGTGCTTTTCAGTTGGTCAAGTAGCTCAGGATGTTTTTCAAGCAAATTCTGAACCCACTCTTCGACATTTTTACTTGTATGGTATTTTACAAGTAGGTCGCAAACAAAGTCGGTAATTATACGAAGTGTTTCATCCACATCTACTTCTGAGGACATAATGTCAACCAGCCGATTCAATCTAGTACGACGCGTTTCACTTGTCAAAACAGGACTCATTATTTCAGATTCTTCGTATTGCTTTAATAACGCTGGAATATCATCCAGCTTTATTTTACCGTCAGCAGTAATTTCACTTTTGATGCTATCTTTAAAGCTTTCAATCAACACGGAATTGGGAATAACATCCTTCTGTTCTCTGCTTTCGCCTTGTTTTGGACACAAAACTGTCCATTTATTTTCAGACCCTCCCCAATGACCTTCAGAATTAGTTAAATCAAATTGTTCTATTTGACTACCATAATAACCACGAATAGTATATTTATTTTCTTTAATCTGCGGTTTTACATAATAAGAAGAAGTATATTCACGATATCCGACCTCATAAGGACCTGCCCAGAAATCTCCTTCATCCATTTCAATAAACACCTGGCTGCCAGCTAATACATACGACGATTTAATCTCAACAATTGTATCATTAGTAAAGTCAGAAAGAACCTCATCCCTACCTACTGCAAAATACACGCCAAAATTTCCTATGGGTCGGATTTTTCCTTTATTCAGCATTTCCATTGCGGAAACTTTATACCCCGTCAGATTCCTATCACCATTCGCCTTAGTATTAGGTAGCAAATCCGATAAATCAAACTCAAATAAAACAAGCGATTTTTCGGAAAAAACCTCATCCATGCGATGACATTCTTGAATTACATCCCAATCATAAGCAAAACATATATTCCGCTTTTCCGAATCAGGCAATAATGCTTCCTGTTCTTGAAAAGAAAGTGTAATCACCTGATTATTTTTAACTTCAGCTATAGGTTTATAATTATAAAAAAAATTACCATAGTGATCACTTTTCTCAATTATTCCAATATATATTCCCATATTAACTCTCCTTTATCCAAATATGTTTTTAGTGTTTGTAGAAAATTTTATGGCACTACTTCATTTAACTTTATGCAATTTATATGTTTTGCTACATTTTCGATTTATTTCCTACTTACATATTAATTATAACAGTTTTTATATACCTTAACAAGATTACATTTTATTATCTATGACATACCCTTCCCCGTAATTTTCATATTTTGTTTTTTAGTCATATTCCCCCGTACTCTTTAATTTGCTTTCTTAAATCTGTTAACTTCTTTTCTGTAATATCTTTTATTTCCTCTGCAGAATGGATGTAATAAAATGATGGTGGGAACAGCTGATAAGATGCGCCGCCCTGCATACGCCACCGTCTGTCCATGCACCTCAGTTTATGCCAGCACCAGATTTTCCTTATCCACTTTTTGAGAAATCCCATTTTCTCCTCCATATTCTTGATCTTCTATTTAATATAGTGTCACTCCGCGAACACTATTCCTGGTTTCATTTTAATCGGATAATGTTGATATTACAAGAGGATTTAAGGGATTTAACTATGATAAAATATGACCGTCTTTGGAAAACAATGAAAGAGCGGGGCATCACACAGTATGACCTTTATACCCATTACAACGTGAACCGTTCCCAGCTCAATAGACTGCGGCACAACCAGAATGTTCAGGTCAACACGATTGACCGCCTCTGCAACATCCTGCACTGTGGTGTTGATGACATCATGGAACACTTTGACGATGATAACCTATTCTAAGAGGAGCCAGTACCCTGCCAGGTGCCGACTCCTTTTATCATATACACCTACCGCTCTTCCCACAAGTTCCGTTTTTATGGAATCAGCTCCCTGTATGATGCAGGTGTAGCCGAGGAGAAGATACAGTACACCGCCGGACATACCGACCGCAAAATGACTCAGCACTATGACAAGTCAAGGAATATTCGGAAGAAGGTCTCCAAAGAAGATATGAAAGCGCTCTTGTGAGTTACTTTCGGGGATTTCAGAACGAATTTAGGTCACGCAAGGTCACGCAAATCAAAAAACCCGCAAACGCACTGTTTACGGGCAAAAAAATAGAGCGGGTGATGGGAATCGAACCCACGTGTCCAGCTTGGAAGGCTGGCGTACTAGCCATTGTACTACACCCGCATGAGAGCGCGAGACGGGGATCGAACCCGCGACCCCCTCCTTGGCAAGGAGGTGCTCCACCGCTGAGCCACTCGCGCATATTCTATATAAAGTTTGATCACTTTTGTATATAAAGCAGTCGGTCAAAAGTCGGCCGCCTGCGAAATGCCCAGAACCGGAATCGAACCAGTGACACGAGGATTTTCAGTCCTCTGCTCTACCAACTGAGCTATCTGGGCATGGACGAAATCCCGAAACACGTCTGCGGTTCACGCTGTACGCATTTCTTGCGTCACAACATTGGTTATTTTACATGGTGAAAAAGCAATTGTCAATAGGTTTTTTACAAAAATAATGAAAAAAGTTCGACCAAAATTTATTCCCACCCCTGCAACAGACTCTCATACCGCAGCATCAGCTCCACCACCCGGCTGTAGCTGACTTTTCCGTCCGCTACACCGTTGACCTTCAGCGTGGTATCCACAAAGGTGTCGGCCGCCCTGCTTACCGTCTCTGTCCGGAACAGTGCCTTCTCCTCAATGCGCGCCCATTCTTCGTCGGTCACAAAGATGTCGTCGCGGTACACCGCATCCGTAATCTGTACAAACCCCTGAGCCTCCACTGCTGTCTTGTAGCGCTCCGGCGCTTTCTTGGCTACCCGCTCCAGATCCCGCTCCAGATATCCCAGAACACTCAGATATCCGCTGTACTCAAAATAGATGTCATCCGACTGTACACAGGCGAGATATCCGATAAAATTCGCCTCATCCTCATAGATGAATCCCTTCAGATGCGCCAGTTCGTGGCACATGGTGGCCGGCAGATTCATCACGTATGCCACATCATTATAATTTGCCTCCATGGAAAACGGAAAATACCAGCCCAGTGTGTACTGCTGGCACATAAAGTCCGAAAAATACAGCGGTTTGGGACGGGGATAGTATCCCTTCAGCCGGGGATAGCGCTCCCCCAGCTTCGCCATTTCCTCCCGCGCCTTGTCCCGCATATCCACAAGTTCGCCCGTCCGGGACACACTGCCGGGATAGGCTACTCTGCCGTCTTCCCCTCTCGCCACCTGTCCGGCCAGCTCGTTACACCGCTCCGCCACCCGGTTTCGCAGCTGCAGAAACTCCTCCAGGGTATATTCCTCCTTTGTCCCGCTCAGATAAGTTTCCGAAAACGTGGAGACATGGTACAGCATAAAGCAGTTTAACGTCATGATCAGGCATACAAAGAGAAGCACCCATGCGAAAAACCTCAGATATCCCCCCATCCACCGGGGCACACGCTTTCTCAGGATCCGCAGCAGGATCGCTGCCATGCCGCAGACCACTGCAGCCCCAAGCACCGCCAATCCCACAAAGATCAGCCCTTCGCCCACCGAGAACGGAAAGCATCCCGTAAACCGCCCATAGGTGTTGACCCACAGGGGAAATACATATTTGACATAAATGTCACAAAAAACAGTGCTGTTCCAGGAAATCCCGTTTAACAGCACTGTTACGATTGCAATACCGATATAATTACGCTTTCGCCTCTGCAAGGCGCGGCTGCTCTTTGGTGTTTTGATCGTCACTGCCTGCTCCTACCTTTACGCGGGGTTTTTTCCAGATGTTGCTCTTATACAGAAGGAACAAGATCACGGAGGAGATCCCGTTACTGACCACCACGGAGTACCACACGCTGCGCACGCCCATATGTAGCACGCTCTCGCAGAACCACAGCGTCAGGAAGCGGAACACCCACAGTCTGGTGGCGTCCACCGCCATGGTGACTTCCGTGTGCCCGGTGCCCTGGAACAAGCCGGTAGAGGCGTTGTACACACCGTTGGTGAAACACCAGAACGCCATGATACTTAAGAAGTCCGCCGCCCACTCGATGACCTGCGGATCATCCGAGAAGATACTCACGATACTGGTGGAAATGAAATCTCTTGATAAAATCATACCACCCACAAACAAAAATACAACACAAATTTTCATGGAGAGCAGGTATCCCTCCTCTGCGCGCTTCATCTGTTTTGCGCCCATATTCTGTCCCACGATAGTCGCCACCGCGGAGCCGACGCCGTTGGAGGGCAGCGTGATCAGACCGTTCACCTTGTTGCCAATGCCGTAAGCCGCCATGGCCTGATTGCCGTAGGCATATACATTTCTGCTCATAAGCAGGAAGCCCAGCTGCATGGTGCTGCCGCCGATGGCAGTGGGCAGGCCGATCTGCAGGATCATTTTGAGCTTTTCTTTTTCAAACCGCATATTCCGTACATCCAGATGCACCGGATTGCTCTTGCGGCTTAACAGCAGGAACGCCACCGTCGCCGGCACCATCTTGGCGAACAGTGTGGCCAGAGCCGCCCCCGCGGTTCCCATATTCCATGCGATCATGAGCAGCGGATCCAGGATCATGTTCAGCAGAATACCGCCCAGGTTTAAGAACATCGGCCGCACGGTATCTCCCTGTGCCTGATGCACCGCCGAGAAAATATTCACCATATACAGAAAGGGCATATCCCATACCACAATGCGCAGATAGGTGCAGGCGTGCGTATAGGTCTCGCCGTCCGCCCCCAGCCAGCTCACAATGCCGGAGGTCGCCGCAAACACAATCGCCGCACAGGTAATGGCAAAACAGCCCGCGCAGGCGAAAATCTGGTTGGCCATGCTTTTGGCGTTCTCATATTCCTTCGCCCCGATATATTGGGCAATCAGTACGGAACCTGCCACCGTGATGCCCGTGCCGAAATTCAAGATGATGTTCTGCACCGGCGTGACCAGATTGATGGCTGCCAGCTGGTTTGTACCGATCTGTCCCAGCCAAAAGGTATCTGTCAGGTTATACATAGTCTGCAGGAAGCTGTTGATCACCACCGGAATCGCCAGGGAAAGGATCGCCTGCAGCATATTTCCGTTCAGGATCAGGTCTTTGTTTATCTTTTTCGCTGTTTTCATATGCTCGCCTCATTTCAAAAACAAGAGATTTTCTTTTTTCAAGCATATATTACAATAAAAATACAGTGGTTTCCGCTTTGAATTTGTTGAATTCCGGTGAAAACCACTGTTTTTTTATTTTTAAATCAATTTTTATTGAAAATTATTGAAAAATGGGGCTGCCGTCCACTGTCGCATACTCTTTATAGTCGTCCCAGATATTGCAAAGCCAGGTCGCACCCTGGTTCAGGATGATCTCATTGCCGTTCCCATCATAAAAATGATTGGCATCGTAGTCGCTTTCATGTTTCCAGGTAGCCTTGATCATCTTGCCGTTTGTAAACACATAGGCGTCCCCCGTCCCCTGCACCGTAAATTTCAGATAATCGTGGGCGTCCCTGACCTCACCGTGGCACACCTTGAAAATAATATTCGTCACTGCCACCTGCTTGCCGGTCAACTCATCGATCTGGGGCGCGCCATACTGGGAACGGTAATAAAGACCGTCATCCGGATTATAAGTGAACGTAGCGTTGCTCTGCCCATAACCGCCCTTGTTGCTCTGCGTGCCTCCGGGACAGATTTTCCGGGCATCCGGATATTCCTCATATTTTTTGCGGCCGTCATCCGCAAACAGATACGCCGCCGGATCTCTGCCCTGCTTCGCAAAGCGCCCGGATTCGGCGTAGGTCTTGCCGTAGCCCTTGGATTCCACGCCCTTGATATAGCCCTTCACGCTGCTCTCCGGCGCGTCCGTACTCTCGCCGGGCTTGGCCTCCGCGATCCACATGTATGCCGTGAATTCCGTGGCATATCCACCGCTTCTGCGATCCGATCTGCGGGAAAATGCGGGTTCATACGGACTCTCTATACCGACCACCGCCTGGGAAATGTTGTCAACCCTGTCCGAATTGATCAGATCCTTCACATACGGCACCGCCAGTCCCCAGTTACAATAGATCGCATCCAATGCCATCGCTTCATAAATATAATAATCTCTGCTGCTGCGGATCGGTCCGATATATTTCAGATCGTCATAATCCTCCACCACGCACATCAGACGGGTGATCCGCCCTTCCACCGGCGCCTCATAGATGATGCTCGCCCGGGACAACCCGTACTGCGGCATGGCAGGCGGATTGTTCGGCACCATGATCGCTAACGGCCTTCTATCCACGATGCTCTGTTTCTTCCATTCTCCCGTCAGATAGCTCTGCTTCATTCCATCCACTACCCTGCGCTCTTTAATGGCATCCGGCTCCACCTCCGGTTCCTCCGCCTGAGGCGAACTTTCCGTTCCCGCCTGATCCTGTCCCGAAGCGTCAGGTGCTTTGGCACCGGAAGACTCCACCTCCAGCTCCTGAATAATCGGGCTGCCTGTCGGCGCCTTGCACCCGGCTGCCGCCACACAGAGCACAACCAGCATCACTGTAAAGATCTTCCTTTTCATGCAATTTATCCTTTCTTCCAGGTAACCGGCGCAAAGAGCACCAGCATCGGCATCAATTCCAATCTTCCGATCAGCATATCCAACATCAGGACCACCTTGGACAGATCGGAAAACAGCCCGAAGTTTGCCGCGGGTCCCACTTTGGCCAGACCGGGGCCGATATTGTTCAACGTCGCCACGATTGCCGTGAAATTCGTGGTGAAATCAAAATTGTCCAGACTGACAACCAGAAGGGACGCCATATAGATCAGCACATAACTGGAAATAAACACGTGCACGGAGCGCACGGTATCTTTATCCACCACATGTCCGTCCAGCTTCACCGTACTCACCCCCCGGGGGTGCTTTACGGTAAACAGCTCCCTTATCATACTCTTGATCAGGATCACTACCCGGGATACCTTAATACCGCCTCCGGTACTGCCCGCACAGGCGCCGATGAACATGATCGTCACCAGGATCGTCGTGGAAAATGCCGGCCACAGATCAAAATCCGCCGTGGAATATCCGGTAGTCGTGATCACCGATCCCACCTGGAAAAACGCATGTCTGAGCGCCTCCAGCGGATCCGGAAAAATATGGCGTATGTTCCAGGCGATGGCAAGCCCGCTGACCAGGATGATCCCCAGATACACCTTGACTTCCTCTGTAAAAGCTGTCTTAAATTTTTTCCGCAGCATCAGATAATATGCGTTAAAATTTACACCAAATAAAATCATAAACACCGTGATGATCACCTGCAGATGCGGCGCATAACTGGCGATACTGTCATTTTTTATACCAAAACCACCGGTACCTGCCGTACCTAAGGATAAGGTCACTGCATCAAAAAACGGCATCCCTGTCGCAAACAGCAGAATAATCTCCAGGATCGTCATCACCGTATACACCGCGTACAGAATAAATGCGGTGGCCTTCACCCTCGGCACCAGCTTTTCCACCGAGGGGCCCGGGCTTTCCGCCTTCATCAGAAACATACTGTTGCCGCCCCGCATAGGAAATACCGCCAGAATGAACACCAGCACTCCCATACCGCCGATCCAGTGAGTGAAGCTTCTCCAAAAGAGACATCCGTGGGAAAGTCCCTCTACATTATTTAATATACTGGCACCTGTAGTGGTAAATCCGGAGATCGTTTCAAACAATGCGTCCACAAAGCTGGGAATCTCCCCGCTGATCCAAAAAGGAAGCGCCCCAAAAAGACTGAGTACGATCCAGCAGAGGGAGACGCAAATATATCCTTCCACCGCGTAAAATACATAACTTTTCGGTTTTTTAAAGCTCAGAAGCCACCCCGTTACAAGACTGATCAGGGTCACCGCCAAAAAAGCGACCGCGCATTTATCCCGATAGATCAGTGCCACAAGTAACGGCAGGCACAGGAACAGGCTCTCAAACTTGAGCACCGTCCCCAAAACATATCGTATGATCGAGTAATTCATGATATCCTCTCTGTTACTTTATTTAGATCACTTTTCAGCCGCGCCATTGGCATAACCAGCGCTTACGCCAGAATATCCTGCGCGTCCTGCAGACCCAGGATTGTAGTGACCACAATGATCTGATCCCCGGACATGATACAGGTCTGTCCGTCGGGGACAATGATCTCGTTGTTTCTCGTAATACAACCGATCAGGATGCCGGGCTTTAACTGCAGCTCCCGCAGCGGAATCCCTGTGATCTTGGAATTTTCGGTAATATTAAACTCCAGCGCCTCCACCCGGTCATCATACAGACGATACAGGGTCTGTACATTACTGCCGATGGAATTGCGGGTGGCACGCACATACCGCAGGATCTGCTGTGCCGTGGAAAGCTTGGGGTATACCACGCTGTCCATATCCAGATTATGTATCACCTCGTTCAGCTGCAGACGGTTGATCTTCGCAACCACCTTCCGCTTCACTTTCTTCTTGGCCAGAAGCGAGAGCAGGATATTTTCCTCATCCAGGTTGGTCAGCGCCACAAAGGAATCCATTGTATCGATGCGTTCCTCCTGGAGCACGGATTCTTCACTGCCGTCCCCGTTGATGATCACTGCTTCCGGCAATAACTCCGCCAACTCCTGACAGCGCACCGGATCCCGCTCTATGATCTTCACCGAAATACCCAGCGTCTGCAGGATCTGGGCCAGATATAGAGATATCTTGCCGCCTCCCACGATCATGGTATTCTTCACGCTGGTGGTCTTCATGTTGATCTTGCGGAAAAATTCAATGGCATTGCGCCTGGTTGTGATGATGGAGATCACATCTCCCCCGCGCAGCACAAAATTACCGTCGGGAATCTTTACTTCCTCGTCACGGCTCACGGCACAGATCAGGAACTGACGGTTGATCTTTGCGGACATTTCCTTCAGAGCCGTGTTATCTAACGGTGAATCCGCCGGGATCCGGAAACGGATCATCTCCACACGCCCGCGGGAGAAATGATCGATCCCGATGGCGCCGGGGAAACACAGAATATCTGCGATCTCTCTGGCCGCGGTCTGCTCCGGATTGATGATCATGGACAGTCCCAGTTCTTTCTGCAGAAACTGGTGCTCCGGGTTGTACATGGGATTGCGCACCCGGGCAATGGTATGACATTTCGAAGCCTTTCTGGCGATCACACAGCACAGCAGGTTCAACTCATCGGACACCGTCATGGCGATCAGCAGATCCGCCGTCTCAATGCCTGCCTCCACCAGTATACTGTAGCTGGCTCCGTTTCCCACGATACCCATCACGTCACATTCTGCCGCCAGCTCATGCACAATGTCCGGGTTTGTATCCACAATACAGATATTATTATCCTCTGTGCTCAGCCGCTGCACCAGGGCAGAACCGACCTTCCCACAGCCTACAATAATAATTTGCATATCGGCCTCCTGTCAAAAAACATATATAGTTTATCATACCACATAAATCGGACAGAGTGGTAACTTTTTTTAGGCCGCGCCGCGCGCGCCACTTCCGTGTGCCACTTTTCGTGTCACTCTCTGTGTTTCTCAGCCTGTTCTACCTGGGGATTCACATGGGGATGTTCCACGCTGTAAGTCACATCCGCCACAAGAAAGAGCAAAAAGACAATGCACAGAACCGTGCGCATTTTGACAGATAATTTGTGATAAAGGCGCATATAAAAGGGCAGCAGAAAACAGTTCTGCAGCATGCCGAACAGCCCGAAACATACTGCCGCCAACAGGCAGACCCGTCCGTCCAGGTTTAAAAAACGGTCGCTGTAGTCCCACCAGCGCATGCCGAAGATCCAGTCCAGAAGCAGACTGCCGATGTATTCCACCACCGTACAGATTCCCATGGACAGGAAAAAAGTCACCACCGGACGTCTGTAGAATTTCTGCAGCAAAAGCCACAGCAAAACTCCGCCGATCCCGTAAATAGGCACATAGGGACCCCTGTTCACGCCGGCATTGACCAACACATGATCGATCACCAGGTAGGCGGAAATCTCCCACAGCCACCCGGCAAAGGAAAGGATAAAAAATAATAGGATATAAAAATCTGCGCTTCTCGTATTTTTCATGCAGACAGTATGTGCAAAGCCGCAAATATTTATACATTTGAAAATTCCATTTCCTTCTGTGTATAAATTCCCGATTTCTGCCCATGCTAATCGTATCAATTTTTGTTTTTACCGGAGGTATTTACCATGAACCAGACACCCTCACCGGAGGAGAGTCCGCTCTCCGTCACCGGTCTGATCACCAATAACGGAGAGCTCTGCGGTTATCGATTGTCCAATGACTGCTTTGTCAGCTGTGAAGACGGCGCCAAAATGGCGGATTCCGGCCTTTTGACCGGTATTTTTACTCCGCGCTCTGCGCCAGGGACGGATCGTCCATGATTCCCATAAAAAGAGGCATATCCGCTTCTTTGTCCAGGATCATATACAAAAACGGATGATCAAAGTGCACTTCCTTGGGAAGCACCGGGTTCTCCACTGCGGCACACTCATCCATTGCCACTTCCGTTACCGCTGCGGCCTCAGTCCCTTCCTCATCCACGATGAAGACCGCTTTCTGCCGCACCAGGGAGATATAAAGAGGCAGTCCATTGTCCGTGAGACCAATGCCCGTAAAATCCGCAAGGTTTTCGTCAAAAGCGGAAGAAAAACCCATTTCCTTCAGATCCTCATTCAGCACCTTGTCAAAAGTCACCTCAAACTTAGGCAGCCACAGATCCACGGAAATCTCCTGCCCTGCATCCACCATGGCGCCAATCTGCTCCATGTCCAGACTCTCATACATCTGCCGTACCGTCTGCCCATTTGTAGGTTTCAGTGCCACAAACACCAGATCGGAGTCCTGATAGGTCATCACAATTCCATCGCAGAATTTACTTGACACATATGTCATATACTCGTCGTATTGGCTCATCATGGGGATTTTACGCTCTTTTCCGTCCTCCAATGTGAAGGTTCTCTCCCAAGTGCTGTTCTTCTCAAAAGGCATCACCCACTTTCCCTTGAAGTAGAGTGTATTGAACAGTACCAGTCTTGCATCCTCACTCAAAGGCTCCTTTAGGAAATCCTTGATGAGTCCTCTGGTGTTATCCTCGATCCAACCATTGATGGTGCCCATGGTTTCCGGAGCGGAAAGCTGCGTCTGATAGACCTGAGCCTGGTAACTGCTCGCCGCCACTGAAAGCCAGTCCGCCTCGCAGTTCATTCTGTCGTCCACCCAGGCAGAATTGGCCAATAATACTTTAGTCCCCTCTTTCTCAGCGGGAAGCCGCTTCATAAGCTGATCCGCTGCCGCCTGCCTGCCCGTGCCCATCACCGCGTCAAACTCCGCTGCCGTCTGCCCCTTTGCGCCCGCCCCCGCCAGGGACATGGCCAGATACGCACTGACCGGCGACTGGACCGGATTGGTTTCCGAAAAGCTCTTTGCCAAAAGTGTTTTGCCAAACTGCTGTGCCCCGGAAAACTCCGGTTTCTCCGCATAATCATAGATTGCGACAGGAATGTCAGAAGTTAATTCCCGTGTTCCGGACGAGCCGGAGGCAGTGTGCTGTCCCGCCGCCTGGGATGGACCTGTCTGTGAGGTGCCTGCCTGGGACGAGCCCGCAGACGCAGACGGATCCGTTGTCTGGGACGAGCCCGCAGTCCCTGTCTGCCCTGCGCATCCGGTGAGCAGACTGCCTGTCAGCAGGAATGCCCCCGTCAAAGTCACCATCTTTTTCCACAAATAGATTCTTCTCATATTGCATTCTCCCTTTTGCTTATTGCTGCATCTTTTATTCCTGCACCTGGCTCGGATCATCCATAATTCCCACAAACAGCGGCGTATCCGTCTCCGGATCCAATATCATATAGAGAAACGGCTCATCAAAATGCACCAGCTTAGGTTCCTCCACAGGCATCATACTGTTGGTCCTCATGATCACCTCCGTCACCGCCGCCGCTTCGGTTCCCTCTTCATCCACGATGAACACTGCTTTCTGCCGCACCAGGCTGATATACAGATCTCCGATATCCGCCTGGCCGATTCCGCTAAAATCCGCATGTTCTGCATCAAAGGCTTTGGTCAGGCCCATATGCATCAGATCACCATTCAATATTCTGTCAAACATCACCTTGAATTTCGGCAGCCACAGATTCACCTGTACATTCTGCGCCGCATCCACTGCCTCTCCCAGCTGTTCAAAGGTGATATCCGCATACAGTTCGCGCACATTCTGTCCGCCTGTAGGCCGCAGCGCTACGAATAAAAGCTCGGAATCCCGATAAGGCAACGCCACACCGTCGTAAGCTTCCCCCTGCACATAACTCATCTTTCCCGTCCTGCGCATCATGTCCGCCTGGACCGTTGTCCCGTCCGCCAACGTAAAATCTTCTTTTGCGGTATGCTCGCCGTCAAAAGCGCTCTGCCACTGTCCCTTAAAATAAATCGTATTAAACAGCGCCAGCCTGGTCGCATCATCTAACGGCTGGTCAAGCAGATTTTTAATCAAGCCCTGCGTATTCTGCTCCACCCAGGCATTGATCTTCCCCATGGTCTCTCCCGTGGAAAGCCTGGTCTGGTACACCTCTGTCAGATAAATGTCCGCTGCCGTCTTCCGCCAATCCGCCTCGCAGATCAGTCTGTCGTCCAGCCACGCGGAATTGGCCAGCGCAACCTTCGTCCCCTCCGCATCCGAGGGGAAACGCTTCATAAATTGTTCCGACCTTGCCTGTCTGTCCTGACCCATGACAGCGTCAAATTCTGCTGCCGTATCGCCTTCTGCCCCCTCTCCCGCCAGCGCCATCGCCAAAAAAGCGCTTAACGGTGACTCTATGGGATTGGTCTCTTCCAGACTCTGGGCAAAAAGTGCTTTGGAAAATTCTTCACAGGCGAACTCTTCACAGGGCCCGATCACAGGCTCCTGCGCCTGACCGGTCAGATCCTCTGCCACATAGGATGACTCTGTACCGGTATTGTTCGCGCTTGTGACGTTAATGTCAGAAACCGTGCACCCTGATGTAAAACTGCCGATCAGCGCACAGATTCCCATCGTCGCCACACATCTTTTCACACAACTTTTTATCCGCAGTTTCTTTCTTTTTTTCATTTCAGATCCTCCTCTGCACCTGCCTTTTTGATGCGTTCTTACCCCTATAGACGACTCTTGTCTGAAAAAGTTTCAAAATTTTACCTGCAAAATACACCCCGGTATAAAATATTTCTTCCCGCGCACACTAAAACCGACATCTTTTCTATAGGAGGTATACCATGCAAAACGAAAAAGAAATATTGTCTTCCGCCCTGCCCAAAGCCGCTTTGGACGACATACCCTCTCCCAAAGAGAATGCCCTCTCCATCACAGGATTGGTAAAAGAAAAAGGCCGCATTTCCGGCTATCAGCTCTCCGACGACCGCATCGTGAGCCGGGAAGAGGGCGTCAGTCTCGCCAGATCCGGCATGATCAAGGGCGTCGGTATCGCCCACAATAAAGACACTGAATACCTCAAATCCCTTCCGGATGACACAGAGGGCAATAATTTATCTTCCCTTCCTACAGTAAATGAAAAAACTATTTAAAGCAATACCAGTGCCTATTCTGCGTGCAAAAATAAGGTATATTTAATATTGCTCTTAAAATGTACAATGTACAAAAGAGGTGATATGCATGTTTAAGGTGGAGAAAAAGCACTATATCAACAAAACTTTTCGAATTGAGGAGGAATTACTGAAAAGACTGGAACTGGTAGCCGCCCGGGAAAACATCTCTGTCAACGCATTGGTTGTGCAGTGCTGCCAATATGCTCTGGATGATATGGGTTCCAATGAGAAAAAGCCTTGAAACCAAACGGTTTCAGGGCTTTTTTATGCTGGCAGCCGGACTTGAACCGGCACGGTGT
>DFDT01000050.1:3456-3661 GCA_002368865.1 Lachnospiraceae bacterium UBA3821 | reverse complement strand
TCTGATCGTCATTGCCGGAATAGATGGCGATTTTGCCATCAGTCAGATTCGCAAGCTTAGCCACCTGGCTGATATTACCGCTGGCTTCTTTGATGCCTGCAATATTCTCCTGGTCCTTTACCAGGCGGGCCATGGTCTCGGGCAGTATATTTGTCCCTGTTCTGGAAGGAACATTATAGACGATGCAGGGCAGCTTTGTGGCGGA
>DFDT01000050.1:2736-3333 GCA_002368865.1 Lachnospiraceae bacterium UBA3821 | reverse complement strand
ACCAGAAGAAGACCGTCCGCGCCCAGCTTTTCGGATTCTTCAGACATCATGACGGCATGGGCGGTATTGTTGGAACCTGTTCCGGCTATGATGGGGATTCTGCCTTTGGCCGTTTCAACAGAGAAGCGGATCGCCTCCAGATGCTCGGGATCATCAAGTGTGGGGGCTTCGCCGCTGGTGCCGCAGATGACCAGGGCGTCCGAGCCGTTTTTGATCTGGTCTTCGATCAGTCTCTCCAGGGAATCATAATTGATTTCTTCGTTTTCCTTCATCGGTGTCACAAGAGCAGTTCCGGAACCTTTAAATATAGTCATGTCCTTCCTCCTTTTATTTAAAATAAGGGACTTTTTTTCATTAATACCTGTCTGTGTATTGTATACCTGATTATCTGTAAACATCAAGTGGTGGGACGTCACTTTTGATCCTGCGGCATATTTACTGTTTTTCAGCTGCATTTTTCCAGCATTTTTAAACCTCTGGTATATTGATTTTAGGGAATCCACGAAGTATACTGTTAGAGCAACGACACAAAGTGACACATGTGTCACAAAGATAACAAGTGTCTGTTGATATTCTTTATGGGTTAGTAAAGGTTTC
>DFDT01000050.1:0-2627 GCA_002368865.1 Lachnospiraceae bacterium UBA3821 | reverse complement strand
AAACGGCAAAATTAAAAATAAACGCTAACGATAGAGTAGCACTCGCAGCTTAATAGCTGCGTGTCGCCCGGGGGACACCCGCATCCTCCGGATACGGCATCATGAAAGCGGGAAACGACATGGCTTAAGCTTTGCGGTCATGGGCGTATGATGAAGCTACCAAACCGGCCAGATTGACTGTTCTCTCGCCGGATGCGGGAAATGGCTTGTCCGCAAGAACAGGATATGATCGTAGAAGTACATTGAATGGGCTTTTGGACGCGGGTTCGATTCCCGCCTAATCCACGAAAAAGGCCGTGCCTCTTTTTGGCACGGTTTTTTTTATTGTATAAAAAAACTTCCGATCTTTTGATGGTATATTTATACATGTAAACTCTTTTACCGCGTCATTCGTCATTCGGAGTGTACCTGCTTTTCATTGTCAGAAAACAGTGAATGGAGTACAGACCGGAGAAAGCGCTGTTGACGTGCCTGCGAAGTGTTTTTAAGATGAGCAGCATGTACTGTTTATAGCTGTTGAAGCTGTTGAGAACGGAGGTTATGTATGTCTGGCGTAATAATCGAAGTAATCCTTGTAGTGGTCATATTTTTGTACTGCCTGCACAGCGGGATCTTTATTTCTATTCTCGCGAACACACCCTTTATCGGATCGGTGGTTGAAGTGTTCCGAAATTATTTCGGGGTGACTTCTTCTACGCCCTCACCTTTCACCACAGGTCAGAACTTTGCCATGGAAATCTGCAAGACCATACTCTATCTGATCATTTTCTACTTTATGGGCATCGCAGCCAGACAGTTAACAAGTGTGGGCAGACATGAGCTTTATTCGTCTTTTAAAAAAATATTCCTCTTCCCGGTATCTATTTTTATAAAATATTTTCTCTCAGCTCTGATCACGACACTGATTACGGGTTGTGTTATGGATTTTCTTAAGGACTGGATCGCGTCGCAGACCATTCTTTCCACCCTGCTCTTTATTATTATTACTCTTCTGCTTTTGGCGGCCGGTTTCCTTTTGATGGGTGACAATCTGGTTCAATATGTCTTGTGGGTAATGGTTAACGTGATCGGCGCATCTGTTCTGAGACTGGTAGCTATCGAAGCTCTGGTCGTGTATGCATATTATATCCTGAATGTGCCGGGTATGTTCGACGGCGTGGGTACTATCGTCATCATGGTGATCGGCATATTCATCTGTATAGGAGCCATGTTCGGGACGGAGTTTTTCGAGGACTGGGTTCCTGTCGGGGATGGAAAGCACTACTATCGCAGACGCTATTGAAACCTGCTGCTTTCAGGTGCTTTTTCCATAAGAATATAAGAATAATGAGGCGCAAAAACTCCGCATCAGCATGAGTGATGATTGATTCTCGCTCATGCGGTGCGGAGTTTTTTGATTACCGATATTTGCGATTGTTTTCAAAGGAATGCAGGCGTGATTTCTGCTCTTCAACCCCTTTTGGCCTTCAAAAGAGTCTTCATTCCTTTTGATCGTCAAAAGAGTTTACATTCCTTTTGGCCTTCAAAAGAGTCTTCATTCCTTTTGGCCGTCAAATCAGCCTACAGTTCCTTCTGGCTGTCAAAACAGATGACAGGGGTGTAGGCGGATATCCTTTTGTCATTCAGGTAGAGCCTGGTCTCATCCAGTCTGCTCCAATAGTGCATGGGAAAGACTGTTTCGGCGCCCAGAATTTCCATGAAGGCCTCAATACAGCGGGGAGCGTGCTCTTCCAGGCGGGGATCCAGGGGCACAAAGGCCACATCGATCAGGCTTCCGGCGGAATCCCCATTTTCCTGATCGGCGGCGGAACGGAGTTGGTCCGCCAGGAACTGCATTTCGCCCCTGCACTTCTTCTCTGAAGCCAGATTGTCTTCCATGGGCTCGTCATTCCAGAACCACACGTTCAGGTCCCCGGCGTGATAAATGCGCTTCTCTTCTGTCTCAACATAGAAGGCGACTCCCATGTCCGTGGAGACAAGTGTACGGATGACCATGACAGGTTCCGTGTATGAAGACCCGGAGCCTGAACTTTCAGATGAAGCTTGGGCGGGCTTTTCTCCCGCAGTGCTTTCAGAATGAGTTGTGCCAGCCTCAGTGTTAAGAGGGCAAAAACTGCCGTCCGGGAAAATCGCATAGGCCTTTCGGGGAGAAACGGTGATCACCCGGGATTCGGGATGGGTGGCGGCATCTTCGATACCCTCGTCAAGGATATATATGACATTGGGGTGGCTGTTCTGAAGCTCCCAGATCTTGCGGCTGTAGTGGTCGGGGTGGGAATGGGAGCAGAAGACATAGAGCGTCTTATCCGCGTCAAGTTCCGGCAGTGTCCCTTTGTACCAGTCAAAAAGCAGAAGGCTGTTTTCCATTTCCACCAGAAATCCACTGTGATAAATATGTGTGATCTTCATAAAACCTCTCTTTCACCGCTTTTCCGAAGCGGGGCGGAGTACCAATTGGCAGAGCATTGCGGGAGCGTCAGAGCGCGGAACAATGCGTGGTTTATTCTTCATCGCGCAAGACTCGCGATCGAGTCTTGAATCATACATGTTTGTGAACGCAGGATCATAGCCACAAGTGAGGAAAATCCTCGACGCCTTTCGACGACGGGATAAATATCAACAAGTGT
>DFDT01000080.1:19752-58279 GCA_002368865.1 Lachnospiraceae bacterium UBA3821 | reverse complement strand
CCGATGATCACCGGCGAGATCAAACGTTTTCTTCGGGACGACGGTCCCATCAAAGTATCGCGTTCCATCAAGGAAAATGCCATGAAGATCCGGACAATGCGGCAGCAGCTGCAGAGCAGCCTGGGAAGGGAGCCCACGATTCAGGAGATCGCTGCGAAAACCCAGCTGACGGAGGAGGAGATTGTCATGGCAGCTACGGCTACGGCAGAGGTGGAGTCCATCTATTCGGCTGTATACCAGGACGACGGAAGTGAACTGTATCTGGTGGACCGGATCGCGGATGCAGGTCCCGGCAATCTGGGAAATCTGTGCGGAGATATGGTGGATCATGAGAAAGAGGCACTGTTAAACCATATGCTCTTGAAACAATTATTGGATGAATTGGGAGAGCGGGAACGCATCCTGATCCGCATGCGGTATTTTGACAACAGGACGCAGACGGAGGTGGCGGACAAGCTTGGCATCAGTCAGGTCCAGGTCAGCCGTCTGGAAAAGAAGATATTGCTGCGTCTGCGCCGCAGGATTGCATAAATCTTTCCTCTAGCTATTTGCGCTGTCTTTTGATATAATCAATGATGCGAAGTAATATTTTGAGCAGGGAGAGGAAAACGCAATATGAAATTGGGTGAAGATACAAATTACAGTGAAAATACAGAGCGTGCGGATTATCGGTACACAGAGGACCGACTCAGCAAATCCGCCAGGAAAAAGAAGAGCGTGTTCCGGTCGCTCCTTATTTTTTTCGGATATCTTGGGGGACTGCTGTTGGTGATCCTGGTGGCCGGTATGCTCACTACCTGGATCAACGATAAGCTGGAAAAGAGCGCGAAGGATCTGGCGGTATCCGCGGGTGCGGAGCTGTTGCCCGAGGATCAGGAGGTGACGCTGACCCAGGCGGAGCTGAACGCCAAGCTTCAGGAAGCCAGGGATGAGGCAGTGAAGGATATCCAGCAGGAGAAAGCCGCAGAGATTGCCGCACTGCAGGCGGAGAAAGAGCAGGCGGCAGCAGAGGCGAGGGAGGATGTCCTTGGCGGGATCCGGTCTGGATTGGAAACGGGGGATCAGAGCATGGTGGAGGTGCTCAGACCTTTTTATCCGGATGAACTTGTGGTGGTGAGCAGCGGAAAGTTTCATTTTGTGCCCATCAACAAAGAACTGAAAATGAATGAGTATGATGTGGCAAATCTAAACATTCTGGAGAGCGGTGAGTACCAGTATAGGAATGGCGAGGAAGTCATTTCCCATAAGGGAATCGATGTGTCGAAATTTCAGGGAAAGATCGACTGGAAGGCTGTGGCAGAGGACGGGGTGGAATTTGCTTTCATGCGGGTGGCATACAGAGGGTACGGCACAGGCAAAATGGTGGAAGATACCACGTTTGAGGATAATATGAAAGGGGCGGTCGCAGCGGGGATCCACGCGGGAGCCTATATCTATTCCCAGGCGATCAATGAGGACGAGATCAGAGAGGAAGCGGAGCTTGTCATCTCAAAGCTGGAGGATCTCGATATCAAATGTCCGGTGGTGTTTGATGTGGAGAAAACGCTGGATTCCACGGGACGCATGAATCAGCTCTCTGTGGAGGAGCGTACGAATCTGACATTGCTGTTTTGTCAGATCGTAGAGCAGGCAGGATATAAGCCCATTGTCTATTACAACATGGAGATGGGCGCGCTGATGCTGGATATTGAGACGTTGGAGCCGTACGAAAAATGGTTTGCTTATTATAACGACGACATGTATTATCCCTATGCATACGGTATCTGGCAGTATTCGGACAAAGGAAGAGTGAACGGAATCAAGGGGAATGTGGATCTGGATATCAGTTTTTACGCATTCTGGGAGGAATAGAATCTATGGTAGTTTTGGTGATAGATGCGCAGGGCGGCGGATTGGGAAAGCAGCTGATCGCCGGGATCAAAAAGGAGATACCCGATGTCACGGTATGGGCAGTGGGAACAAATGCAGTGGCTGCATCCAACATGCTGAAGGCGGGAGCTGACCGGGGCGCTGCCGGAGAGAATGCCGTTGTGGTGGCGTGCAGGCAGGCGGATGTGATCGTGGGACCTGTGGGCATCTGTATTGCGGATGCAATGCTGGGGGAGATCACACCGACGATGGCGGCAGCGGTGGGCTCCAGCACCGCGAGAAGGATCCTGATCCCGTATAATAATTGTGAGACGACGATCGTGGGGGTCGGGGAGAACAGCGTAGGGAAGCTGGTGCAGGAGGTAATCCTGAAAATTCAGGGAGGAAGACGGAGCAGTTTGCAGGAAAAAGGCGAAAAGTGTTGAACAGACAGACTTTTAATGATAAAATAGAGTTAGCTGATTCCATAAATGTGAGGAGGATAGAGGGGTATGAAAGCAAAGAAGTTGTTAGTCTTGTGCATGGCTGCTGCGATAGGCGTATTTGCGGGAGGTTGTAATTCCGCTTCGGGCGGATCGGGGGAAGCGCTTGTTTTGAAAGCCGGATTTTCAACGGGAGCGTCCGATCCGAGAGTGGTGGCAACGGAGCTGTTTAAGGAAGAAGTGGAAAAGGCTACCAATGGCAGGATCACCGTGGAGATCCATCCGGACGGAGAGTTGGGATCCGATTCCGAACTGATCAGCGGCGTAGCCAACGGTGAAGTGGATATCACCGCATCCAGCGCCGGGAATTTTGCAAGCTATGACCCCAATGTGGGAATTTCCGCATTCCCGTTTTTGTTCGACGGATTTGAAGATGCGTGGGAATTTGTGGACGGTAGCGTAGAGGTCCAGGCCGAGAAGGATCTGAAGGATAATAATATCAAGGTGCTGGGCCATTATGACAACGGATTCCGGTGTGTGACGACTTCTGAGAAGGTGGGACCGGTCAATTCCGTTTCGGATATGCAGGGTTTGGTGATCCGTACGCCGGAGAACCAGATCGTGATGCAGACCATGCTGCTTTTGGGAGCGGAGCCGAAGGTATTGGAGTTTACCAAGCTGAAGGATGCGCTGGCAAAGGGAGAGTTTGACGCGCAGGAGAATCCGATCCCTGTTATTTATAATAACGGGCTGTACGAGGTACAGTCCAATCTGGCAATCACCAATCACAGCTATGACGTTATGCTGTTTGTGATACGGCAGGATATCTGGAATAAATTGTCCAAGGCGGATCAGCAGATACTGCTGGAGGCCGCTGCAAAAGCACAGGCGAAGGACAGGGAGCTGATCAAAAATCAGACAGAGGATTATATTCAGAAGCTTGAGGAAGTAGGAATGAAAGTTACCTACCCGGATCTGAATGAGTTCAAGGCTGCGACGGCTTCTGCTGTGGATTTGTTTGCGAATACATATGATGCCGATCTGTTAAAGCAGATCGGCGGAGGAAATGAATGATTTTTCGGATTGTTTTCTTGATCTTGGCGCTTGTTTCAATCGGCTGTCTGGTGATGGCGGCAACGGCAAAGCGGCGTAATATCGGTTATATGGTTACAGCCTTTTTGGTTGCAGCCTCTGATGTGGTCTGCTTTTTTCTGCTGGATACCAAAAGTATCGGAAGCGCGAGAACAATTCTGAGCATTTACTATATCTGTTATACATGGCTCTTTTTGGGCGTGTTGTGGACGTTATCCAAGATGGGAAGGCACAGACATTATTTATTGTACAGCCTTCCCGTTTTGCTGGTCTGTGTCTACCAGACTGTGCTGATGGCCGGCAATTGGTTTGGGAAAAGGATCATATCCCCTGCAAAGCATATCCTTTTAGGCAAAACATGGTGGCTGGCGCAGGGCTCACGCACCGCGTCGGTGCTGTTCAGTCTGAATGCTTACCGGGTTCTGCTCCTGGTCAATACATTGATCATTCTGGGCGTGATGGTTGCGTGTTTTATCCACACGACCAAAATTTTCCGCGGAAAGTTTATTGCGTTCATCGGGGTACAGATCCTGCTCGCCGGTACGGAGATCGCCACGGATATCTTTCAGTGGCCGCTCTGGATCCAATGTCTTGTGATGAATCTTTGCTGCATCTTTTCTCTTTATTTTATCAAGTATTATTCCGATCAGAAGCTTAAGAATTGGTCGCTCATCAGTTTTGCGAATGAGATGAGTGACGGCTTTGTGCTATACAATGAATATGACGATCTGATCCATATGAATGATTTGCTGAAGAAGACGATTCCGGCTGATCTTCTGGACAGCTTTAAGGATAAGGGGCAGCTGGACACATGGATCTCCCATACCACCAACATTGACAATATCGAGGTATTGACGTGTGAGACCGGGGAGCGGGAGATTTATTTCAAGGTAAAGAAAACCGCTTTGGGAACGGCGGACGCCTCCCTGGGGACAATTTATATTTTCCATGACACCACAGAATCCATCCTTCAGATGCGGGTGATGGAGAAGGCGAACAGGGAGCTGGAACGTGCGGCGAAGATGAAGTCGGACTTTCTGGCAAATATGTCCCACGAACTCAGAACGCCCATGAATGCGGTGATCGGTATGGCGGAGATTGCCATGAGAGAGAAATTACCGCCCCACGTGTTGGATTATCTGACGCAGATCCAGCATTCCGGACGGAATTTGTTGAACATTATCAATGATATTCTTGACTTTTCAAAGATCGAGGCCGGAAAGATGGAGATTTTTCCGGAGAGATATGAACCCCTGGCTGAGATTAACGATGTGGCCAATGTTCTGGTGACCCGGATCGGTGATAAGAAGCTGGAGCTGTTTGTCACCAGCGACACAAATATTCCCCGGGTGTTGGAGGGGGATGCCATGCGCATCCGCCAGGTATTGATCAATCTGGCAAACAATGCGATCAAATTTACCCAGGAGGGAACGGTACATATCCGGATCTTCTGTGAGAAGACCGCAGAGGATGAAGTGATGCTGACCTATCATGTGATCGATACCGGTTCCGGCATCAAGCCGGAGGATATGGATAAGCTTTTTGTCAGCTTTCAGCAGGTGGATTCCAAGCGGAACCGGTCCGTGGAGGGAACCGGCCTGGGGCTTGCCATTTCCCAGAGGCTTTGCGAGGCCATGGGCGGCACGATCGGCGTGACCAGCGAGTACGGGAAAGGTTCAGACTTTTATTTCAGTATTCCGCAGAAGGTGCTGGATCCGGAGTCAGATATCGTGGTGGAAGATGCGGACAAAAAGCACGCCTTCTGTCTGTGCGACAATGACAGGATGGTGGATATGTTTACGGCCGAGATGGACAAGCTGGGTGTGGATTCCCGCATCATTCATTCGTTGGAGGAATATCAGCCCACCGGTCAAAAAGATTATCTGTTCTTTGAGGAACAGGGTTACGGCGAGACGGTTGTCCGTCTGTTAGACAGCCATCCGGAATGTATGGGTATCATTCTGGTCAACTTTGATTCTGATTTTGTGCCCAGACAGCCGAATCTGCATGTCATGCGGCGTCCGGAAACTACATTGTCCATGGTTGCAATATTGAACGATAAGGATTTGGAACAGGTTTCGCAGGAAACAGGCGGTGCTTTTGTGATCGATTTCGTGGCACCGGATGCCCGAATTCTGATCGTGGATGACAACGCGATCAATATCACCATAGCGGAGGGGCTGCTGCAGCCGCTGCAGGCCAAATGCGACAGCGCTCTGAGCGGCAAAGAAGCGATCGAGAAGATCAAAGAGAACGCGTATGATATTGTGTTGATGGATCATATGATGCCGGAGCTGGACGGTATAGAGACGACAAAGGTGATCCGGGAGACCATCCCCTCTGCAGAGAAGCTGCCGATCCTGGCGGTTACGGCGAACGTGATGGAAGGCGTCAAAGATATGTTCCTGAAAGCCGGTATGGATGATTTTGTGGCGAAGCCGATTGATGTCAGAGATTTGGTGGCAAAGGTGAAGCAATGGCTGCCGGAAAGCAAAATGATATCCGGGGAGGAAGCGCAGGCAGTGATCGATGCTGCGGTAAATGCAGCACCGAAGGACGAAGCTGCCGGGAACGCGGCGGAAATCGTTTATGAAGGACTTGACTGTGAGAACGCGGTAAAATCACTGGGGTCACCTGCGTTGTTCCAGAAGATCGTACAGGAGTATTACCGGTCCGGTGAAGCAAAATATGCGGGGATAAAGTCTGCATATGACAGCGAGGACTGGAAGGATTATACCATAAAGGTGCATGCGTTGAAGAGCAGCTCCAGACAGATTGGTGCGCCTGCTCTTGGCGATATGGCGGAGGAATTGGAAAAGGCAGGAAATGCCCTTGATCTGGATGTGATCCATGGCAAGACTGCGGATCTGCTGGAGGCTTATCGGGAGCTGCTGGATCAACTGTCCGGATATTTCGTGGAGGAGAGTGATGGACGTGATCTTCCGGGGATCGCACCGGAAGAACTGAAGCGCATCCTGCAGGAGCTGGAGACCGCATGTGAGGATCTGGATATGGATGGAATGGAGTCTGCAAAGGAAGCGCTGAAGCAGTACTCGTTCCCGGAGGCCATACAGGCAGCTATAAATGAATTATATGAGGCAATCGATAATATCGATATAGATGCCTGCGCGGAATTGATCGGTCAAATCAGTATATGATTTGACCGTATCTTATTTTTATGGTATAATCTTACCGTTGGCAGGAAGCTGACGGGCTGCGCAGAAGCGCAGAGGATGACGGAAGTATGAAGTATTTCAGAGCAGGCAGAATCGTGACAGGAAGGCGCGGTATTCCCAGCAGGGAGTGTTGCGTCTTTATTTGTTGCCCTAAAACAGAACAAAAAGAAAGAGAGAGAAAGTGATGAAAAGAAAGAGAACACAGAATATTGTATTGTCAGGTATGTTTATTGCGGTCGGACTGGTGCTGCCGTTTCTGACCGGGCAGATCCCGCAGATCGGTAAAGCGCTGTCACCCATGCACATTCCCGTGTTGTTATGCGGATTTGTGTGCGGCTGGCCCTATGGATTGATTGTGGGATTCCTCACGCCGTTACTCCGTTCCGCACTGTTTCATATGCCGGTGATGTTTCCGACGGCAGTATGCATGGCGTTTGAACTGGCCACTTACGGTGCGGCAGCCGGTGCGATCTATAAATTGTTTCATAAGAAAAATCTGGCAGCAATCTATATCACACTGATCGCGGCCATGTTGTGCGGACGAGTTGTCTGGGGAATTGCCAGCATCATTGTTTACGGCATACAGGGTAATCCGTTTACCATGCAGATGTTTCTGGCTGGCGCGTTCATTAATGCGGTGCCCGGAATTATCTTACATTTGATCCTGATCCCGGCGATCCTGTTTGCACTGGAGCGTTCAGGCGTACTCCGGGATTGAGGACAGAAGAAGGTTAAAATCCCTTGCCTGCATAGAAGGAGTGGTGGTATAATAGCGGGGGATGGGGGATTTACGTGAAGAAGATATTGCTGATCCACGGTCATCCTGATCGATGCGCCGTCGAAAATACCGGGGATCGAGAAAGTGATCGATCATGTCAATTATGGCAATAATTATGTATTCAGCATACCGATACTGATACTTACAGACCATAACAGTGTGCTCAATGTGGAGAAGAGTATCAGTTCGGTATCTTTTTCTGAATTTGCGAGAATGCTCAAGGCACTTCCCGCAAATATTTATTTGAAAGATGCGCTGGGACGCTATGTGTTTTCCTCCCAGACCTGGCATCACCTGCATACGGAGGGAGATCCGGAGTATTTTGAACGGAATCCGGGAGAATGCATCGACATACCAGGTGAAGGGGCAAAGCCTCAGCGTGTCGCTGGGATACAGTATCATGGATTCGAGAGACGGTGATCTTGCCGCTTATCTGAAGCTTTCGGATGAAAATATGTATCAGGACAAGAAGAGAAAAAAACAGGTCAGGCAGGAAAAATAAATGGAAGAGAAACTTGCAGGGGAAGAAAATCTCGCGTGGGAAGAAATCCGCACGGAACATATTGTGCAGGACGAGTGGATTGATTTCAGGCGTTCCGCCTTTCGGTTCCCGGACGGGAGCGAATTTGAACCGTATTACAGCTACAGCCGCAGAGACTATGTGGTGATCGTGGCGTCGGATGAGGAGGGAAGCTATCTCTGTGTCCGGCAGTACAGGCAGGGCATCCGGGAGGTGACCACGGAATTCCCGGCAGGCGGCATTGAGCGCAGGGACGGGAAGGAATACGGCGGCAGAAAGGATCCCGCGGTGGCGGAAGAGGCACTTCTGGCAGCGAAGCGGGAACTGAAAGAGGAGACCGGATATGTCTCCGATGAATGGAAGCATCTGATCACGGTGCCGTCCAATGCGACGATCGCGGATAATTACGGGCATATTTTCGTGGCCAGAAATTGCCGCAGGATCGGAGGACAGGAGCTGGACGACACGGAATTTCTGAATGTGAAGCGGCTGACAGCTTCGGAGATCGAGGAACTGATCGCGGCGGGAAAATTCCAGCAGGCGGTGCATATCATGGCCTGGCTGCTGGCGTTGAGAAGATAAAGATTGGAGTAGGAGGAACGATACGTGAGCAAGAAGAAAAAAACAACACAAAGTACTGAGGTAAAAACCGGAACATCTGCGCTGGGCGACGCCGGAATTTATGACGCCAGGACGTTAGGAACACCGAAAATGCTGCTGCTTGGACTGCAGCACATGTTCGCCATGTTTGGGGCCACGATCCTGGTGCCGATGCTGACCGGACTGGATGTGTCCACGACGCTTTTGTTTGCAGGTTTGGGGACGCTGTTGTTCCATCTGATCACAAAGGGGAGGGTACCGGCATTTCTGGGATCTTCGTTTGCGTATCTGGGTGGATATGCGGCGGTGGCGCCCATGATAGACGGCGCGGCAAACAAAGCGATGCTGCCTTACGCATGCTTCGGCGTGGCCTGTTCAGGCTTGCTGTATCTGGTTTTGGCGGCGTTGATCAAGGCGTTTGGCGTGGAGAAGGTGATGCGGTTTTTCCCGCCCATTGTGACCGGACCGATCATCATTGCCATCGGATTGACTCTTTCCCAGTCTGCGATTGATAACTGCTCTGCCGATTGGCTGGTAGCGCTGGTGGCAATCGTGCTGGTGATCGTGTGCAATATCTGGGGCAAAGGGATGGTGCGGATCGTCCCCATTATCATTGGCGTGATAGGGTCCTATTTATTTGCGGCTGTGCTGGGACGGGTGGATTTTACGGCTGTGCGGGAGGCACAATGGTTTGGACTGCCGATCCATTGGAATGAGACAGCATTTTCGGTGCTGGGGAGCGGAGACAGCTCTATGCTGATCACGGCGGTGATCACGATCATGCCGATCGCGTTGGCCACGATGGTGGAGCATATCGGAGATATTTCAGCAATCTCCATGACGGTGGGAAAAAACTTTATTGCCAGTCCGGGACTGCATCGTACGCTGACCGGCGACGGTATTGCGACGATCCTTGCTTCCCTGTTCGGCGCGCCGGCTAACACAACGTACGGAGAAAATACAGGCGTGCTTTCTCTGACTAAGGTATATGATCCGGTGGTGATCCGGATCGCAGCGGGATTTGCAATTTTGTTCGCGTTTTCACCCAAGGTGGCGGCAGTGATCGGGTGTATGCCGACGGCAACCTGCGGCGGTGTGTCGCTGGTGCTTTACGGTATGATCTCTGCGGTGGGTGTGCGGAATATCGTGGAGACCCAGGTGGATTTCACCAAGTCCCGCAACGTGATCATTGCGGCGCTGATCCTGGTGCTTTCCATCGGAATTAAGTACAGCGCGGCAGGAGCGCTGGCGTTTCAGCTGGGCAGTCTGAATATCAGCCTGTCGGGATTGGCAGTGGGAGCGATCATGGGAATCGTCCTGAATGCGATCCTGCCGGGAAAAGATTTTAAGTTTGAGATGACTTAATACCCCTCCTTATGTCGCATCATGCGCAGTTCTCTGCGTTTCTTCGCGTTCTCCCACTCCATCTGTTCGCCGTCGTTTTCCGTGATCAGAGGCGGAACCTTGGTGGGTCTGTCGTCGTCGCCCATGCAGACCATGACGAAATAGGCCCGGTTGATGGGGTGGCGGGAGCCGTCATTTTTCTCAATATAAGAGTCTACACGCACCTCCAGGGAGGTGTTGCCCACATAGGTCACCTTGCCTACCAGAACGACCAGATCATTCAGATAAGCACCGGATTTGAAGTGCAGGTTGTCCACCGCGACGGTGGTAGCGTCCCTGCCGCAATGGCGCTTGGCTGCGATGCCGGCGGTCTCGTCGATCCATGCTAAGAGCTGTCCGCCGAAGAGACGGTTGATGCCGTTGATGTGTTCATGCATGACCATATGGAATTGCTCCGTGGTGGAGTCAGATACCTTCTTGGGGGTAAGGGGATTGGGTTCATTCTTTTCCTGTGACATTTCTTTTGACATAAAGGGAACTCCTTTCCTGTGCTGCCTTTCCGGGCAGCTTTTTTCATAAAATCCAATAGAATAAGTATACACTAATTTGCTTTGTATTTCCAGTTTTTGGAAGACATTAGGAATATTTTTTGCAAAAGCAGGAAAACTGTGATTGTAAGATCAACGCAAAGGTGTATGACCGGGAAAGGAGAATGTTATGGATACAAACGGAATGCCCATAGAAGGTTTTTATTCCACAAATGTGCCGGCGGGATTGGGAGCGGCGCCGCCGCTTTCGGCGAATCTGCTGCCTTCCGCGGAAAAGACAGATGGATACGAGGAACTGAATCAGACCACGGAGTCGGAGATGGAGAAACTGATCCTAGAATTCAAGGCGGCACATTCAGACAGGCAGGCGGAAAAAATTTTGAAAGAAAAGGTTTCAGACAGGCAGATGGACCGGGTGCTCGACAGGCTGGAGGAGGATATGCTCTCCTAGGGCGTTTGGCGTAGAAAGAAAGACGGCTGGATCAAATCCAGCCGCCGTCTAATGTGATGATCTGTCCGGTCAGGTAATCAGGTGCCTGTGCCAGGTGGAGAGCCAGCTGCGCCACTTCTTCGGGTTTGCCGAAGCGGTCGGCGGGAATTTCTTCCTGTAGCGCGGCGCGTTCCTCCTCCGTGAAGCAGGCGTTCATGGTGGTGTCAATGACGCCGCAGGCGATGGCATTTACCTGGATGCCGCTGGGGGCAAGTTCTTTGGCAAGCGCCTTGGTCAGAGCATTCATGCCGCCCTTGGAGGCGGAGTACGCCGTTTCCATGGAGGCGCCCACGTTTCCCCATACGGAGGAAATGTTGATGATACGTCCTGCGTGGTCCTGCAGCATCAGAGGGATGGCTGCGCGACAGGTCAGAAAGCAGCTGCTCAAATTGGTATTTATCACGTTCTGCCAGGCGTCCCAGGTCATGCCGGAGAGAAGACCGATATAGGAAATCCCCGCATTGTTGACCAGGACATCCAGCTGGCTGATCTCTTCAAACAGTCTGTTCACATCTGATTCATTGCTCATGTCCGCCTGGACAGGAGTACATTTCACCAGATATTTCTCTGTGATCCCTTCGCACAATGCCTGCAGCAGATCCATTGATTTATTGCAGGTCAGGATCAGGTCATAGCCGTTTGCGGCAAATTCCAAAGCGATTGCGGCGCCGATCCCGCGGGATGCGCCTGTGATCAAAGCAACGGGTGTGTTATGCATAAGATCCCTCCTCTATTTTTGTCGTGGTACAATACGATCAATCATCGTCATCATCATCGTCGTCATCAACATATACATCGTCCGGTATGCCGCCGCGCTGGTTCATCTCCCACATCTGTTCGTTCAGAATGGTCTCATAGTCCGGATTCATGAAGAACATCGCATCGTGAGGACAATAGTTTGTCGTGTGCGGTGAGATTACGGTGGTAGTACCGTCCTCATTTTCGATAATGGTGGTAGAACCCGCCAACAATGCCGGATTCTCGGGCAGAGTCAGCATGGCAATACCGTGATAAGCGAAAGGACATTGGTCTGATGCGATCAGACCGGAGTACGCACATATGCGGCCTTCAAAGTGTATGTCACAGGGTTCGGTGGGTTCAGTGCCTTCCGCAAAATATTCGGTTTTCACACAGCCGGCTTCCTCGCAGAGGCGGGTGGGCAGTTTGCCTGACTTGGAGCAGATCTCCATTTCCACCAACCCTTCGGGAATGGGGAATTCATTGATGTTGGGGAGGTCCTCATGAACCCGTTTCATGATGGCTTTCCACAGGCGCTTGGCTGTGTTGGATTCGTTGACGCTCTCATTGGAACTGGTATTCATGTTTACATTATTGTCGTAGCCTGCCCAGACCGTTGCAGTATAGTACGGTGTAAAGCCTGCAAACCAGACATCCTGTGTCTTCTGGGAAGTGCCGGTCTTGCCGGCAATCGCCATCTTGGAGTTGAAATTACATCTTGCACCGGTTCCCTTGGTCACCACATCCCGCATGGCATCTGTCAGCAGGAAAGCGGTCGTTTCTTTGATCACCTGGCGGCTCTTGGGAATGGTATTGTCCAGGATCACATTGCCGTCCGCATCGGTGACACGGGTGTAAAGCTTGGGGGTCATGTAATAGCCCAGGTTTGCAATGGATGCATATGCGGCGTTCAACTCATAGGGGCTGACGCCATAGGTAATGCCGCCGATGGCCGTAGGCTGTTGGACATCCGAGTATTTCTGGCCGTTGATCCACACGCCGTCCGTCAGGGTGGTGAAGCCGAAGTTCAGCAGATACTGATATCCGAGTTCCGGTGTTACTACGGTAAAGGTCTTTACGGAAATGATATTCAGGGACTGCTCGATCGCGTAACGGATGGAACAGATGCCCTTATAGCCTTTGGTGTTGGCGTCATACCAGTTGCTTACCGGGGTGCCGTTGTCGTAGTTGAAAGGTGCATCGTTGTAAACGGTGGCAAGCGTCTGCCCGTTGGCGTCCAGTGCCGGTGCAAAGGCGGCCAATACCTTGAAGGTGGACCCCGGGGAACTGCCGGCGGAGGTCGCTCTGTTCAAGGTCCGGCGGCCTTCCTTTGTACCGCGTCCGCCTACCATAGCCACCACATAACCGGAGGTCTGATCTTCAATGACGATGGCAGCCTGAGGCTGAGGCGTCATGGAGATGGTTTCCTCATAGTTGGTGGAGTCGGTGCTCATGCCCAATGTTTCCATCATGGCAAACCGGTAAGTGTCGATCGCCTCATAGGCTTTTTCCTGGTCGGCAAAGATCAGATTGAAATTCCGGTCCTTGTTTTCCTTGAACCAGGACATCATATTTTCCTTGCTGTAATTGTGCTTCTGACCGTCCGGATCCGTGATGGTCAACGCGTAGCTCAGATACCAGTGCACGTTTTTATTGTAGTTCTCTTCATTTTCAAATTCTTCATTGGCGATTGCCTGGATCTTGGGATCCAGGGTGGAATCAATGCGCAGGCCCCCGGCGGACATCATATATTCCGCTGTGACGGCAGGGTAGCCCGCCGCGATCAGGTCGGCCATCACCTGATCATACAGGGCATCTGAGAAGTAGGAGCCGGAGGTGGTGTCATCCACCTTATAATTGATGTCATGCATGCTGATGCGGTCATATACCGCGTCGGTGTCAGCCATTGCCACGTTGTATTCATCTTGGGTGATAAAGCCCAAATCCAGCATTTTATTCAGACAGGTTTCCCGACGCTCCTTATTCTTTTCCGGATGACGCAGGGGATTGTAGGCCGAAGGGTTCTGGGTGATGCTGGCGATCACGGCGCATTCAGAAAGATTGAGGAACGAACAGGACTTTCCGAAATAGCGCAGGGAAGCAGCCTCCACGCCCAGGGTATTCTGTCCCAGGTTGATGGCATTCATGTAGCGCAGCAGCACGTCATCTTTTTCCGTATTCTTGGTCACTTCCAGGGCCAGATACTGTTCCTGGATCTTACGCTTGATGCGTTCGATATCGCTGTCCTCCTCGGTCCATGTGGTGAAGACAGTGTTTTTCAGGAGCTGCTGGGTGATGGTACTGGCGCCCTGCTTTTCCTTGCCTCTGGTCTTGACGAACTGATAGCCGGCACGCACAATACCGATCATGTCGATGCCGTTATGCTGGTAAAAACGCTCATCCTCGATGGCAACGAATGCTTGTCCCAGATGTTTGGGTACCTGATCGATGGTCACATAAATTCGGTTGGAATTCATGCTGACATACTGGTCAATTTCATTTCCTTCCTTATCATATACGATGGTCGCCTGACCGGGCGCCACCACATCGCTGATCCGGATGCTGGGCGTATCCTCCAGGATACCGTGGAACGCACCGATGCCGCCGGCCACGCCGCAGATGCCGATGCCGAGTATTCCCACAAGTACCAGCTCGATGCAGGTCAAGAGAAGTTTCCTGCCCCATTTGCCGCCCTTTGCGTTGAGCTGGCGTTCTTTATCGCGAATTCCTTTTTTTCCGTAATTCATAAACAAGCCCTCTTTATTTCCATAGATAACTATAGTATATCAAAAAATAAATGGTAAATAAAGGTTTTCTTTTCAGTATTAAGAATTGTTTCACATTTTTCTGAAAATATGCTAAAATAAAATAATGGCTAGAATTGTGAAAAAAGGAGTTTCCGATGGGCGCGTACAGGGTATTGCTGGAAGGCGGAGAGGGCGAGATCGTTGAGAAAAAGTCGCGCTTCATTGCTACGGTGGCGAAGTGTGAGTCGGAGGAAGAGGCCATCCGCTTTATCGAGAGTATCAAAAAGAAATATTGGGATGCCAGGCATAATTGTTCCGCATTTGTCATCGGCGACAGGGGAGAGCTGACGCGCTGCAGCGACGATGGGGAGCCGTCGGGGACGGCAGGGCGGCCTATGCTGGAAGTCCTGCTGGGCGAGGAGATCCACAATGTCTGCATAGTGGTGACCCGGTATTTTGGCGGCGTCCTGCTGGGGACGGGCGGTCTGGTGCGGGCGTACACCCAGGCGGTGAAAGAAGGGCTGGCACACTGTAAGATCGGCACCAGAAGGCTGGGGTGTGAGCTGGAGATCGGCACGGATTACACCGGAATCGGCAAGATCCTGTATCTGCTGGGGCAGAAAGGGATTGAGCCTTTGAACAGTGATTATACGGATCTGGTGGTGCTGCGGATCGTGATCCCTGTGGAGGAAGAGGAAACCATGCGCAGGGAGATCACGGAGGCAACGCTGGGAAAGGCGAGGATTGAGAAAAAGCAGGAGCTTTTTTATGTAGAAAAGGGATAGGCAGAAAGGATGGTGCAGGATGGAACAGGATCTGACATTGGAAGAAGTACTGGAATTATTGGACACAAAACAGTATACCAAACTGCGACAATCTCTTGCGGAGCTGAATGAAGCCGATGTGGCGGCACTTTTGGAGGAATTGAATGAGGAGCAGCTGCTTCGGGTGTTCCGGATCCTGCCCAAGGATCTGGCGGCCGATGTGTTTTCCTATATGGAGCCGGAGAATCAGCAGACCGTCATCGCGGCTTTGTCTGACCGTGAGACGGCAAACATCATCGATAATCTGATGGCCGATGATGCAACGGACCTGTTGGAGGAGATGCCTGCCAATGTGGTGAAAAAGATCCTGGCGAATGTGAGCCCGGAGACCAGGCGGGATATCAATCATCTGCTGCGCTATCCGGAGGATTCCGCCGGAAGTATCATGACGGTGGAGTATGTGGATCTGAAGGAAAATCTCACGGTGGAAGGCGCCATTGCCCGAATCCGGGAGGTGGGTCTGGACAGTGAGACCATCAATGTCTGCTATGTGCTGGATGCCCAGAGAAGACTGGTGGGAACGGTGGCACTGCGCTACCTTCTGTTGTCCGATCCCCAGGAGAAGATCGGAAACATCATGCATGAGAACGTCATTGCCCTGGGGACGCTGATGGACCAGGAGGAGGTTGCCAATCAGTTTAAGAAGTACGACTTCACCACAATGCCTGTGGTGGACAATGAAAACCGTCTGGTGGGCATTATCACGGTCGATGATATCATGGATATCATGGTAGAGGAGACCACAGAGGATATGGAAAAGATGGCCGCAATCGTGCCCAGTGACAAGCCGTATATGCGTACGGGCATTTTTGAGACCTTTCAGAAAAGAATTCCGTGGCTGCTGCTCTTGATGGTGTCTGCTACGTTTACCGGGGCGATCCTCACCCGTTTTGAGGATGCGCTGAGCGCCTGCGCAGTGCTGATCGCCTTTATCCCCATGCTGATGGATACGGGCGGTAACGCCGGCGGACAGGCCAGCGTGACAGTGATCCGCGGTCTGTCTTTGGGAGAAATCGAATACCGCGATGTGCCGCGGGTTATTTTTAAGGAAGTCCGGGTGGCAGTATTGTGCGGCATATGTCTGGCGGCGGCAAATTTCGTGAAGCTGCTGGTATTTGACAAGGTCGGTATGATGGTGGCATTTGTAGTGTGCATTACCCTGGTGGCAGCGGTGCTCATGGCGATGTTGGTGGGCTGCCTGCTCCCCATCGGCGCGAAACGCCTGGGGTTTGACCCGGCCGTGATGGCGAGCCCGTTTATCACCACTATCGTGGATGCCCTGTCGCTGTTGATCTACTGCAGTGTGGCCAGAGTCCTGCTGGGATTGTGACGATTGTGACGCCGGGGCTGCCATCTTGGAAAAACCACCCTTGACGTGTCAGAAAACATATCATATAATGTGAAATGATGCGAAGCATCATTTCAACGAGAAAATTGCGAAGCAATTTTCGAGTCTGACTCAGATGCGAAGCGTTTGAGTCTGAGTGGGAAGAATCGGTGGCAGAGAAGCGCCGGGTGGGGGACTGCAAATGATAAAAAGTATGACCGGTTTCGGCAGATGTGAAATCTCCGAAAACAACAGGAAGATTACGGTGGAGATGAAATCAGTCAACCACCGTTATCTTGATGTCAACATCAAGATGCCCAAAAAATTAAATATTTTTGAGGCAGCGATCCGCACGGAGTTAAAGAATTATATCTCCAGAGGAAAGGTTGATATTTTTATTACGTATGAGGATTTTTCCGAGAGCAATACCACGGTGCGCTACAATAAGGAAGTGGCACAGGAGTATCTCGACTATCTGCGTCAGATGGCCAAGGATTTTCAGCTGGATGATGATATCAGGGTGTCCACGCTCTCCAAGTATCCGGAGGTCTTCACCATGGAGGAGCAGACCGTGGATGAGGAGGAGCTTTGGAAGGAGTTGGAAAAGGTTTTGCGGGGAGCCGCGGAGATGTTTGTGCAGACGCGGATCACCGAGGGCGAGCATCTGCGGGATGATCTGATCGGAAAACTGGACGGTATGCTCAAGATGGTTGATTTTATCACCGAGCGTTCTCCGAAGATTGTGGCGGAGTACAGACAGAAACTGCAGGAGAAGGTGCAGGAGCTTCTCGGCGACAATACCGTGGATGAGGCAAGACTCTTGACGGAAGTCACCATTTTTGCGGACAAGGTCTGTGTGGACGAGGAACTGGTGCGGCTGCGCAGTCATATCGAGACTACAAAGAATACGCTGATCGCAGGCGGCAGTATCGGAAGAAAGCTGGATTTCATTGCACAGGAGATGAACAGAGAGGCAAATACCACCCTGTCCAAGTCCAACGATCTGGAGATTTCCAACTGCGCGATCGAGCTCAAGACAGAGATTGAGAAAGTGCGTGAGCAGATTCAGAATATCGAGTAAGAAATTATGTTAGTTCATATTGGTTTTGGCAATATTGTTAATACGGAGAAGATCATAGCGATCGTCAGTCCGGAGTCTGCGCCGATCAAACGGCTGGTGCAGCGGGCGAAGGAGGACGGAACGGCCATCGATGCCACGCAGGGGCGGCGGACAAAATCCGTGCTTGTGATGGAGAGCGGTCAGGTCGTGCTGTCGGCGCTTTTGCCGGAAACGATCGCAGGCAGAGCGCTGATGCCCGGACAGGATCCGGGAATGATCGCAGACAGAGAGGATTCGGAGCCGGATGAAAAGGAATGATACAGAAAAAGAAAAAGGGATTTTGATCGTTTTGTCCGGATTTTCCGGAGCCGGCAAGGGAACTTTGGTCAAAGAACTTTTGAATACCTATCGGGATGAATACGCGCTTTCGGTGTCCATGACCACCAGAGCGCCCAGAGAAGGCGAGCAGGACGGCGTCCATTATTTCTTTACGGACAGGGCGCATTTTGAAGATACGGTGGCGAAGGGTGGACTGATCGAGCACGCGGAATACTGCGGCAATTATTACGGAACGCCCAAGGCATATGTGGAGGAGCAGATGGCGGCAGGCAGGAATGTGCTGCTGGAGATCGAGATCCAGGGCGCTTTGCAGATCAAGAAGCTGTTTCCGGAGAGTCTGCTTTTGTTCGTGACACCGCCGACGGCCGCGGAGCTGGAGCGGCGACTGAAAAACCGGGGGACGGAGACCGAGGAGGTCATCGCAAAACGTCTTTCCAGGGCAAGTGAAGAATCAGAAGGCATGGATGCCTATGATTATATTGTGATCAATGATGACCTGCAGGCATGCGTGAAGGAGCTGCACGGGATCGTGCAGGCGGCGCGCAGGGAGCCGGTGCGGACAAAGGCGTTCATTGAGGAGATCCAGAAAGAATTAAAAGGGTTTGTGAAAGGAGAATAAATTCATGTTACATCCGTCTTATTCCGATCTGATGAAGGTCGTAAACAGTGAGGTTGAGCCCGGTGAGGCACCGGTAGTCAACAGTCGTTATTCCATCGTTATGGCAACGTCCAAGCGTGCAAGGCAGATCATCGGGGGCGAGGAGCCTTTGGTGGATGGCAAAAATGAAAAGCCTTTGTCCTTGGCAATTGAGGAGTTGAATCAGGGCAAGATCAAGATCCTCGGAGACGACGAGGAAGTATAAAAGCTTGCATGCGGTAGCCGGCGGGAAGAGGTTGGGTCTTTCGTGAGCCGGCTATCATTTCGTTACAGGAAGTTGCGAAGCATAAAAGGAAGATTTTATGAAGATTATGTTTGTGTCCCTGGGTTGCGACAAAAATCTGGTGGATTCCGAGATGATGCTGGGAATGTTATCGCAGAAGGGTTACAGTTTTACGGATGAAGAGACGGAAGCGGACGTGATCGTTGTCAATACCTGCTGCTTTATCGGTGATGCAAAGGAAGAGAGCATCAATACGCTCTTAGAGATGGGAGAACTGCGGAAAGCGGGGCAGATCAAGGCTCTGATCGCCTGCGGATGCCTGGCACAGCGCTATAGAGAAGAGATCCAGAAAGAGATTCCGGAGGTGGATGCGATTCTGGGCACCATGGCCATCGATGAGATCGTGGATGCAGTGGAGGAAGTGCTGGCGGGACAGTCAGCCAACCATTACAAGAGTCTGGATACGGCACCGGTAACGGGCAAAAAGCGTGTGGTGACCACCGGCGGGCATTACGCCTATCTGAAGATTGCGGAGGGGTGCAACAAGCGCTGTACCTACTGCATCATTCCGAAGGTGCGGGGCAATTATCGCAGTGTGCCCATGGAAAGCCTGATCGCGGAGGCCGGACAGCTGGCGGAAAACGGAGTGAAAGAGCTGATCCTGGTGGCGCAGGAGACGACGCTGTACGGCGTGGATCTGTACGGTGAGAAGCGTTTGCCGAAGCTTCTGCATGAGCTGGCCAAGGTGCCTGGAATCTATTGGATCCGAATTTTATACTGTTATCCGGAGGAGATCACGGAGGAGCTGATCGAGACCATTGCTACAGAACCCAAGGTGTGTCATTATCTGGACATTCCCATCCAACATGCATCGGATGCGGTACTCGCGCGGATGGGGCGGCGCACTACACAGGCGGAATTCAGAGCATGGATTGCGAAGCTGCGAGAGCGGATTCCGGATATCTGTCTGCGAACCACGCTGATCAGCGGTTTTCCGGGGGAGACCCAGGAAGATTTTGAGGAGCTGTACCGCTTTGTGAATGAGATGGAATTTGACAGATTGGGTGTTTTCCCCTATTCTCAGGAGGAGGACACGGTGGCGGCCGAGATGGAAGATCAGATTCCCCAGGAGGTCAAAGAGTTTCGCCGGGATGAACTGATGGAGCTGCAGCAGGCGATCGCTTTCGAAAAAGCACAGGACAGAATCGGACAGGTGCTCACTGTGATGATCGAGGGCAAGGTGGCGGACGAGGATACTTATGTGGCGCGGACTTATGGGGATGCACCGAATGTGGACGGATACCTGTTCCTGAATACGTCCGCAAACTTGATGACCGGGGATTTTGTGAGGGTGATCGTGACGGATTCCAATGAATATGACTTGATAGGAGAATTGTTTCATGAGTGAGACCAAGAAGAGCGAGGCTGGGAAGCAGGGAATGAACCTGCCCAACAAACTGACGGTTTTTCGGGTGATCCTGATCCTGCCGTTTGTGGTGATGCTGCTTGGCAGTTATCAGAAGTGGGGCTGGTATGAAGCATTGTTTGGCGGACTGGGAAGCGGCGCGGAATGGATTGCACTGGCAATTTTTGTGGCGGCCAGCCTGACAGACATGCTGGACGGGAAGATTGCAAGAAAATATAATCTTGTGACGAATTTCGGTAAATTTATGGACCCTTTGGCGGATAAACTGCTGGTCTGTGCCGCCATGATCGTTTTGGTGGAGATGGAGCGGATCCCTTCCTGGATCGTGATCATCATCATCAGCCGGGAATTCATCATCAGCGGATTTCGGCTGATCGCCTCGGATAACGGGGTTGTGATCGCGGCAAGCTACTGGGGAAAGCTTAAGACCACATTCCAGATGGTCATGATCGGCATGATGATCGTGGTGGATCTGCCCTTCTGGGGAAATTGGTTCGGAATCCTGACCAATGGGATCATGTGGATCGCGCTGGCATTGACGATCATTTCTCTGGTGGATTATCTGGTAAAAAATAAAGATGTGATGAAGGATGGTGCGATATGATAGTTGAACTGATCAGTGTGGGAACGGAAATTTTGCTCGGAAACATTGTTAATACCAACGCGGCATATCTGTCGGAAAAGTGCGCCGGGCTGGGGCTTTCCTGTTATTTTCAGACGGTGGTCGGAGATAACGAGGAGCGGCTGACGCAGGTGTTAAAAACAGCGGTAGGGCGTTCGGACATCATCATTTTGTCAGGCGGGCTAGGACCCACCGAAGATGATCTGACGAAGGAGACCGTGGCAAAGTTCTGCCATAAGAAACTGATCAGTAACCCGATGTGGAAAAAGCACATTGAGGATTATTTTGCAAAGAAAAACATGACGCCCACGGAAAACAACTGGAAGCAGGCCATGCTGCCGGAGGGGGCGTTAGTGTTGGACAACCCGAACGGAACCGCACCGGGTATGATCCTGGAGACGAAGAACTGCCGGATCATCTTGCTGCCCGGACCGCCGAATGAGCTGATCCCTCTGTTTGAGTCCGGCGTAAGACCGTATCTGGAGCAGCTGACGGACGGTGCGCTTTATTCCCAGACGGTGAAACTCTGCGGCGTGAGTGAGAGTGCCGTGGAAACAAAGATCAAAGATCTGATCGATGCCCAGACCAATCCCACCATCGCGACTTATGCAAAGACCGGAGAAGTGCATCTGCGGGTGACGGCTTCCGGCGTGGACGCGAAGGAGGCAAAGAAGCTGACGAAGCCTCTGGTGAAGGAGCTGAAGTCGCGCTTTGAGACGGAACTGTACACCACGGAAGAAGACGTGACATTGGAAAAAGCCGTGATCGGCATGCTGGCGGCCAACGGGATGACTTTAACCTGTGCGGAGTCCTGCACCGGCGGCATGCTTGCCGCGAGACTGGTGAATGTACCCGGGTGTTCCGATGTGTTTAAGTCCTGCACCGTGACCTATTCCAACAAGGCGAAGCGGAAGCTGTTAGGGGTGAAAAAATCGACCCTGCAGAAATACGGGGCGGTCAGCGCCAAGACCGCGGAGGAAATGGTGAAGGGAGCCGTGTTCACCAGCAAATGTGATACGGCAGTGTCCGTCACGGGGCTTGCGGGACCGGACGGCGGCACAAAGGAGAAGCCGGTGGGCCTGGTATATATCGGCTGCAATGTGAAGGGCACGGTCACGGTGGAAGAATATCATTTCAGCGGAAACCGCTCAAAGATCCGGGAGAGCGCTACCGCAGCGGCATTGGCGCTCCTGCGCAGATGTCTGTTAGAGTATATCGGGAAAACCGCATTCGGGAAAAACTAAAGAGCAGTGCGATCTTAAGATGATGAAAAGATGGGGACCGGCCGGCTTAGGCCGGAACCCATTGTGCTTTTTATGAAATAAAAATTTTAAACTTGTGTTTTTGAAAAAAGTGTGGTAAATTCAGAATGTCTGATACTTCTATTATCATACAGATAGCTTTCATTTCTGTATTCCGGCATTTCGCCATAAGTTTCAGCGCAAAAAAGAAAAGAGACGGAGGGGATGCCTTTGAGGGAGTTTTAATGGACAAACTATGTAATAGGATAAATTTGTTTCATAGGGAAGCGAAAAAACAGCAATTTTTTGCAAATTTAGTTGACAAAATCGAACAGATGTTTTATCCTAGATAACAGATGAGAACATTTGTTCCTTTGAAAAGGAGAATCCAAGATGGAAAAAGAAGAAAAGTTAAAAGCATTGGACGCGGCGATCAGCCAGCTTGAGAAACAGTACGGGAAAGGCACAGTGATGAAGCTGGGCGATCCGTCGGCACAGATGAACGTGGAGACCATTCCGACAGGATCCTTAAGCCTCGATATTGCGTTGGGACTGGGCGGTATTCCCAAGGGAAGAATCGTGGAGATTTACGGTCCCGAGTCCAGCGGTAAGACGACCGTTACGCTGCATATGATCGCAGAGGTACAGAAGAGAGGCGGCATTGCGGGATTTATCGATGCAGAGCATGCGCTGGATCCTGTTTATGCGAAGAATATCGGCGTGGATATTGACAATCTGTATATTTCCCAGCCGGATAACGGAGAGCAGGCTATGGAGATCGCCGAGACTATGGTCCGTTCCGGCGCGATCGATATTGTGGTAGTGGACTCCGTGGCTGCGCTGGTACCTAAGGCGGAGATCGACGGAGACATGGGAGACAGTCATGTGGGTCTGCAGGCGAGACTGATGTCACAGGCGCTGCGTAAGCTCACTGCTGTCAGCAGTAAGTCGAATTGTACGGTGGTGTTTATCAATCAGCTGCGTGAGAAGATCGGTATCATGTTCGGAAATCCGGAGACGACCACCGGTGGACGGGCGTTGAAATTCTATTCCTCCGTGCGTCTGGACGTGCGCCGTATCGAGTCCTTGAAGCAGGGCGGCGAGGTGATCGGTAACCGTACTCGCGTGAAAGTTGTGAAGAATAAGATTGCACCGCCCTTTAAGGAGGCGGAGTTTGATATCATGTTCGGAGAAGGTATCTCCATGGTGGGAGATATCCTGGATCTTGCGGCATCTATCGACGTGATCGTGAAGTCCGGTGCGTGGTATGCATATAACGGCAATAAGATCGGTCAGGGGCGTGAGAACGCAAAGCAGTATCTGAAAGATAATCCGGATGTCTGCGCGGAGGTTGCAGCCAAGGTAAGGGCTCATTTTGGGCTGGATGCGGGAGAAGCATCCGCTGAGGCGGGACAGGAGAAAGCGGATTCCGCAAAGGCAGCAAAAGCGAAGGCTGAAGACTGATGCAGGTAACGCGGATCGAGGAATTGGATAAAACCCGGAGTAAGGTGTATCTGGATGGAGAGTTTGCCTTTGTTCTGTACAAAGGTGAGCTCAGACAGCACCAGATCAGGGAAGAGAGCGAATTGCCTCAGGATATCTATGAGCTGATCATGGAAGAAGTGCTGCCCAAGCGGGCGAAAATGCGGGCGATGCATTTGCTGCAGAAAAAGGAATATACGGTGGCGCAGCTCAGGGATAAGCTGAATCAGGGTTGGTACCCGCCGCAGATCGTAGAGACTGCGCTGCAGTATGTGGAGTCCTTTCACTATACAGATGACCTTCGCTATGCGGTGCAGTATATTGCCATTCATGAGGACAACAGAAGCCGCAGGCGGATCGAGCAGGATCTGGCGGGAAAGGGAATCGCGCGGGGGACGATCTGCGATGCGTGGCAGACCTGGGAAGAACAAGGCGGTGCACAGGACGAAGTGCAGATGATGCAGAAACTTTTAGAAAAACGGCATTTTGATCCGGAGAAAGCGGATTTCGCGGAGCGGCAGAAACAGGCGGCATTTCTGATGAGAAAGGGATTTCGGGTGGAAGATATACAAAGGATAATATCTTTTACTTGACATCACAGAAATTTCAGTTTAAAATTTAAATGTTGCAAATTGCTTGTTTGAATGATTGAGAAACCCTGTTTTACAGGCAAAATGTACAATGAAAATTTCATAAGGAGGTGCTCCTGTAATGCCACAAGTAGTTATTACACTTGTAGTTGCATTTGTTTGCATCCTTGTCACTGCTGTGATCACAAATAAGGTCACTACGTCTTACTTACAGAAGTCCGCTGACAATACCATTGGAAATGCGGAGACGAAGGCGAGAGAGATCATTGACGAAGCACTCAAGACCGCAGAGACCAAGAAGAGAGAATCCTTGCTTGAGATCAAGGAAGAGTCCATTCGCACCAAGAATGAATTGGACAAGGAGATCAAGGAACGGAGATCTGAGGTACAGCGGGATGAACGCAGAGTACAGCAAAAGGAATCCAACATTGACAAGAAGGCAGATGCAATTGAGAGACGTGAGCAGAGTTTGGCGGCGAAAGAAGAAAACATCAATAAGATGAAGGAAGAAGTTTCCAAGCTGAACGAACAGCGTTTACAGGAACTGGAAAGAATTTCCGGATTGACCTCTGAACAGGCAAAAGACTACTTATTGAAAATTGTTGAAGACGATGTGAAGCATGAAACGGCCGTGATGATCAAAGAAATGGAGAGTCAGGCCAAAGAGGAAGCTGACAAGAAAGCAAAGGAATATGTTGTTTCCGCAATTCAGAGATGTGCTGCAGACCATGTCTCCGAGACAACGATTTCTGTTGTACAGCTCCCGAGTGATGAAATGAAGGGAAGGATCATTGGTCGTGAGGGTAGAAATATCCGTACCCTGGAGACCATGACGGGTGTTGATCTGATCATTGACGACACGCCGGAAGCAGTTATTCTTTCCGCATTTGATCCGATCCGCCGCGAGGTGGCAAGAATTGCGCTGGAGAAGCTGATCGTAGACGGCCGTATCCATCCCGCTAGAATCGAAGAGATGGTGGAGAAAGCGCAGAAGGAAGTTGAAGTAATGATCAAAGAGGAGGGTGAAGCCGCTGTACTCGAAGTAGGTGTTCACGGTATTCATCCCGAACTTGTAAGATTACTCGGAAAGATGAAGTTCAGAACCAGTTATGGACAGAATGTCCTGCGTCATTCCATTGAAGTTGCACAGCTGTCAGGCCTGTTGGCTGCGGAGATGGGATTGGATGTGAGACTGGCAAAGAGAGCAGGACTTCTTCATGATATCGGCAAGTCTGTCGATCATGAGATGGAGGGCTCCCATGTACAGCTTGGTGCTGAGCTTTGCAGAAAGTATAAAGAAAATGCTGTAGTAATCAATGCAGTGGAATCTCATCATGGTGATGTAGAGCCCACGTCCCTGATTGCATGTATTGTACAAGCTGCGGATACAATCTCTGCTGCAAGACCGGGGGCAAGAAGAGAGACGCTGGAAACTTATACCAGCAGACTGAGACAATTAGAAGAAATAACAAACAATTTCAAGGGTGTAGATAAGTCTTTTGCGATTCAGGCAGGTCGGGAAGTTCGAGTTATGGTTGTGCCCGAGCAGGTCAGCGATGCCGATATGGTATTGATGGCGCGTGATATTTCCAAACAGATTGAAGCTGAGATGGAATATCCCGGACAGATTAAGGTGAATGTGATCCGTGAGAGCCGCGTAATTGATTATGCGAAGTAAGGGATAGCAGAAAACTGAGAGACCATAAACAGTTCGAGCAAGATTTGACTAAAATTTCATAAACAACAAAATAAGTTACAGAGATGAAAAAACCGCTGCATAGATATGTGGCGGTTTTTTCTTACAGTTTTTTGTAAAAACTTTTTCTTGTAAAAAACTCTTGTCTAAACCCTGCATTTATAGTATGATAGACCAAGTGTATGATTGTATACGATTATGCAAACGTAAAGATGAGAGTCATGAAATTGCTGAGACAGCGGAATGTGAGGAGATTATGAAAACGTACCAGGAACTGAGCAGAGAAGAGTTATTAAAGTTACAGTCTGATTTGAACAAAGAATATGAGGAAGCGAAGGCAAAAGGGCTTTCCCTGAATATGTCCCGCGGTAAGCCGGCAGCGTCTCAGCTGAATATGGGAATGAGTTTTCTGGATGTGTTGAACAGCAATTCGGATATGAAGACAGAAGCAGGGGTGGATACCCGTAACTATGGAGAGTTGACCGGAATTCCCGAGGCAAAGAAGCTGATGGCGGATATGATGGGAGTGTCTGCGGACAATGTGATCGTCTGCGGAAATGCCAGCCTGAATATTATGTATGATACCATTTCCAGATCCATGACGCACGGAATCTTGGGGAACACACCCTGGTGCAAACTGGATCAGGTGAAATTCCTGTGTCCTGCGCCGGGATATGACAGACACTTTGCGGTGACGCAGCACTTTGGGATTGAGATGATCACGGTTCCCATGTCTCCCGAAGGTCCCGATATGGATCTGGTGGAGAAGTTGGTGGCGGAGGATGCTTCCATTAAGGGAATCTGGTGCGTACCCAAGTATTCCAATCCCCAGGGCTATACCTATTCCGATGAGACGGTGAGAAGATTTGCGGCTTTGAAGCCTGCTGCAAAGGATTTTCGTATTTTCTGGGATAATGCTTATGTGATCCATGATCTGTATGAGGACAGAAGTGATTCTCTGCTGGAGATCCTGAGCGAATGCGAGAAAGCTGGAAATCCGGATATGGTATATGAATTTGCATCCACTTCAAAGGTTACTTTTGCGGGAAGCGGCATCGCCGCGATTGCATCCTCTCAGGCGAATCTGGACGAGATGAAGAAGTCCATGACAATTCAGACCATCGGTTATGACAAGGTAAATCAGCTGCGGCATGTACGCTATTTCAAGAATATTGACGGCATGAAAGAGCATATGAAGAAGCATGCGGCGATCATGCGGCCGAAATTCGAAGCGGTTCTGGCGGTTTTGGACAGAGAACTGGCCGGTACAGGGATCGGAACCTGGACCAGACCCAACGGCGGTTATTTTATCTCCTTTGACGCCATGGAGGGATGTGCAAAAGCCATTGTGGCAAAGTGTAAAGAGGCAGGCGTGACGCTGACCGGAGCAGGCGCCACCTATCCTTACGGCAAGGATCCCAAGGACAGCAATATCCGTATCGCACCGTCCTTCCCGACACAGGAAGAACTGGCAATGGCAACGGATCTGTTTGTACTCTGTGTAAAACTTGTCAGCGTAGAGAAGCTGCTGCAGGCATAAAACAAAACATAATGACAGGAGGAAATTTATGAGGGTTTTCGAGCTTTGGAAAAAGATGGCAGTGGTTGTGACAGCGGCTGTTCTTCTTGCAGGAGGTGCGGTAAGCCCTCTTTTGGTATCCGCGGGGGAGCAGCTGGGACAGACGGATTTCGAGAACGGTGTCGGTCTGCCCTGGCATATCATGGAGTCCGGTACGGGTCAGATGGATTTTGAGATCAAGGACGGACAGTATGTGATCACGATCGTAAGTCCCGGCGGAGCATCCAGAGGCGGTGAGGACAGATGGGACTGTCAGTTCCGTCACAGAGGACTGAAGATCGTATCCGGACATCAGTATCGGGTGCGCTATGAGATCACGCCATCCAACGGCGGAAAGTATTATACCAAGATCGGCAATCTGGCCGGGGATGTGGAAATCTGGCACAACATGAGTAACGGCTATGATCTGGGCAGTACCTGGGATCCGATCTGGATCGGGGCAAACGAGACCAAGAAAGTGGATCTTACCTTTACGGCCGGTCAGAGCATGGACGTGGCTGAGTGGGCGTTTCATCTGGGCGGTGACGGGCAATATACCAACGGGGACTGCTTCCCTGCCGGAACGGTGATCAAATTTGACAATATGTCTCTCATCGACCTGACTTCCGATGAGAATGATTATGTGCCTGCACCGGTATGGGACAGAGCGAATATTGTGACCAATCAGGTGGGATATTTCTCCGGCTCTGTGAAGAAGGCAACCCTGATTAACAGCAGTTCAAGCGCAATTGATTTTGACGTGCTGGATGCCGGTGGGAAGAGCGTATTCCAGGGGAAATCCGTTTACAAGGGAATGGATGCCGACTCAGGTGATCCGGTGCATGAACTGAATTTCAGCGGGCTGAATACGCCGGGAACCTATACGATCAAGGCTTCGGATGGTTCCGAGTCCCGGGCTTTTGACATTGACAACAGTGAAAAATATTCTGCCATGCTGTACGATTCCCTGAATTATTTTTACCAGAATCGCTCCGGGATCGCGGTGGAGAGCAAATATATTACTTCCGGGGACGCAAATGCCCTGGCGAGAGCGGCAGGACATCCTTCCGACAATGCTACCATCCAGCAGACCTGGGGATACAGCGGTTCCTCGGGAAGTCAGGATGTGACCGGCGGCTGGTATGATGCGGGAGATCATGGAAAATATGTGGTAAACGGCGGCATTTCCCTGTGGATCATGCAGAATCAGTATGAGACCGCAAAGTTTGTGGGAGTGGAGTCCGCTTATGCCGACGGCACCATGAACATTCCGGAGAATCAGAACTCTTATCCGGACCTTCTGGACGAGGCCCGCTGGGAGATGGACTGGATGATGAAGATGCTGGTGAAAGACGGGGATTACAAGGACATGGTCTATCACAAGGTTCATGACCAGAAATGGACCGGACTTGCCCTGGCGCCTGCGGACGACCCGCAGCCCCGTATCATTCTGCCTCCTACGACAGCGGCGACGCTGAATGTTTCCGCGTGTGCGGCACAGGCAGCCCGCGTGTGGAAGGGAATTGATGACACCTATGCGGCAACCTGCCTGGATGTGGCAAAGCGCACCTATGAGGCGGCGAAGAAGCATCCCTCCATGTATGCGCCTCTAGAGGACGAAGAGGGCGGCGGCCCGTACGGTGACGACAATGTGACGGATGAGTTTTATTGGGCAGCCTGCGAACTCTATATCACCACCGGGGAGAGCGGTTATCTGGACGATATGAAGCAGTCAAATTTCTATCTGCAGGTACCGACGGCGTTGAACGGCGGTGAGGCAGTCGGCGCTTACGGAAGCTTTGACTGGGGCCATGTGGCGGCGCTGGGGGATCTGAGCGTTTGTCTGAATGAGAAAAGTGTGGATTCCGCCGTGTTCAGCGGTGCGGTAAACAGCGTGCGTGCGGCAGCGGAAAATTATCTCGCCAAAGAGAGCGCCCAGGGGTACGGACAGCCCTATGCGGCTTCCGCAATGGGATATAACAACAGCAATGAGGGATATATCTGGGGTTCCAATTCACTGGTGATGGACAATGGTATGATCCTGGCTTATGCATATATGAATTCCGGAGAGCAGCGCTTCTTAGACGGCGCAATCTCAGCGTTTGACTATATTCTGGGCAGAAATCCCATGGATATCTCCTACGTGACGGGCTACGGTACCCATACCTCTCTGTACCCGCATCATCGTTACTGGGCACATCAGGTGGATGATTCCTTCCCAATGGCGCCTTGCGGTGTGCTGGTGGGCGGACCCAACTGTGGTCTGGAGGACCCTTGGGTACAGGGCTCCGGCTGGAAAGCGGGAGAGATTGCGCCGGCAAAGAGCTACATGGATCACATTGAGGCTTATTCCGTCAATGAGTGTACCATCAACTGGAATGCGCCTTTGGCCTGGATGAGTGGGTTCGTGACCGGATTTTCCAAGGACGGCATCATCATCGGCAGTACCGGAAACGGCAGCGGGATCCAGCTTTCAGAGCTGAAGTCTGCCGGGAACCAGAACGGGCAGAATACGCAGAATGCCACGCAGGCAAACGGTCAGGCTGTGACCAGCCAGACCACGGCGCGGGCACAGACGGACAATGCAGCACAGCAGACAAATGTTTCTGTGGGCGAAAAGACGTCCTCCAATGTGCCTTTGATCCTGGCTATTATTTTCGCGTTTATTCTGGCTTTGGTGATCGCGGGAATGGTATTTATCTATAAGATGACGAAATTGAAACAGGGAAGTGAAAAAAATGAGTGAAGCAAATGAGATTAAAAGACTCGACAGGACGTTGATCGCTCACGGCGCAATCCTGGATTACTATCAGGATACCATGCAGATTCCCAACGGAAACATAGCCAAGTGGGATCTGATCGATCACAAGGGGGCGGCGGCCGTTGTGGCGGTCAAGGGAAACGGAAAACTCCTGATGGTGCGGCAGTATAGAAACGCACTGGAGCGATATACGCTGGAGATCCCCGCAGGCGGTCTGAACGGACGGGGGGAACCCACCATCGATGCGGCCAGGAGAGAGCTGGAAGAGGAGACCGGATACAGCTGCGACGAGTTGGAGCTGCTGAATTCTATTTATACCACGGTTGCTTTCTGCAATGAGAAGATCGATATTTATCTGGCCAGAGATCTAAAACCCGGAAAACAGCATTTGGATGAGGACGAATATCTGAATGTGGAGGAGTGGGAGCTGGATGATCTGATCCAGATGATCTTTGACGGAAAGATTCAGGATTCCAAGACGATCTGTGCCATCTTAACCTATGCGGTCAAGTATGGCAGAGAGGACTAAAAGGACTAAAAGGGACATATCGTATGCCCAACCTGCATATATTTGGAAAAGCAGAGGCGGGTGACGGGATGCGGACAAGAAAGTTTTTTCTCTATTTGTTTTTGGCGGGAATGACCGCGGGAATTTTATGTTTGATTCTGAAAAAGAGCGCATGGCTTGCACATACGGACTTATGGACAGCGGACATGATAGAAGCAATGTCTGCTATGAGTCTGCAGGGCGGCGCTCTTTTTGCAACGCTTTTATACCGGCGGGGCATCCGGTTTCTGGGCATTTCCCTTCTGGCGACGACCTATCTGGGCAGTGCCGCCTGTTTTTGCGCCGCATTCGGCTGTGGTCTGGCGTTCGGAGTCTATCTGGCGTCGGCGGGGATCCGGCTGGGGATGAAAGGAATCCTGCTGGCTCTGGTCGGCATTCTGCCGCAGGGCATTCTGTATGGCGTATTGTTGTACGGAATTTTGACCTGGTGCCGGAAGACCTGTGCCATGATCTATGGGAGGGACCGTCAGGCATTAAAAACACCCGTCCTCATGGAACGGGTGTTGTCCTGGTCGGTATTACTTTTGTTATTGGTTGCCGGCTGCGCGCTGGAGAGCTATGTGAATCCCGCTCTCTTACGGGGAATCGCCGGCAGGCTTTTCTGAGACCCCTTGCGGATCATTCATATTCCGCCAGATCGTAGATCAGACGCTCGGTATCCGTCCATCCCAGGCAGGGATCGGTGATGGATTTGCCGTAGACGCCGCCGCCAATCTTCTGGCTGCCCTCTTCGATATAACTCTCGATCATCAGACCTTTCACCAGACTGTGGATGTTGGCATTGAGTTTGCGGCTGTGCATGATCTCTTTTGCGATGCGGATCTGCTGTGCAAACTGCTTGCCGGAGTTGGAATGATTGGTGTCCACCACGCAGGCAGGATTCTTTAGATCCATCTTCTCATACATTTCCCAGAGCAGATTCATATCCTCATAGTGATAGTTGGGCAGATTCTGGCCGTGCTTGTTGGTGGCACCGCGCAGAACTGTGTGCGCCAGTTCGTTTCCGGCGGTGTTTACCTCCCAGCCCCTGTAGATGAAGGAGTGGGGATGCTGTGCCGCATAGACGGAGTTCAGCATGACGGAGAAATCACCGCTGGTAGGGTTCTTCATACCGGCGGGAATATCAAAACCGCTGACGGTCAGACGATGCTGCTGGTCCTCCACGGAGCGGGCGCCGACTGCCACATAGGACAGAATATCGGAGAGATAGCCCCAGTTCTCCGGATACAGCATCTCATCTGCCGAGGACAGCCCGGTTTCTTCAAATGCGCGGATGTGCATCTTGCGGATTGCGATCAGTCCCGCCAGAAAATCCGATTTCTGCTGCGGGTCGGGCTGATGGATCATTCCCTTATAGCCCTCACCGGTGGTGCGGGGCTTATTGGTATAGATCCTGGGGATCAGGATCAGCTTATCGCTTACTTTTTCATTCACCTTTGCCAGACGGCTCACATAATCGCAGACGGAATCCTCGTTGTCTGCGGAGCAGGGTCCGATGATCAGCAAAAATTTATTGCTCTTGCCGGTGATCACATCCCGGATCTCGGCGTCACGTTCCTTTTTCTTTTCCACCAATTCGGCAGGAAGCGGGAATTCCTCGCGGATCTCCGCAGGAGTCGGAAGCTTCTTGATAAATTCAAAACCCATGTCAGTCACCATATCAGGGATTTTTCCGTCCCTGTTCCTTTCTGTCGGAAATCATTATAGTATAAGTTGGCACAAGATGCAAATTTTATTTTATTTTTTACTTTCCCAGCTAGTGACAATGTGGTATACTGTTACAGAAGTATCGATTCAAGAGGCAGGGAAGATGTCGGATAAATTGAAAAATTCTGTGCTGCTTGCGATATTGTTCATAACTGTAGTCTGCTGTGCTTTTTTGTTTTACCGGGTGAATGACCTGGAACAAAGGGTCGACCGCATGTCGGAGAGCATAGTGGAAACGGACAGGGCGAAGCGCCTGCAGGAATTGTTTGACAGGCTGGCGCAGACCGGTCAGAAGACTGAGACACAGGGGGAGCCGGAGCAGATAGCGGACGTGCAGGACGGGATCGGACATAAAGTATATCTGACCTTTGACGATGGACCGAGCGTTTACACAGATGAAATTTTGGATATATTGGCAGAATATGATGTGAAGGCCACTTTTTTTGTGGTCGGCAAAGAGGATGAGAAGTCCCAGGCCGCGATCAGGCGGATCGTGGACGAGGGACATACACTTGGCATGCATTCATACAGCCATAAGTACATGGAACTGTATGAATCATTGGACAGTTTCAAAGAGGATTTTGAAAAACAGCAGAATTATCTGGAGGAACTGACCGGAGTGAAATGTAAGTATTACCGTTTCCCCGGGGGAAGTTCCAATACGGTGAGCAAACAGGATATGCGGTTCTTTGCCTATTATCTGGACAGCCAGGATGTGGTGTTCTATGATTGGAACGTGGATTCCGGAGATGCGGCGAATCGGCACATCAGTATCGATCTGCTGGTGCAGAACAGCACGGCAACGATACCACGCTGGAAGACATCCGTGGTGCTGATGCATGATGCGGCGGATAAGAGAGCCACAGTGGACGCTTTGCCGAAGATCATTGAGACGATTCAGGCGATGGAGGACACCGAATTACTGCCGATCACGGAGGACACCGTGCCGGTACAGCATCTGCATCGCTAAAGCAGGATAGGCTGCATAATAAAGGTGGAGGGGAAAAAAATGGGTTTTTTCTCGGATTTGAAAGAAGACTTGTCACAGGCTGTGGATGAGCTGATGCCGAATGAGAATGGCGGAGCCGCAGCCGGTGGAAATCATATCATGACGCAGGAAGAGATCATGGCGGCGTTCGCGGCTGCAGCGGCAGCGGAGGAGCCGACAGATGAGGGGGCGGAAGAGCAGCAGACATCGGAAGAACGGCAGACATCGGATACGGTGCAGGACGCAGCCCAGGATGTCTCGGATATCTCGCTGGAGGAGATGTTGAAAAATATCGACAGTATTGCTTTCCCGGAGGAGACTACCGCCGAAAGTACCCAGATGAAGGTGGTGTATCCTGAAACGCAGGAGCCGGTTGCGGAAGCCGAAAGCGATCCGGCGGATATGCAGTCGCTGGAGGATATGCTTGCGGCGGCGATCGCGGCGCTCCCCGAGGAAGAAGAACAAATTCCGGAAGAACCGCAGGAGACTGTTGCGGAAGCAATGTCTGAGCCGGATATGGAGGCAGAGCCGGAGCCTGTTGTGGAAGCAGAACCGGAGCCAGCCGTGGAAATAATGTCTGAGCCCGTCGTGGAGATGGAACCCGAACCCGTTGTGGATACGGAACTCGTACCGGCAGAAGAGCTGTTGGAGGCATCCGCCACGGAGATCGCAGCGGAATGGCATGATGAGAATGAAGTATATGAAGGTCTGGATGCGGAGGAAGTTTTGACGGAAGAATTGGTGGTCGAAGAGTCTGAGATCGGAGATTCGGAGCTGGAAGAGCAGGCGTCGGCTGAATCATTCCGGAGAGAATTGATCAAAGAGATGCCGTTTTTGGAGGAGTCCCAGGAGCCGCAAAGCTCAGCACCTGTACAGGATGCGGATCGACCTGAGGAATCGCTCAAGGCGGATATGGCCCAGATCGCGGAGATGAATCTGGAAAGAGCAGCGAAGGAAATGAGCTATGTTGCAGAGGGAACCTCTGTCATTGCCGCAGGGATGAATATTTACGGTGATCTGTTTGCCGATGCGCCTGTCAGTGTGATGGGTATGATCGAGGGAAATGTGGAGACCACCGGAAAACTCAGTGTGAGCGGACAGATCCATGGAAATGTCCGTGCAGCGGAGGTTTACGCGGAGGGTGCCAAGCTGACCGGGGATATTGTCAGCGACGGTGCGGTGAAGCTGGGAGCAAAAGCGGTGGTGCTCGGGAATATCTCGGCAAACAGTGCGGCCATCGCAGGCGCTGTAAAGGGAGATATCGATGTGCACGGCCCCATCATTCTGGATTCCACGGCAATCGTGGTGGGCAATATCAAGTTCAAATCCATCCAGATCAACAACGGTGCCGTGATCGAGGGAATGTGTCTGCAGTGTTATGCGGATATTAACCCGACCAGTTTTTTTGACGCAGTATAGTTCTTTCAAATAAGAATTGATAGAAAAAAGGAGGCCAGGGTGCATATGCGCAGAATTTTGCTGAAACTTTCAGGAGAAGCGTTGGCGGGAGAAAAGAAGACAGGGTTTGACGAGGAAACGGTCAGAAAGGTTGCCTTGCAGGTCAAGGAGTTGGTGGATGATGGAATCCAGGTGGGGATTGTCATCGGCGGCGGTAACTTCTGGCGTGGCAGATCCAGCGAAAACATTGACCGTACCAAAGCGGACCAGATCGGTATGCTGGCCACGATCATGAATTGTATCTACGTTTCGGAGATCTTCCGTTCTGTGGGCATGATGACCAATATCCTGACGCCTTTTGAGTGCGGCTCTTTCACAAAGCTGTTTTCCAAGGACCGGGCAAATAAATATTTTGAAAAGAATATGGTGGTATTTTTTGCCGGCGGAACGGGGCATCCTTATTTTTCCACGGATACCGGCGTGGTATTGCGAGCCATCGAGGTGGATGCGGACGTGATCCTGTTGGCGAAGTCCATCGACGGCGTGTACGATGCGGATCCTGCGAAGAATCCGGGGGCAAAGAAATACAGTGAGGTGACGATCGATGAGGTGATCGCGAAGAATCTGCAGGTTGTGGATATGACGGCTTCCATTCTGGCAAGAGACAACAAGATGCCTATGTGGGTGTTCGGGCTGAATGAGGAAAACAGTATCATCAATACCGTAAAGGGAAATTTCAACGGCACGAAAGTGACGGTATAAGAGATAGAGTTTATTGAGAGGAGAAGACTTATGGACGCAAGATTACAGCAGTATGATGACAAAATGAAAAAGGCAATGGACTTTCTGGAGCAGGATTACGCCGGAATCCGCGCGGGACGTGCGAATCCCCATGTGCTGGACAAACTTCGCGTAGATTATTACGGTACGCCGACTCCCATTCAGCAGGTGGGCAATGTGACGGTGCCGGAGGCGCGGATCATCCAGATTGCTCCCTGGGAGAAAAATATGATCAAAGCTATTGAGAAGGCGATCCAGACTTCCGATATCGGAATCAATCCGTCCAATGATGGCAGCGTGATCCGTCTGGTGTTCCCGGAGCTCACGGAGGAGCGCAGAAAGGATTTGGCGAAAGAAGTAAAGAAAAAGGCTGAGGATGCAAAGGTTGCGGTGCGCAACATCAGAAGAGACGGAAATGATGCATTCAAGAAGCTGGCAAAGACCGAAATTTCCGAGGATGAGATCAAGCAGCTGGAAGAGGAGCTGCAGAAGATCACCGATAAGTACATCAAAGAGATTGATGTGGTGATGGAAGCAAAATCCAAGGAGATCATGACTGTGTAGTCTGGAATATAAGAGCAAGACAGGGCGGAGGGGTTATGCTCATCCGCCTTGTTATGTACACGCGGACAGAGGTGGCAAGAATGGACGAAAATCTTCAAATGCCGAAACATGTGGCAATTATTTTGGACGGAAACGGACGGTGGGCAAAGGCGAAGGGACTTCCGCGCAATTACGGCCATGTGGAGGGTGCCAAAACCGTGGAAAAGATCTGCGAAGAAGCGTACAAAATGGGGATTCAGTATCTGACGGTGTATGCTTTTTCCACGGAGAACTGGAACCGTCCGCAGGATGAAGTGGACGCGTTGATGAAGCTTTTGCGCAACTATATGAAAAACTGCCTGAAGACGGCGGAGAAAAACCGCATGTGCGTGCGTGTGATCGGGGATTTGACCGGCCTGGAGGAGGACCTTCAGGAAAAAATCGCTGAGCTTATGGAAGCCACGAAAGACAACGACGGTCTTCATTTCCAGATTGCCATCAACTACGGCGGCAGGGATGAGATCACCCGCGCTGTGAAGAAGCTGGCAGGGAAGGTGCAGGCGGGAGAGCTGAGCGCACAGGATATCACCGCGGATCTGATCAATGCACAGATCGACACGGCGGGGATTCCCGATCCGGATCTGTTGATCCGCACCTGCAATGAGCAGCGGATTTCCAATTTTCTGCTGTGGCAGTTGGCTTATACGGAATTTTATTTTACGCCCGTGGCATGGCCTGATTTCACAAAAGAAGAATTGGTCAAAGCTGTGGAGGCATATAATCATAGGGACAGAAAGTACGGCGGCTTGAAGGAGGAGTAAATATGTTTTGGACCAGACTGATCAGCGGAATTATTTTACTCATCATTGCCGTTGGTGTCATGTTTTTGGGGGAGTGGCCGCTTTTGCTGATCCTCCTGTTGTGTTCCCTGATCGCATACAGGGAGCTGACCAAAGCGCTGGGATGCAGTGGCTGGCTGGAGGGCATTGGCCTTGCAGGCGTTGTCTCGTACTATGCAGCGGTTTATTTTTCTACGGATAAAGTGCTGCTGCTGATGTGTATTGTGGCGGTTTTTCTGGCGGAGATGTTCTGTTATGTGGTGACGTTTCCGAAATATCAGGCATCTCAGGTGACGTCGGCTGTGTTTTCTTTTCTGTACGCGCCGGTGATGCTCTCCTTTGTGTATCTGACCCGTATGAGTGAACAGGGGCAGTATCTGGTGTGGCTGATCCTCATCAGCTCCTGGGGATGTGATACCTGTGCATACGTGGTGGGAAAACTGATTGGCAAAAAGAAAATTTTTCCGGTTCTCAGCCCCAAGAAGTCTCTGGAGGGCTGTATCGGCGGCGTGCTCGGCTCGGCGTTTATCGGCGGAATTTACGGATATTTTGTGGTGGAGCTGGCGTTTCCCGCCAATCAGATTTATCTGACACTGGCGTTTATCTGTGCCATCGGTGCGGTGATGAGCATGGTGGGAGATCTGGCGGCATCCGCAATCAAGCGAAACAACAATATCAAAGACTACGGGAATCTGATCCCGGGACATGGTGGGATCATGGACCGGTTTGACAGTATGACTGTGACGGCGCCGATGGTATACTTCCTTGCACTGCTGATGATATAACGCCGCAGCGCACTTTCGAGGGGAAGAAGAACGATGAGGGATATTATGGATACAAAGAAAAAAATCGCAATTTTAGGTTCCACAGGTTCCATCGGAACGCAGACGCTGGAGGTGGTCCGGGCGAACGGAGACCTGGATGTGGTGGCTCTGGCGGCAGGAAGCAATGTGGAGCTGATGGAACAGCAGATCAGAGAATTCCACCCCAGCCTTGCGGCAATGTGGAGCGAGGAGGCTGCGGAGGATCTGAAAGTACGTGTGGCAGATCTGGCGGTGAAGGTTGTCTGGGGAATGGACGGTCTGCTGGAAATTGCCACAATGAAGGAGTCGGAGGTATTAGTTACCGCGATCGTGGGCATGATTGGTATCAGACCGACCATTGCGGCGATCGAGGCGGGGAAAGACATTGCGCTGGCGAATAAAGAGACTTTGGTATGCGCCGGTCATATCATCATGCCGTTAGCGGCAAAGTGCGGCGTGTCGATTCTGCCCGTGGACAGCGAACACAGCGCTATTTTTCAGTCCCTGAACGGGGAGCCGAAGGATAAAATTGAAAAAATCCTGCTGACCGCATCGGGCGGACCTTTCCGGGGCAAGACCAGAGCGGAGCTGGCTGGGATGCGGGTGGAGGATGCGCTGAAGCATCCCAACTGGTCCATGGGAAGAAAGATCACGATCGATTCCTCGACATTGGTGAATAAAGGTCTGGAAGTGATGGAGGCAAAGTGGCTGTTTGATGTGGATCTGGACCGGATCCAGGTGGTGGTACATCCGCAGAGCATTATCCACTC
>DFDT01000080.1:0-19634 GCA_002368865.1 Lachnospiraceae bacterium UBA3821 | reverse complement strand
CCCATCCAATATGCGCTGTACTATCCGGACAGACGTCCCATGGACGGGAAAAGAGTAGACTTTTTCGAACTGGCGCAGATCACGTTCGAGAAGCCGGATATGGATACATTCGTGGGACTGAAGCTGGCCTATCGCGCGGCCACGGCAGGCGGCAGTATGCCTACGGTATTTAACGCGGCAAATGAAAAGGCGGTGGGTCTGTTCTTAAACAGAGAGATTTCTTATCTGCAGATCACGGAGCTGATCGAGGCATGCATGGATGCACATAAAAACATCTCCGATCCGAGTGTGGATGAGATCCTGGCGGCTGAGCAGGAAGCGTATGAAGCGATTCAAAACAGAAAGCATGGTTAAAAGGGTAGAATTGTAGTATGGCAACAATCAGAACGATCATTTTATTTTTTCTTATTTTTGGCATTGTGGTGATCTCACACGAGATGGGGCATTTTCTGTTGGCGAAGGCCGGCGGGATCCATGTGGTGGAGTTTGCCATCGGTATGGGGCCGACACTCCTGGGATTTCAGCGGGGAGATACCAAATATTCTCTGAAACTGTTCCCCATCGGCGGTGCCTGTATGTTTGAAGGCGAGGATGGGCTAAACACGAAGGAAGGCGAGGAGCATCCGGGAGCCTTTCCCAATGCAAATGTCTGGAAACGGATTTCCACCGTGGTGGCGGGGCCTCTGTTTAACTTTATTCTTGGCTTTTTTGTGGCGTTGGCGTTGGTCAGCTTAAGCTCCTGTGGCGACGGGGATGGCATTCAGGTACCGGTGGCTACCCAGGTCCTGGAAGGCGGCGCTGCGGCAACGGCAGGGATGCAGGACGGGGACAGAATTGTTTCCCTGAACGGAGAAAAGATTCACCTCAGACAGGAGTTGATCCTGTTTAATGCGCTGTACCGCGGCGGAGAAGTGGAAGTGGGCTATGAGCGCGACGGACAGTACGGCACGGTGATGGTGACGCCGCGTTATGACGAGGAATACGGGCGGTATATGTTCGGTTTCCTCAACGGGACTTATGTGAAACCGGAAGGGATTGAGGCAATCAAATACGCCTGGTACCATATGGAATTTTACATGAAATATACCTACAAGAGTCTGAAACTTTTGCTCTCCGGACAGGTCGGACGCAAGGATATCGCGGGACCGGTGGGGATTGCCAACATGGTGGGTGAGACCTATGAGGTCGCAAGACAGTACGGCTGGCTGGATGTGGTGCTGAGTATGCTGGATATCACGCTGCTGCTCACGATCAATCTCGGCATTTTGAATCTGCTGCCCATTCCGGCGCTGGACGGTGGAAGACTGGTCTTTTTGCTGATCGAGGTGGTGCGCGGTAAGCCTGTGCCGCCGGACAAAGAGGGCATGGTGCATTTTGTCGGGCTGATGTTTTTCATGATATTGATGGTATTTGTTTTCTTTAATGATATCGCCAACGTGTTAGGATTTTAAGATTTTTTCCCAAAACGAAAACGGAGTAAGAGACGCAGACGATCCGTCACTTGCGGCAAACTGTCAGACGGACCTGAGACTTTTGTTGGATGTGCTCCGTCTGCGCGGCAACAAGGAGCGTATGCTCGAACTTTTACAGGGTCGGGACTATGATAATGTGAGTAAGGAAACGGCAGAGACGATCGCAGTTATGCGATTGTCGAAGAGTTTGGGCTGACTCCTGAGGATGCGGACGGATATATGGTGATTCGATGATTACTATGCGTTGTCACAGGATGTGGCAGAGAAATACATGGCGGTCTGAAGTGAGAAAAATTGTCTGTCGGGGTGCGTTTGCGGGACATTTGATGGACATGGTGTGGCATAGTGAAGGCAAAGTGAATAAAAAAAGAACTGCAAGGATGCTGATCACGAGGGTCATTGTGACAATTCTGGCCATGGCGATGACAGTTGGGATGGCGCCCTATCCCGGCAGGACGGCATATGCCGAATCCAATGATGGGTACGAAGACAACGGCGACGAGGGCGACCTCGATGATGATTTCGGTAACGGCGACGATAGCGATGACGACTCCGACGTGGATCCGAACGCCACACAATATGAATGGATCGAGAATGAAGATGGCACTTGGACATTGATCAAGACCTACTACGAGGACGGACAGAAGACCGGTAGCAAAGAGGAAACGAGAAGTCAGGACGGTTCGCAGACTGTGACCGTAAATAAAGACGAAAACGGCACTGAGACGGAAACCGAAACGTATTACGACGAGGATGGTGTGAAGACCGGAAGCACGGAAATCACCACTGACGAGATGGGCACGCCGGTCAAGACCGTGTCAAAGGATGCCGACGGCAATGTGACGAGAAAGACCGTGGAAACCGTAGCAATGGGCGAAAATTACTTTGAATCCTCTTCGTTGACGGAGGACGGCGACGGCAACGTGATACAGTATGAGGAGACCAGAGGGGACTCTGAGGGGAATGTGACCGGAACCACCAGCGCATACTATATGACGGACGCGGACGGAAACCAGGTCTATTACACGAGAGAGGCGGACGGAGAAGACATATCAACATGCCGGGAATGGACGGATTGGAGCTGGCGATCCGGATCAAGGAGCGTCATCCCGATATTTCCATTATCTTTCTGACCGGATACAGAAAATATGCGGTGGACGCGTTCGCACTGCATGCATCGGGCTATCTGCTGAAACCGGTGAGCATGGAGCAGCTGCAGAACGAGGTGGATTATGCGCTGCGGGGCAGGGCGGAAAAGAAGGAAGCGGCACACGTCACGGTGGAGACCTTTGGGAAATTCAACATCTTTGTGGACGGGAAAGTAGTGGATTTCAGCCGTTCCAAGGCGAAGGAGGTACTGGCCTACCTGGTGGACAGACAGGGCAAATTCCAGACCAGATCTATGATCTTTTACGCACTGTGGGAAGGCGACGCCAGATATGACCGCCCAATGCAGAAGTACCTGGATGTGATCTTGTCCTCCCTCAGAGACACGCTGAAGGCGTACGGGATCGAAGACATCATCGAGCGGTCAAAGGGGCAGATCCGGGTGGTTCCGGAGAAGCTGTCCTGCGATCTGTACCGTTTCTTTGACGGGGATATCCAGGCGGTGGACGCCTACCACGGGGAATACATGTCCACCTACTCTTGGGCGAATATGACCGAGGCCTACATGAGCCACCATATCAGTGGCGTGGGCGGGATACTCTGAGCGGAAATAAAGGTAAGGCTGTTGACTTTTAGGTATTTAAGACATAAACTTTAATAAAGTGTCTATAAAGCTGCAGTTATTCAGTCTGCCAGGGAGGAGTATTCATGGGAATTTATTTAAATCCGGGGAACAGTGGGTTTTCGTTGGTGTTGAATGATGAATATATTGATAAGACAGGCTTGATCGGTCTGGTTAATGAAACGATCGATACGCCGAGAAGGCTGTCATGCATCAGTCGTCCCAGGCGTTTCGGAAAATCATTTGCAGCACAGATGCTTTGTGCTTATTATGACTGTTCCTGTGATTCGCATGAACTTTTTGACGATAAAGATATTGCGAATACGAATGGATACCGTAAACATCTGAATCAGTATCATGTGATCAATCTTGACATTACAACCTTTGTTTCAACGGCGCAGGTTGAGGGGATATTGTTAAAGGATGTTCCGCTTATGATCAGTGAGAAAATTTTGGCGGATATGCGAGAAATATACCCGGAGATCACCGGTGAAAACGATCTTACGGAAAGCCTGGTCCGCTGTGTAGAAAAGACAGGGAAAAAGTTTGTGTTCGTCATTGATGAATGGGATGCCTTGATCCGGGAGGCTAAAAATGACGCAGAAACTCAAAAACGATACCTAAATCTGCTAAGGAAATGGTTTAAGAGTAATAATTTTACTCCGAAAGTGGTGGCAGCTGCCTATATGACGGGGATTTTGCCAATCAAGAAAGACGGGGCGCAGTCGGCCATTTCCGATTTCACGGAATATCCGATCCTTGATCCGGGAGAATTTGCGAAATATACCGGTTTTACGGAAGATGAAGTGCATGAGATATGCGACAAGCATGGATTGAGCTTTGAAGAGGCGAAAAATTGGTATGACGGATATGATTTCCCGGAGATTGGCGCAATCTATAATCCATATTCTGTCATGATGGCGGTCAGAAAGAAAAAATTCAGTTCTTATTGGAAAAAAACATCGGCGGCGGAATCTCTTATGACTTATATCAATATGGATTTTGAGGGGCTGCAGGAGATCATCTCCAGACTGATTGCGGGAGAGAAGATTGAAGTTGATACGGAAGGGTTTGAAAATGATTTCGAGACATTCCGGAGCAGAGATGATGTGCTGACGCTGTTGATTCATTTGGGATACCTTACCTGGGATGAAGAGGAGGGATGTGCACGCATTCCAAACGAGGAGATCCGGACGGAATTCAGAAAGATATTGAAAGACAGGAATGTGAATCAGGGATGGCTCAGGTTGCTTTCACGCTCCCAAAAGCTTCTGGAGGATACCATTGCCGGCAAGGCCGCAGAAGTGGCGGAAGCCATAGATGCGGTGAGGCAGACACAGTATGCGCCGACATTCTATAACGACGAGCAGGCACTTCGATATGTACTCAAGTTTGCGTATATCGCAGCCATAGACCAGTATCTGAAGGTGGAAGAACTGCCCTCAGGAAAAGGGATTGCGGATGTTGTATATCTGCCAAAGAAAAAATCACTGCTTCCGGCACTGGTTGTTGAATTGAAATGGAACAAGACAGCAGGGGGAGCCGTGGAACAGATCAAAGACCGGAATTACCCGGCAATCTTGCAGGAGTATGGTGGAGAGATTGTGATGGTCGGGATCAATTATGACTCACAGACGAAAGTGCACACCTGTCAAATAGCTTGCCACCGTACAGGCGCGGATTGAGAGCGGAAAGATGCAGGAGCTTGTAAAGAGCCATCAGGAGGTGAGACCTAAGTCGGATGCGGAGCTCTTCCAGGAGGTATCCAATGGCGCGAAGGATATCTACCGGGCCATCAACAGCGCCGATCCTGCGCTCATGCGTTCCTCGCGCCAGTATCGTGAGATGAAGCAGGAGGCGGATCGGTTGAGGAAGCTCACGCAGAGTGTCACGAAGAAGATACAAGAAGGAGGAAAGCCCAAGGCGGAGGAGACGGCAGAGATGCTGACAAGCCTGGGGATTCTGAGCGCGAAGACCGCGGAGTATCTGGACTATAAGCTGGATCAGGTCCAGGGGGATGAGAAGCGGTTAAATAATACGGAGAAAAAGCGTGTCGCCGCGGCGAGGACAGCGGGGAGCCTGGCAGGCAGCCTGATTGACAGCTTCCGTAAGAGCGAGCCTGCCCGCCAGCAGCAGATCAACGCCCAGAGAAATATCAACCAGTGGATCGGAACGATTCAGAACGAGATTGACGTACCGGGCAAGAGTCTTGAGGAAGTCCAGACCTTGGCGGCAACTATGATCTACATGAAAGCCATGAATATCTCCGACCAGAAGCTTGGAAATAAGATCATCACAGCGCTTGCCCCGGAGGCGAGAAACCAGGCTGTGGAGCAGATCAAACAGGATCTCGGATTCAAGGCATTCGCGAAGCAGGGAACGGATAAGCTGATCGCCATGTAGTATTCTGATCTGTCCACGATCAGTCCCAGTACAAAGCCATGATAAAAGCGTTCCGGCTCCCGTTGTTCGGAGGGTTTATTACCGGCGTCAAAGTAGCTGAATGTGTTCAATGCCACTTTGTTCATGTAACGGTTCATGCTTTTTACATCGCCTTTGAACATGGCCGATATAAATTCACCAAAATCCTCTGTCTGCGCGAACCAACCTTCGATCATGGTTTCAAACATACACTTAACTTCATAATTAGTCAGGGCAAGCTGATAGGTTGGTTTTCCCGCACTGCTGAACACAACGTTTACTACCTTCAGATACCCTGACGCCAGAAGCAGGCTCCAGATCGCATTCCTGTTCCCGGTCAGCTGGCTGAATACGATCTGTTCGTCAATCTTCGCCTCTATGGATTCTCCATTTAAGAGTCTCTCAAATTCCGTCTTAATGCCTTTGTCACCTTCCCTGATCAGTTTGCTGACCAGACCGTTTCCGCTGGTATTCTCGCCCAATACGTATCATATTTCTTCTTCGACAGATAGGAAGTAACAGACCACGGGTTGTAAATGTCCGTCACATTGCCAAAAGTAAAACCATCATACCATGCCTTGACGTTCTTTTTTTCACCCTCCGGGATCTCCTGCTCATCCATTGCGGCAAACACTTCTTCTTCCGTAAAACCAAAGCATTTCGCATACTCATCTGATGTAGTAGTAACTACCGTAAGGTTGTTCAGATCAGAAAAAATGGACTCTTTGCTGACTCTCGTGATCCCAGTCATGACTGCACGCTCCAGTGACGGATTGGTCTTAAAGGTATTGTTGAACAGAGCCCCCGTATATGCGACCAGCTCATCCCAGAAGCCGTTTATATAAGCCTCCTGCATGGGCGTGTCGTATTCGTCCAACAAGACTATGACCTTTTTGCCATAATACCTGTGCAGCCATTCGCAGAGCATATTCAGAGACATGGACGCAACAACATCATCCATGTTCCTTGACACCTGGTCATAGAATTCCCTGTCTTTTTTCGTAAAACGCTCATCTTTGAAAAGCCACTCATACTGTATAAACAGCTTTGTGATCAGTTCATTGATAAGACCCCTTGTTTTTTCATAGGTCACCTGCTTTACTCCCGCAAAAGACAGAAAGATCACGGGGTAAGTCCCCTGCAATTTACGGAATCCCTCATCTTTCCACACATCCAGTCCTTCAAACAGGTCTGCTCTGCCCTCATATTTATTGGAAAAAAAGCATTCCACCATTCCCTTATAAATGCCGTCTTATCCACATAGAAAGCATGTTTTTCTCTTAATTCGCTGAAATCCTGAACTCCCGTTGCTATCTCTCTTGCCATGATCTACCTCCATTCGAGTAAATCCGCTTGCGGGTTTATTTTATCATAGTTTCCATGAAACTGCAATGCGGGACAGAATTTGAGTAGTAAAAATACTTATAGATGCCTTGTGTATTTTACAAAATACGCCTATAATATTTTGTAACGGGATATCAGTGGAAAACGCAGGAAGCCGTAGGAACCGTTATCCTTCGGAGGGAGGTCATGGCCGTGAAAAAGATCGGTATCGGATACGAAGATTACAAGAGGATGATAGATGAAGATATATACTATGTAGACAAAACCATGCTCATCCGTGACATTGTGGAAAAGGGCGGCATGGTCACTTTGTTCACCCGTCCGAGACGTTTCGGCAAGACCCTTGCGCTCTCCATGCTCCGCACCTTCTTTGAACTGGAATATGACAGGGACGGAAATGTCATAGATAAGAGAAGATACTTTGAGGGGAAAAGGATCATGGGGGCATCGGACAGGATCCTTTCCATGATGGGGAAATACCCTGTGATCAAGCTGTCCCTGAAGTCGGCGAAGCAGCCGGATTTTTATAATGCATTTATGAAGCTTAGGGAAGAGATCATATCTGAATTTGAGAGACATGCATATCTTGAAAGGTCGGACATATTAAGTACAGAAAAGAAAGAGGTTTTCAAGAGCTTTTATCAAAGCATATTTGCAGGGAACGATCGGAAGTTTGCAAGTAAAGAAGAAGAAAAAGAGGCGTTTTCAAGGGAAGTAGGACGCTATTCTACTGCATTAAAGACACTTTCGGAGTGCCTTAAGATGCACCATAACGAAAATGTGCTCATACTTCTCGACGAGTATGATGTGCCGCTTGAAAATGCCTATTATGAGGGCTTCTATGATGAGATGGTGGGGTTCATCCGCTCCCTCTTTGAGTCTGCGCTGAAGACCAACGACGCGTTGCAGTTTGGCGTGGTTACTGGATGCCTTCGGATCAGCAAGGAAAGTATCTTTACGGGGCTGAATCATTTGAAGATCAATTCGGTTATGGATAAAACCTTCTCAGAGGGCTTTGGGTTTACGGAATCAGAAACAGAAAATATGCTGGTCGATTACGGCCTGGAGGCAAATATCCCCGAAGTGAAGGAGTGGTATGACGGCTATCTGTTCGGAGACACGGAGATCTATAATCCATGGAGCGTCATAAGTTATGTGGACTCTACCGTAAATGATCAAAGAAAATTCCCGAGACCGTTTTGGGCCAACACTTCATCAAACCAGATCATTAAGGATATGATATGGCATGCGGATGACGCGATGAAGCAGGAGCTCGACATACTGATCAAGGGCGGAACAATCGAAAAGCAGATCCATGAGGACATCACCTATGATGATATCCATGAGTCTGAGGACAATCTGTGGAATTTCCTGTTCTTTACCGGATATATGAAAAAGGTGTCGGAAAGACGGGAGGAAAAGTATATATATCTTACAATGCAGATACCGAATGCTGAAATAGCGAGCATATACGAAAACCAGATCAGGGGCTGGTTTGACAAACAGGTCAGAAGCGAAGACAGGAGTGTGCTGCATAAGGCGGTGCTCGACGGAGATACAGAGCAGATAGAAAGCTATGTAAACAACCTGCTTGCGAAGAGTATCAGTACATTTGACAGTGAAGAAGCATTTTATCATGGCTTTTTCTTATCTCTTCTTTATGGTGTGCCGAATTATACGCCGCAGTCCAACAGGGAGGAAGGAGACGGAAGACCTGATATCGTTTTATATCCGGAGCGTCCGAAGGATCCGGCGATCATCTTTGAGATCAAGACGAGAAAGAAGTTTAACGAGATGGAGGCGGGACTGAAGGAAGCATACGACCAGATAAGGGATATGAAATATGAGGAAGGTGTGCTCGAGGATGGCTATATGGGCGCCAGATCATATGGAATATGTTTTTGTAAAAAGAGCTGTATCGTAGGGGCTTTTGGCTTATCCGGACGTGGTCAGGACAGAGACCAGCAAGATGGAGGATGATAGGTGGGACTGATCAGCAGCAAGATGGCGGCTCGGGTGATGAGAGATTGAATGATGCGGCATAAATTTAGCAGGGAAAATTTGTCGTACAGTTTGAAGCTATACAGAAATGTAGAGTTTTACAGGAGAGGTTTTTATGGTTTTGTACATTAACGCCTGTGTGCGGAAAGAGTCGAGAACAAATCGTATCGCGGAATGTCTGCTTGAGAAGCTTGGTGGTGAATACGAAGAAGTAAAGCTTTTGGAGAGAGGTCTGGAGCCGCTTTCGGAAGAAATGCTGATCAAGAGGACACAACTCATAGAGAAAGGTTTGTTTTCCAACCCGATGTTTGATCTGGCAAGGCAGTTTCAGCAGGCGGAACAAATTGTGATCGCCGCGCCTTTCTGGGATCTGTCTTTTCCATCGATATTGAAGATTTATATGGAAAATATCTATGTGACAGGGCTTGTTTCGGAGTATGGGGCGGACGGGACACCGCACGGTCTATGCCGGGCAGAAAAATTATATTATGTGACGACAGCCGGGGGAGCCTATGTGTCGGACTTTAGCTATGATTATATACGGTCGTTGGCGTGTGATTATTTTGGTATCCGTAAGACAGAGCTGATCAAGGCGGAAATGCTGGACGTGGTGGGATATGATGCCGAGACAATCGTGGAACAGTTGGTGTCGTTGCTGCAGCGGGAGTTTTGACAGGGAAAATACATTGAGGTTGAATGCAGGGGATTAAATATGTCAGTTCGTTATAGCATGAAAGAAAACAGGCTTGAAAAGATTTTTTTGAATGAACGATTTATGGGAATCATCTTCATTTTCATGGCAGCCGCAGGTTTTGTTTCGCTTATCTTTTGCTTTATGGAGCAGGATTCTTTTGAGACGTTTGCGCTTCTGGTTAAACTGGTGACAGCGACAGCCATGTTCTTCACTTTTCGATCCTTTAAATGGGATGCGGTCAAGGGGCTCCTGGGTGGAGTTTTGTTTTGCCTGATGTACCAGGATGCGCATCTCGTATTTGCCAGACTTTGGGCGGAACAGAATTATGATGCCTATTTGATCTCTGGTGTGCAGGGAAGTCTGTTTCTGGCTGGGGCAGGAATGAATCTTTTTATGACTGTAATCATCACAGTGAACCATTTTTTTATCAACTATTCAACACACGGCAATCCGAAAAATGTGATCTTCAACCGTATTGCCCTCGTTTTTAAGTTCGCAGTCTGCCTTCTCCTGATTGCGGCCAATAGTCAGCTCGGTTTTTCCGCAGGCTTGCATGGAAGCACAGTTTGATTCTTTCAAGGTACTGCGTCGGGAACTGAAAAATAAAAAACAGGAGAGGGAGGCAGAAAAATGAGCATTCGAGAGCGCATTTCCGGGATTTGGCTGATGTCCATGAATCTTCTGGCTTTATTCGCCTTCACCTGTTATTTCGTCGCCCAGATGCGGCTGAACATCCTTCAGACGGCATATCTCACACTGGTAATTTTGCAGAGTCTGGCGCTTACTGTTTATATGTGGGGACCGGAAAAATTAAGGTTCAGGTGGCAAAAGGTGCTTTATCGTATTTTGTATGCATCTTCCTTTTTCGTGATTCCGGCTTTTCTGTTTATTTTTATGGGTCTTATTTCTCAATATCACGTCCGAATTCCGGACAGCATTCCGGCCGCATCTCTGCCGGTGGAAGAGATCCTGCCCATGGAGAAGACAGTCGTTTACGATACCGGTATCGTTTATGTGATCTTCCCGGAGTATTCCGGCGTAAATCTTGTGTGTGAGACGCGCCCGTCCAAATCAGAGGAATCCGTCACCTGGTGCAGCGGCGCAGCTTTTCAGCATACCGTCAGTCTGGGATTTTCGCAGGAAAATGTAGAGGGAGATCACGCTGTTCGGGGCATACTCTATGAAAGCCCGTATAACAAGGACAATTTTGCGGCCTTTACCTGTGTAGGCAACCATTTTTCCTTTGAGTTCGATGATCCTTCGGAGGCTGTCAGGGCTGCCGCAGAAGTCGGTGGAAGTGGATTCATGCAGTTTGGACTGATCCGGAACGGAGAAATTGTCAAGGATTTTTACCAACCCCGGGTGCGCTGTTACCGGATGCTGGCTGAACTGAACGGGAATCTGTGTATCATCGATTCCTGCAAGATGATGCGGTTTGATGATTTTTTGGAAGAAGTAAGTCGGCTCGGTGTCACCAATGCCCTTTACATGGATATGGGTGCCGGATGGAATTATTCCTGGTACAGGAATGCAGCAGGCAAAGTGGTTACGTTGTTCGGACTGCCGGTTCCCTGGTCCCATAACTGGATCGTCTTTCAAAAATAATCATACGATATGATTTCTCAAAAAGATGGGCGCTGAAAGTATTTTGGATTATACGGGTACGGGATAGAGTAAGACACAGAGCAAAATGAAAATGGAAAGGAAAGATCATGAAGAAGAAAAAAGTTTTAAGGTTTCTCCTGGCTGCAGGAGTGAGTGCAATGCTGTTTACCGGCTGTGGGAACGGGGCGGGTGCGCAAATTCAGACCATTACACCGATGGATGGACCGTCCCAGACGGCAGGAGCGTCCCAGGCGGGCGAATTGAAGTCCCAGACAGGAGCATCCCAGGCGGGCGAGTCACAGTCCCAGACAGCAGGGGCATCATCTGCGGAAGTATCAACAGACGGAAGTAGTTATGTGGGTGAGTACCTGGACGGTGATGTCAATGAGCCGATGCTGAAGATTGAGGCATCCCAAGGCGGCAAATACAAGATCGAGATCGGCATCTACCGCCTGACCAGCATAGATGACGGAGTGGGGGAACTGACAGAGGACGGCCTGAAATTTACGGCGACGGATGCAGCCGGAAATCCCATCGGAGGGATCATTACGCTGGATGGAAATGTGGCTACGGTAACATTTACAGACTCCACATGGGGATACATCCAGAACGGGGAATCATTCCTTTATACCAGGGCTGACGGTGCCATGGATGTGCCCAAGAGTGAGCAGACAGGCACAGCCGGCAGCACTATGCCGATCAAGGACAATGCGGAGGAGGCAGAGTACCAGATCGAGGTTGCCATGCAGTATTTATTGGAGGAAATGTACGGCGACAAGATTTTTGACGCCAGGATCTATGTGGATAAGATCTACACGGCAGAAGAGGAGCAGGAAGATCCGTTGAAGTCATATAACCTGGGTCCGGATGAAGTGGCGTTCGAGGTGCATTATGAAATCCTGCCGGTACAGGGAACGGATGTGAATGAGCTCACCGCTGCAACAGGCGTATATGATGCGGAGTCGGGCTGGGTCAAGGAAAAATATAACGTCGGTATTTTGCGGCCTAACGAGAGCGGCGAGCCGGCATATAAGATCACAGATTTCGGAACCGGCTTTTAAAGGTGATTAAAAAAATAAATCCTAAATTTCAGGAGGGAAAAAATTATGAAGATGTTATTTTATGCAGCAAAGGTGTATGACAAGAAGTCTTTTGGATTGATCCTGGAGCAATTTCCGGAGATTGAGATCGAGTATATCGATCATGAGCTGGAGCCCAGGACAGCAGCGCTGGCGAAGGGATATGACGCGATCTGCGCGTTTGTGAGCGCCAATGTGGGTGCGGAGACGCTGCAGACGCTGCATGACTGCGGTGTGAAGATCGTACTGATGCGGTGCGCGGGCTTTAACAACGTGGACGTGGAGAAGGCGAAGGAGCTCGGCATGATCGTGAAACGTGTGCCGGGATATTCGCCCGAATCCGTGGCGGAGCTTGCCATGGGTCTGGCGCTGGCAGTCAACAGAAGGCTTTACAAGGCATATAACAAGGTAAGAGAGAACGATTACAGCTTAAAGGGACTGCGCGGCGTAAATTTCTACCAGAAGACAGCGGGTATCGTGGGAACCGGAAAGATCGGTGCGGCGATGTGCCGGATCTGCCGCGGTTTCGGGATGCGTGTGATCGCTTACGACGTGTATGAGAATCTGGCGCTGAAGGATTTTGTGGAATATGTGTCCCTGGATGAGCTGCTTGCGCAGAGTGACCTGATCTCCCTGCATTGTCCGCTGATGGATTCCACTTATCACATGATCAATCTGGAGAATATTAAGAAGATGAAGGACGGCGTGATCCTGGTGAACACTTCCAGAGGTGCGCTGGTTGACACAAATGAGCTGATCGAGGGCATCCGGATGCGGAAATTCCTGGGCGTTGGCCTGGATGTGTATGAGGAGGAGACCGGGAATGTGTACGAGGACCGTTCCGACGATATCATGGAGCATTCCGTGACAGCAAGACTTCTGGCATTCCCGAATGTGATGATCACTTCCCATCAGGGCTTTTATACCATGGAGGCGCTTGCAGCGATCGCGGAGACTACTTTGCAGAACCTGATGGATGCGAAGGAAGGGACACGCAACGGAAATGATGTGGCGTAACGAAGAGGGTAAAGACGCTGTAAAGAGGAGGCAGATCAAAAGCGGCAATGTAAGAGGAGAAAGGGAAATGGACATGTTAAAGAAGAACGGAATGAAGTTTGGAAAGAAGTTTGGAATGGCAAAAAAGATAACGGCGAAAGGCATGGCGGCGTTGTTGGCAGCTGCCCTGATGATGGGGATGACGCCCTACCCCGGCAGGACTGCATATGCCGAGCCTGATGACGGGTACGAAGGCGATGGCATCGAGGGCGACGATAATGGCGGGTACGAAAGTGACGATGACGCTGGCAGCCAGGATCCGGACCGCACTGAATATGATTACGTGGAGAATGAGGACGGCACCTGGACATTTATCGAAACCTACTATGAGGACGGGGTGAAGATCGGCAGCAGGGAGGAAACGAGGAGCACAGACGGTTCGCAGACCGTGACCGTGAGTAAGGACGCGGACGACAATGTGATTGAAACCACCACTGAGACCAGGACATATAACGAAGAGGGAGACGTGGTGAAGGAAGAAGCTGTCTCGGTAGACGGGAACGGTAATTTGCTCATGGAATCGGTGACCGACATCCATGAGGATGGCTCTCGGACGAGCATCGAAACGTATTATGACGAGGACGGGCAGAAGCTTGGCAGTGAGGAGACTACGTATGTTGATGGCATGGCAGTGGAGACCGTGTCGAGGGATGCGGACGGCAATGTGACCGAAAAGGTGACCAACACAGTGGAAACAGATGCCGACGGTAATACTGTTAATACGGAGACCATCTATGACGGCGACGGCAACGTGAAGAGGAAGACCGTGGATACGTTCAGTGAGGACTCATATTCCCAAGTGATCACGGACGGGGATGGCAAGGTGTTAAATGCCATCACCAGCACGGTGACCACAGACGCAGACGGCAATAAGACCCGGATTGTTAAGGAGACGGACGGGGATGGCAATGTACTGCAGTATGAGGAGACCAGATGGGATTCAGAGGGCAACGTGACCGGGACCATTCAGGGCTATACGATAACGGATGCGGAGGGCAACGTGACCTGGTACTCCAGAGAGGAGGACGGGGACGGCAATACCGTAAAGTCTTATATGTCCGAAAAGGACGCGAGTGGCACGCAGATCCGGGAGGAGGAGACGGTCTACGCCGAGGACGGTTCCCATACGGTGGCGGTCACAGAATATGACGCGAACGGCAACAAGACCGGCATTACGGAGGATACCTATGACGAGAACGGAATGGCCACGAAGACCGTGACAAAGGATGTAGATGGGAACGTGGTCAAGACAGAGACCAGCAAGACGGAGGATGATGGAAACGGAACCTATACTTTCACCCATATGACCTACGACGCAGAGGGCAATCTGCAGGAAGAGACCGTGACCACCATGAACTTTAGCACCGGGGATATGACCATGGTGAGCACCGGAGCGGACGGAAAATCGCAGTCGATCACATACAATGGGGCAGAACGTTTTATCTTCTGGGTTGATACTGACGGCGCGCAGGAATCGGAGGTGACAGGGCTCACACTGGATCTGGCAAAGGCAGTCTGCACTGCTGAAGAACTGAGCGCGTATGAGGCTGGTTCTGCTCTCTCACTCCGTTTGGAGACCAAGAAAGAGGAAGTGGCGGCGTCAGCGGATGCAGCAGCTGTGAAAAATAAATTGCAGGAACAGGGCATTTCCATGACAGGCGCGCAGTATTTTGATATTTCCCTTTACAAGGGTATTGCGGCGAACATCGCGGATAAGCCTGTGGAGACAAAAGTGACTGACACGGGAAGCCGCCAGATCAGTTTTGTTCTGGAGGTGCCGGAGGATATGAGAAACCAGGATTCAGGCATAAACCGCACATTTTATGTGCTGCGGGTGCATGACGGCGCAGCGGATGTGCTGGCGCAGGGTACCGGGGATCAGATTTCTGTTTCGTCGAGCCTGTTCTCCACATATGCGATCGCGTACCATGACGAGAAGGTCGGCCAGGATGATGATGACGATGATGATGAAGGTGCCGTGAGCAATGCGGCGGGCAGCTCAGCGAATCAGTCAGGTCAGACTGCCTATATCACATCTCCCAAGACCGGCGAGAAGACACATGCGGGTATGTGGATGTTGATCGTACTGATCGGGATTTTGGGTAATTGTATTTTTGTAGGGCGCAAGCACAATAAAGATTGGCAAATTTAAAATAATCCACAGTTTCTGATTGGCAAATTCGAAATTTAAGGATATGATATCCATAAATATGATGAACGCAGGAGCCAGGGAGTGTGGGGATCGGGTAAAGACAAAGGGGAATGATCATGAAAAAAAACAAAACTTGGCTGGTTCTTGCCGGCATTTTACTTGTTTTAATGCTCGTCGGAGTGGTAGCCTGGAATCGGAGTTCTTCCGGTTCCGGAACGACCGGCACACAGGGTGGAGAGGTGTCCACGGATGCAGCGGATTATGGTCTGTTGGAGAATTGGGCTTACTATTCAGTGGGAGACGATAAGGCGGTAGATCTGTTCCTGATCTGTCCTACGGTGGACATGAAGGATGAGTACAATATGTCTCTGGAGGATGCTGAGACGAAGGCGAATTTCCTCGGCGCACTCAATATGGAGCGCGGAATCTATGAAGAAAGCACAAGAATGTTCGCACCTTATTATCGGCAGGCAGCCATGAAGGTTTACGGACTTGACCGTACCGAATGGGAGCCGTATATGGAGATCGCATACCGGGATGTGAGCGCGGCGTTCTCCTATTATCTGGAGAAAGAGAACAACGGCAGACCCATCGTTCTTGCCGGTTTCTCTCAGGGAGCGGATATGTGTTACCGGCTGCTTCAGGAGTATTTTGGGGACGGAGCTCTGTCCGATCAGCTCGTTGCGGTTTATGCCATCGGCTGGCCCTGCACGGAGGAAATGGCGGAGAAATATCCCCAGATCCGTCCGGCCGCCGGAGAGGATGATCTCGGTGTGGTGATCAGCTTCGACTGTGAGGCGCCGGAGCTTGGAGAAACCTTTATCACCCCTGTCAGCACAAAGGCACATGCGATCAATCCGCTGAACTGGCGGACGGATGCTGCGCCCGCGGACAAGAGTGAGAATCCGGGAGCCTGCTTTACGGATTACAGCGGCGGGATCCAGAGAGAGGAAGCTGCGTTGTGCGGCTGTTATATCGATCCGGCCCGCGGAGCTCTGAAGGTCACGGATATCAACAGTGCGGATTATCCCGCCGTTGTGCCGGGACTTCCCGAAGGCGCATATCATGTTTATGACTATCAGTTTTTCTTCCGCTCCCTGCAGCAGAATGTAAGGCTGCGCACGCAGCGCTATCTTGGACAGGCGGGGAACAGGCAGGCGGTGGAGGCTCTTGCGTATTGGGATCCCTCATCTCCCGCGATGAAGTCCCTTATGGATTTTGTGGACGCTTCCGTGGATGAGTCATCGGAAAGCTACATCCCGGTGCAGGATCGCATTGCGGTATTTGACATGGACGGTACCCTTACCTGCGAAACCTATTTTACCTATTACGATACCTGTATGTTCATCAGCTACTGTCTGGAGGATCATCCGGAAAGGGTATCCGAGGAGCTGAAGGAGGCTGCCAGACAGCTCAAGCCCGGATATGTGGCAGGTGAGGAGCTTGCCAGAAATTTTGCCAGGGCCTACGCCGGAATGACGGTGCAGGAGCTTTATGACTATGCCGTTGCATTCGGAAAGAAGAAGACGGAAAGCTTTCAAAACATGCGCTACATAGACGGTTTTTACCTGCCCATGGTGGAAGTGGTAAAGTATCTCTATGAGAATGATTACACCATCTATGTCGTGAGCGGAACGGAGCGCACCACCACAAGAGCCATCGTGGCCAATTCGCCCATCAGTGCGTATGTCTCCCCGGAGCATGTGATCGGAACGGAGTTTGAAGTGAAGGTGAAGGGGTATGAGGAAGTGGCCTCCAACATGGATTACAAGTATGCGGACGGGGATGAGCTGGTGCTCACGGGAGGCTTTATCCAGAAGAACCTGAATGCGAACAAGTCCATCTGGATCGAGCGGGAGATCGGCAGACGTCCGGTACTCGCTTTCGGAAACAGCGGCAGTGATACCAGCATGATGAATTATGCGCTGGATGCAAGGAATCCCTATCCTTCCGCGGCGTACATGGTGGTTGCCGATGATGCAGAGAGGGAGTGGGGGACACAGAACTGGGAGGAAAAGTCAGTGCAATATGAGAATCAGGGTTATGTGCCGATTTCCATGAAAAATGATTTTGCCCAGATCTATCCCGAATCCATTACAAAATCAGATACGCAGTATGTGGAGCCTCAGGAATCCGCAGGCGGGGCTGATCAGCAGCAGGGCGGCTCAGGTGATGAGAGATTGAATGATGCGGCATAAATATAGCAAGGGAAATTGGTCGGAGGCAAAAAAGATGGATTTTGAAAAGCTGCTTAGCGCAAAAGGCGAGGATCTGAAGGCACAGGAGCGAGTAAGGATATGAAAATCATATGCGTGGATGATGAGGCGATCGTGTTGAAACTGACGGTTTCCATGTGTGAAAATTTTGAGCCGAAACCTGAGGTATACGGTTTTGGTGGAGCGAAGGATGCGCTCTCATGGCTGCAGGATCACGATGTGGATGTTGCGCTTTTGGATATCAGAATGCCGGAAATGGACGGATTGGAGCTCGCCGCGAGAATGAGGGAGCTTAAGCCTGATCTGCCTATCATCTTTCTGACCGGATATAAGCAATATGCAATAGACGCATTTGCACTCCATGCGTCCGGTTATCTGTTAAAGCCGGTGGATATGGAACGGTTACGGGCGGAAGTGGATTATGCGATGCGGGGCAGAGTGGTTGAGGAGAAGCCGGAACACATCGAAGTGCAGACATTTGGGGAATTCAATGTCTATGTAAATGGGAAGGTATTAGATTTCAGCCGATCTAAGTCTAAGGAGGTACTTGCCTTTCTGGTGGACAGACAGGGAGGATATATGAGCAGAGCAGCAATCTTTGAGGCTCTGTGGGGGGATGAGGCAAAATACGATCGCCCGATGCAGAAGTACCTGGATGTGATCCTTGCGTCCCTGAGGGATACGCTGAATGCCAATGGAATTGGCGACATGATCGAACGTTCCAAGGGATGTCTCAGAGTATGCCCGGAGAAGTTTTCCTGTGACTTATACCGTTTCTTTGACGGGGACATCCAGACTGTGGAGGCTTACCATGGGGAATATATGGCGTCCTATGCGTGGGCCAGCATGACAGAGGCATATGTGAGTCATGTGAGTGGAATCATGTAAACGGCTTTTCAACAAGGCGTGTAGGAGACTATGCGCCTTGCTCATTTCCCGGGTTTGATCGAACCCCCAAATCCCCAATAAAATATAAACAAAAAATAAAAAAACTATTAAAAAAATATAAAAACGCAAAATAATCTGTCTGTTTGAGGGACATTTGATGGACAGATGGGGCAGGTGTGTGGTAATATAGTCCAAGGATGCTTTTAAGCTCTGTTGATCCGCAGGGCAAGGGATATTTTCCGGGGAAATCATCCCGGAAAATTTCCACAAAAGTTTCCTGAACAGATCACGTGATTGAAACAGGAGGAAACAACACATGAAAAAGATTTATGCAAAGCTGCTGGAGCTGGCAGCTATGGTGAGCACAGCAGTGATGCTGCTGCCCGTGACGGCATTCGCAAGTGATTACTCCGTTGGCTCAGGTCCGGATTTCGATGCGGTTACTTCACCTATCGTAGACCTGATCGACAGCCTGCTTGGACCGGCCATTGCTATCGTGGGTGCATTGGGTACGGTATACTGCGTTATCCTTGGTGCGAAATTCGCTAAAGCTGAGGAGCCGCAGGAGAGAGAGAAGGCGAAGGCTCATTTGAAGAATGCGATCATCGGTTTCGTATTGATCTTTGTATTGATCGTGGTACTGAAGGGTGCGATCAAGCCTCTGACCAACTGGGTAAACGCAACCAAGTAAGGCAGAGCAGCCCGGAAGGAATTTATCTCAGTACGGCCCGGTAAGAACCGGCAAACATACTGCCAGCAGGGAGCGGTCGCAGGACGATCGGCTGTACCGCTCCCTCGGATCGGCTGGCAGGAAATGAAAAAACAGGGACAAAATATGAAGAAGAGAATAACACCGGCGGAGCGTGCCGGATCGATCGGATACAACTATAAAAAAGCGCGAAGGAACAGCGGAAAGCATATTAACAGGCGGTTTCGGATTGCTCTTGGCCGTGTGGCAGTCGCGGTCATGACGGCGG
>DFDT01000078.1 GCA_002368865.1 Lachnospiraceae bacterium UBA3821 | reverse complement strand
ACTGAATGTGGTAAGACAGACGGTCTCAAAATGGGAAAACGGTTTATCGGTTCCGGATTCGACTATGCTGATCGCATTGGCAGATGAATTAGATACATCTGTAGGTGTATTGCTTGGAGAACCCATAACGGAACCGATGCCGGATGACCTTAAGGCAATTTCGGAAAAGTTAGAGGTGATCAATCTACAGTTGGCAAAGAGAAGTATGGCTAAAGTGAATACGATCCGCTGGATGCTCATATTGGTATGTGTGCTTATCGTTATTACCTTTATTATTCTGACAGCTATGCATAGTTCCTATTTAGGGTGGGATTATAATAATCCGGAATTAGCAGTAGCAGGAACAATAATGCATGGATTTGAATTTGTCTTTGTCAGACTGGCACCGTTTGCTTTTATTGCTTCTGTGATCGGAATTGTGATCACATATAAGAAGAAATAGATCAAAGAAGAATGAGGGGCTTATTTATGAAAAGAAAAATATTTACGGCAGTTACAGTTTGCGTCCTGGGGCTATTGCTGGTTTCCTGCAATAGCCCCGAGGATGCAGATGAGACAGATTATGAGGTAACTCCTTTTACATTCGAATGGAAAGATGATCCGATAGTAGGTAAAATACAGCCCGGATACTATAAGCGGATCGGGATCGTTAAGATAAACGAGACATATGCAGAAATGTCGGAGCTGCGGGATATTGGATGCAAAGGCTACCTGGTTGTGAACGATGACGGAACGGCAACGTTTGAGTATGAGGGAGAAAAAACAGAGTATGTTTATGATGAATATAAGCTCTATTTAAGGGAAGATACGGAAAAAGTCAATGGGATCCCTTATGTTTTTATAGGTGGAAGAATTGTTTTTGACGACGGTGAAACGATCACACAGTATATAGATCTTACGGACGAAGAACTTGAAGCCTATTTGGAGAGCAGCGGCGATTGACGAATGGCAAAAAAGAGCGGCTTGACAGATGCTCCGGAAATATGATGGGATCCATAGTGGATTAAAGGTAAAAAAGAAATGAGACAGGAAGAAATCTGGATGAGCTGTCTTAGGCAGTGACAGGAAAAAAGCGAAGAATGCTTGAAAGAGGAGATCAATGGCTAAAGTTGATGCAAAACGGATGAATATTACTCTTGCCTGTTTGTGCAAGCCGGGAGAACAGCATATCTATCCGGTATATGGCACGGTCAGGACGACTGGAAATATGTCCGTGCTTTCTGGAAATAAAATATTTGGGTTTGTCGCTGTTACGAACAGGGACAGATTGTTGGTGGCTGAGTTTTCAACGCCAGGAGTGCTGGTGGGAAGTATCAGTGTTTCGCTGAGAAATATAAAGTCCGTGCAGACGGACAAAACTCTTTTCGGGAGCATGACCGTTAAAATCTTTGTCTGTGATCAGGGGGTGAATTCCGAGATAAATCTTGTTTTTGCGAAAAATGAGTCTGTCGTGGATCTGCCCTATCAGAAGGTAAATCTGGACGGGCTGCTGGGCGTGCTTAAAAACCCTGAAAAGTTCTGTAAACTCAGCGATACTGTGAGGAAAGAGGCGGAGGTCAAAAAAGAGGCAGCAAAGACGCAAGACAGTAAGGAGAAAACGGTAACCAAGAAAGTAAACCATGGGCCCGATCCGGTCGCCATGATGAACAAGGAAAAAGAATATGTGTTAAGCTTATGCAAGCGTCTGGAGGCAAAGTACGGAAAGGCCGAATTCGGCAGTCCTTTAACGGAAGGTGAGATTTCCGCGTGGGAAAAGAATAATCGGGTCATTATCCCGGATGACTTAAGGGAGTGGCTTAAGTTTGCCGGAGAAAGCAGATTGAAGGGAATCCCTCTGGAGTTTTACCCGTTGGAACGTTTTCAAAAAGAGCAGGGTTATGTGGTGATCGGAAAAAGGGAGGATCTGCCGATCGCTTTTGTAACAGATGATGGCGAGTATGACCACAAGTACATCGCGTTAGACGGCAGCAGCAGAAAAAATCTGGGCTACATGGAAACGATCCTCCGCTTTTGGGGATATGACGCGAAGAGGCTTTTCAAGGATGAAGAACTGGAAAAGCTAAGACCTGTAATAGAAGAGGAAACCGCAAAAATGAACCGCGCAAGGCAGAACGCTCTGATGCCCGGGGCGGGTGTCCGGGAAGCAATGGAGTATTTCTTTATCCGGAATAATATCGGATATCTGTATGAGTGGCAGACGTTCCCCAAGTGTCCGGTGAGACAAGATCTGGTGGATTGCGGGCTTGTGATCTCAGAACCGGACAGAGATGGATATTACCAGTGGAAGCCGGTAAAACAGACGCGTTCTGTTGATTTTGCCGGAATAGAAGCCAGGCTTGGCTTTACTCTTCACAAGGATATCAAAGAACTTGTTTCAAACTATTTTTACTTTATGCTGGAAGGGGATATGGATGAGAAAAGCTTCCACATATATGGATTACTGCCAACTATAAATATAGAAAAGCATGTGACAGGCAGCTTTGAAAAAGAAAACTATGCCGGGGATTATTCCTTTATAACGGAAGGGCATTTTTTCCTCCTGGGAGGTGCCTGCATAGATGGAGATGATTCGTTCGCTTTGGAAGTAAATAATGATAACGGGGAGGTCCTGGCGGTCGAGTATATGGATAAAAAGCATGTAAAATTCGCCGACTCCCTTTATGACTTGTTTATGAATTCCACGCCGGTCTGGTACAAAGAATAGCAGACTTGCTGGTATATATTTTTGATATGGTTGTGTCTGTAAAATGCTCGCGAAAAAAACAGTTGAAATCAGGCGGAACATGTGTTATGATAGAAAATGCTTGACATTAGGAGGTGTGAAATGGGAGCATTGAGAGTTGTATTAACGGTTGTTTTTATTATAGTGTGTGTTTCGCTTGTTGTGTTGGTATTGATGCAGGAGGGAAAGGCTGCAGGGTTGGGAGCGATCAGCGGTGCCGCCGAATCCTACTGGGGCAAGAATAAAGCGCGTTCGATGGAAGGCCTTCTGGTGCGGATCACCAAGATCCTGGCGTTTTCCTTCATCGTGTTGGCATTGGTACTGAATTTGAATGTATTTTAATCGACACAAAAGAAAACACTCTTGCAAAAGAGTGTTTTTTTTCGCAGACAGTGAGGCGGATGGCAGGAGCAATGGACGTGGATAAGAGGGAAGACCGAAAAAACAGAATATGTGAGCTGCTGAACTCGTCTCTTTACGCGCCCATGAAGGAGAAGGAGCTCGCGGCATTCATGCAGGTGGACAAACAGGACAGGGAGGAATTACAGACCTGTCTGCGGGAACTTCTGCTGGAGGGCAAGCTGATGCTCACTCCGCGGGGAAAGTATGTCAAAGGGGATGGCAGTGTCCTTACCGGGACGTTCATCGGCAATGCAAAGGGGTTCGGCTTTGTGGAGATCGAGGGCAGGGAGGAGGATCTGTTTATTCCTGAGGAGGATACCGGCGGTGCTTTTCACAAGGATATTGTGCAGGTCATGCTGCGGGTGCCGGACAGGCGTGCCGACGGACATACCAAAGGACGCGCGGACAGCCTCGGCTCAAATCCTGCGGGCAGCGGTCGCAACGGAGGCCGCAGGCAGGAGGCTCGGGTGATCCGCATCATACAGCGGGGGATCACTTCGGTGGTCGGCACTTATGAGAAGGGCAGAGGACATTATGGTTTTGTGATCCCTGACAATACCCGGATACCCTGTGATATTTTCGTGCCGGAGGAAGTTTCAAAAGGAGCGGTGACCGGGCATAAGGTCGTGGTGGAGATCACGGATTACGGTACCGGGCAGAACAGTTTGACGGGGAGACACGGCGGGATACAGAACCCGTCGGGGAAGATTACGGAAATCCTGGGGCACATCAATGATCCCGGCGTGGATATCATGTCTATTGTGCGAGGATACGAGCTGCCGGTGGAATTTCCGGAGAAAGTGCTGCAGCAGGTGGAGCGTGTGGCGCGTCCGGTTTCGGAGGCCGACAGGGCGGGCAGGAGAGACCTGCGGGATGTGCAGATGGTGACCATCGACGGGGAGGATGCCAAGGATCTGGATGATGCGGTGCATGTGACCTTTGACGGGGAGAATTATCATCTGGGTGTGCATATTGCGGATGTGACCAATTATGTGCAGGAGAACTCTGCTCTGGACAGGGAGGCCTTGAAGCGGGGAACCAGTGTCTATCTGGTGGATCGGGTGATCCCCATGTTGCCGCACGCACTTTCCAATGGAATCTGCTCTTTGAATGCAGGAGAGGACAGGCTGGCGCTGAGTTGTCTGATGAAGATTGACCGCAAAGGGGAGATCGTGGATTATGAGATCTGTGAGTCTGTGATTCGAGTGGACAGGCGGATGTCCTACAATGTGGTGCGGACGCTGTTAGAGGAGACGGAGGCGGAGAAAACTGCAAATGAGGAGGCAGCCGGACCGGCAGGAGATGTCGAGATCGCATCTGAGGATGTGGCATTGCTCCCTATGTTTTGCCTGATGCGCGATCTGGCGGCAATCCTGCGGGAAAAGCGCAGGAAGCGCGGCGCAATTGATTTTGATTTCCCGGAATGTAAGATCTTGCTGGACAAGGAGGGGCATCCTACGGAGATCAAGCCTTACGAGCGCAATGTGGCGACGAACCTGATCGAGGAATTCATGCTGGCGGCGAACGAGACGGTGGCGCAGCATTTTTACTGGCTGGAAGTGCCCTTTGTGTATCGGGTGCATGATGTGCCGGATCCCGATAAAATTCAGAAGCTGGCGCTGTTCCTTCACAATTTCGGTTATTTTATGAAAGCAACGGACAAGCGTGGCAGCAAGGTGGGCAGCATGGAGGTACACCCTAAGGAAATCCAGAAACTTTTGGAGCGGATAGAGGGAACGCCGGAAGAGCCGATGATTGCAAGGCTTACGCTCCGCAGCATGAAACAGGCAAAATACTCTGTGGAGAGCAGCGGGCATTTCGGGCTGGCGAGCAAGTACTATTGTCATTTTACTTCGCCGATCAGACGTTACCCGGATCTGCAGATCCACCGGATCATCAAGGAACAGCTCAGAGGCAGGCTGAATGAAGAGCGGGCGTCTCATTACAGGGATATCCTGCCCGGTGTGGCGGATGCCGCATCGAAGCTGGAACGGCGCGCGGACGAGGCGGAACGGGAAACGGACAAGCTGAAAAAGGTCGAGTTCATGGAGCAGCATATCGATGAGGAATTTGACGGTGTGATCAGCGGTGTGACGGCGTGGGGCATTTATGTGGAGCTGCCCAATACCGTGGAGGGGCTGGTACATGTGTCCCGATTGGAAGGCGACTATTATTATTTTAATGAATCTGCCTGCGAGATGGCTGGGAGTGCTACCGGCAAAAGCTACAAGCTGGGGATGCCCATGAGAGTGCGCGTGGTGGAATGTGACCGTTTCACACGAACCATAGATTTTGAGCCGGCGTAGAAATCCGTTTCGGGCTTCGGCAGACCGGACAGACAGAACAGACTGGCAGCGCAGATGACGGAGGAAACAGGAAATGGAAAAAAACGAGCCGCAGAAGCTGGGGGCAAACAATAAAAAAGCATATCACGATTATTTTATTGATGAAACGTATGAGACCGGAGTGGCACTGCACGGCACGGAAGTGAAATCCATTCGCATGGGAAAGTGCAGCATTAAAGAAAGTTTTGTGCGCATTGAGAACGGAGAGGTGTTCGTCTATGGCATGCATGTTTCTCCATACGAAAAGGGAAACTTGTTTAACAAGGATCCGCTGCGCGTGAAGAAGCTTCTCATGCATCGCCAGGAGATCAATAAACTGGAGGGGAAGATCAGGGAAAAAGGTTACACACTGGTACCTCTGCAGGTCTATTTTAAAAATGGCAAAGTGAAGGTGGAGATCGGGCTGGCCCGCGGTAAGAAACTTTACGACAAGCGGGAAAGCATCGCGAAGAAAGATGCCAGAAGAGAGACGGAGAGAGAGTTTAAAGTAAAAAATCTGTAAGGGGAAGAACAAACAGGTTGATTGACATAAGAATGTCTGTTTGCTATAATTAAATTTACAGATAACAGCATTTGATAAATGCGGTTTATCATACAATTTCATAAGGGGTAGTAAAGGTTTCGACAGGGGTCTTGCAGCTGGAGAAGCTATCCGCACGCAATGCGTTAAATGGCAAACTTAAATTAAACGCTGATGACAATCAGTATGCACTTGCTGCTTAATCTCTGGGATTAGGTGGTAAGCGACGCCGTCTTTACGGCTCGTCCGTCCTCTGCACCCATACGGAGGGTCGCGGGCGTCATGATATGGGAAACGACTCTCACAAAGCTTTGCGTGAGATGGGCGTAATATGAAGCTACCTGCGTGGTGCGTTCGTCATCTGACAGCCACAAGGGGAACGTGAGCGCAGAACTCGAGAACAGCTGACTATGATAGTAGAAGGACAGGGAATGGGCTTTTGGACACGGGTTCGACTCCCGTCTACTCCACTTTATGGGAATCGATGAGGAGTCGAACCCGGTGGGTTCTGACTCCCGTCTGCTCCACTTTAATTTACTCAGCAACCTGACACTTGACAGGCTTTGCGGAGGTATTTTTTTATGGGAAAACAGCTTGACACGAAAAAAAAGATACAGAAGAGGCATGTTGCGCACAAGCTGGCGGCTTTTATGGGTGCGTTTGGGCTGCTTTTGTGTGCGGGCGGCTGTGGGCTGATGGAGGATGATTTTTTTACCTATGCGCCCAAAAGCCATATCATCACAAAGGAAGAAGAAGTGGATGCCTATCGGAATGATGTGCTCAGGGATAACGGTCAGAGAGCGGTTCCCGAAGATGCTGGAAAAGCAGAACCGGATACAAAAAATGTGCAGGCGGGGAATGAAAATCAGGAAGAGCGGTTGCTTGGAAATGTGGAATATGATGAAAGTGATGAACAGAAGGAGAAGGGGATTGTACGGGATATGCCATTCGTCTATCGAGGCGTCAGTCTGAGTTATACCGGAGATCCCGAGGTGGATCTGGCTGTTGCGGAGCAGGTAGGCAGACCGGTGCCGGCTACGGTGACAAAGACCGTGGAACAAGGGCGGGAAGAAGGGCAGGAAGAAGAACCTCCTTTGAAATTGGGGACGGTGGGGTTTAATGGGGAATTTTATGAGGGACACTTGAAGTATGACAATGAATTTATAGCTGATATCACGATTGCATATTCTGAGGCAGGGACGATGAACCCCGGTGCTGCAGTGGAGATACAGCTGCCGGTGGAGCGGGAATATACAGATGACGATGATGACGATTGGGTTGAGCCTGTCAGGATCATGCTCTGTGATGCGATTCCCGGTAAAAATGGTCGTATTTATGCGATTGTAAGGAACAGGGAGGGAGGAAGTCTGGATCTGCTGCAATATTCTTATGATTATAAGAATGCCGCCGGAGAAGTTTGTCACATACGGGTGATCGCTTCGTTCTTTGGCGGTGCCAGTGAGGCGCAGGGAGTGGATCTCTTGGACAGACTAGATTTTAAGTATGTCGGCGAGAATGTCGGATTGTGATAAAAATAACGACAAATATAATGGCACAGCTTGACAGAATATTGTATTTTTTGTACAATAAAAAAAGACCTTAAAAATTTTTTTTGTACAAATTCATGAAGGAAAGAGGGAACTACATATGGCGGGGGAAAAAAAGGTTTCAAAATTCAGTATGATGAAGATGTTGCTGTTGTTCGGATTGATTCCGATGGTCTGTACGGGTTTGGCAATTTTGATCGTATCGATCCTGGACACTGCGGACACGGTGAAGGAGAATGTGCATTCTGAGCTGGCGATGGTGAATGAATCGTTCAATATGTACGCAGAGGAGCAGTTTGCAGATCAGCTTGCACAGGGAGGATTGACTGATAAGGATTACGATTATGTGGACACCTTGCTGGATCACAATGTGGTGATGACGCTGTTTCAGGGAGATACCCGGGTGATGTCCTCCATCAAGGATGATGCGGGAAAGCGTGCAGAGGGAACAAAGGCTTCTGATGAAGTAATCGCAAAGGTGCTGAAGAATGGGGAGCATTATACCTCCGAGACGGTGAAGATCAACAATGAAACGTATTATGTGGATTATCTGCCGCTAAAGGATTCCACCGGTAAGATCATCGGAATGACTTTTGCCGGCGAGAAGGCGGAGACGGTGACTAAGGCCATCAGTGGTCTGGCTACTAAGATGATCATTGTGGCTTTGGTAATTTCTATTGTTTTTGTGATCCTGATCGTGGTGCTGGCAGGTGTTGTGAAGGCGCCCATTGTGGCTATGTCAGGGAGCATGGAGAAGCTTTCCAAAGGTAAGATCCATGAAAAGGTGGATGCACACAGTGCAGTCAAGGAGAATCAGATCATGATCAACTCCTTCGAAGCGTTCCAGGGGAATCTGGTTGATTCCGTCGATTCCATCAAGAATTCTGCCGACAATATCCGCACCAGTGTACTTTCCGTGGAGGATACCGCCCAGAACACCAACAATGCGGCGGAGCAGATCAATACGGCGGTTTCGGAACTCTCCGGCGGCGCGCAGTCCATGGCGAACAATGTGCAGAATGTCAATGAGCAGGTTGTGGACATGGGCATGAAGATTGAAGATATCTCGACCAACACGACCAATATGGCGAAGGGCGCTGCACAGATGCGTACCATCAGTAAGACGGCATCCGAGGAGATGGGACGTGTACTTACTTCCAGCCATGAGATGAACAAAGCGGTGGATCAGATCCATACTCAGATCCAGCGTACCAATGAATCTATCGAGAAAGTAAACGAAGCGATTGAACTGATCATTTCCATTGCAGAGCAGACCAAGTTGCTGTCCCTGAATGCGTCTATTGAGGCGGCGAGAGCGGGAGAGGCCGGCAGAGGTTTCGCAGTTGTGGCACAGTCCATCGGCGATCTGTCAGCCCAGTCAAATGAGGGAGCGACCAGCATTCAGGAGATTTCCGCTGATGTGCTTGCCAACTCCAAGGCATCAGTGCAGCTGGCGGAGAACATCAAGAAGCTGATCTCTCAGGAGCAGAGCGATATCAATCGAGCAAACAAGAGCTTTGGCGATCTGAATGCAGCCATTGAGGAGAGTGTAAACGCAATCCAGGTGGTGGAAGAGCATACGGAGGCTCTGGCAAGGATCAAGGAAGAGATTGTGGAGAATGTCAGTGATCTGTCTGCTATTTCTGAGGAGAATGCAGCGGCAAGTGAAGAAGTGGCCGCAGCTGTGGAGAATGTTACGGAGAGTATCGCGGATATTTCCCAGCATACGGCTGAAATCGTCGGATTGGTGGAGAAGCTGGAGGAGGCAGTCAGCTACTTCAGCTAAGCAGGAGACCGAGGCGGACAATGAAAGGGATTCAAATACGGCTGAGTCGAAAGTGTCTTTCGATTCAGCCGTCTTCTTGTGTTGGGGCGTTATCTGTGATAAAATAAACACGCAAGTAAGTTTTCATAATTGCTTCGCAATTTCAGATGTGTGAGTGTGCAGGAGGATCATGCTTTGAGTGAGATAAACGGATTGGAAGATGTAGGCAGATTTTCGGCGGGAGGATATTCTTTTTACACAGAAAAAGATGCGGCTCTTGCGGAAAATGAAAAGCGTAAGGTAGAGTATCTGGAAGCAAGATTGGATTATTCGCGTCCGGACAGCATACTTCGCATATACAATAAGACGATTGAAGAGAGGATCTTCCGGTCTCCGGTAGGACATTTCTTTTTAAAGAATCTGCAGAATTTTCTTTTACAGCAGCCTACTATCGATAAGTCGCAGATTGCAGATATTCCGCAGTATGTGAGCTATGACGGGGAGTTCAGAGAACAGCCCAAAACGGCGCCAAAGCGGCAGACGACCGTTGGGAAGAAGAAAGAAGAGCCCAAGAAATCCAATGCGCTTACGGTTTCGGTGGTCATAAATCTTGTGCTGGCTGCGGCAGTGATCGCAATGTTTGTGATCACTCTGAAGTCTGATCAGCCCAATATCCTCAACTATGAGAAGGCGATCACCAATCGCTATGCTTCTTGGGAGCAGGAATTGACGGAGAGAGAGAAAGCCGTGCGGGTAAAGGAACGGGAACTGAATATGCAATCCGGGCAGTAGGCATGATCTATTTTACACGCGGAGTTTAGCAGGAAGGGATAACATGGAACGTTTAAAGATATTGGTTGTGGATGATGAAAGCAGAATGAGGAAGCTGGTATCGGATTTCCTGATCAGAAATAATTATGAGGTCTTGGAAGCAGCGGACGGGGAGAAGGCGTTGGATATCTTTTACAAAGAGAAAAATCTGGCGCTGATCATTCTGGATGTGATGATGCCCAAGATGGATGGCTGGCAGGTGTGCCGGGAAATCAGAGAGCATTCGCAGATACCCATTATTATGTTGACGGCACGTTCCGACGAGCGGGACGAGCTTCAGGGGTTTGATCTGGGCGTGGATGAATATATTGCCAAGCCTTTCAGCCCAAAGATACTGGTTGCACGCGTGGGGGCGATCCTGCGGCGGAGCGGGCAGGAGGATAAGGAAGAGATACTTGCATTTTGCGGGATCGAGTTGAGCAAGGCCGCTCACCGGGTGACGGTTGACGGGCATGATGTGGAGCTGAGTTATAAAGAGTTTGAATTGCTGGTTTATTTTATGGAGAATATCGGACTGGCTCTTTCCAGAGAGAAAATATTGAATCATGTGTGGAATTACGATTATTTCGGGGATGCCAGGACAATCGATACCCATGTCAAGAAACTTCGGAATAAACTGGGAGCAAAAGGAGATCTGATCCAGACGGTCTGGGGAATCGGTTATAAGATGTGCGAGGAAGAGGCATGAAGGGTGAGGATAAACGTTCCGGCAGAGGGATTTTTTCCATTCGGATCCAGTTTGGTCTGATCTTTATTTTCATGATGATGGGGGCGATTTTACTCTGCCTGATTTTCAATACCGTATTTTTGGAGAAATATTATTTAAAACAGAAGCGGAAGACCATTTATGATGCATATGAATCGATCCGGGCGGCGGCTGTATCTGACAGCTACGGAACAGACGAATTCAGAGAGGAACTGGAAGAGGTATGCCTGACAGATAATATTACGATCTGTGTGGTGGATGTGGATTCGGAAGTGCGATATGTGTCCCAAAACGGAGGTCACCAACTGGAGGCAAAGCTGTTCGGATATATTTTCGGCCTTGTGGGGGAGAACGCGCAGATTTTGGACAAGGGCGAGGATTATGTGATCCAGATCACGGGTCAGGGAGACGGAGATTATCTGGAAATGTACGGAAGGCTGACTTCCGGCGTCTCTTTCATCATGCAGACGCCGTTGGAGAGTATCCGGGAGAGCGCGGATATGGCAAACCGGTTTATGGAATATATCGGACTGGTCTGCGCACTGATTGGCGGCGTGATGATCTTTCTGGTGATGGTTCAGATCACGAAACCGATCGCAAAACTCAGCCATATTTCGGAACAGATGGTGGATCTGAATTTTGATGCCAAGTATGATCTGAAACGTCATTTCGGAATGGGAATCCGGGACGAGATCGATCTGCTGGGAGATAACATTAACTGTCTGTCCGAAGCGTTGGAGAAGTCTATTTCCGAGCTGAAGACGGCGAACAATGAACTGAAGCGGGACCTGGAAAAGAGAGATAAGTTGGACGAAATGCGCAGAGATTTCCTGGCAGATGTCTCTCACGAACTGAAAACGCCGATTGCGCTTATTCAGGGCTATGCGGAGGGCCTGCAGGAAGGGATCGGAGAAGATCCGGAAAGCAGGGACTATTATTGCGAAGTGATCGTGGACGAAGCCACGAAGATGAATCAGCTGGTAAAGCGATTGCTTACACTGAATGAGCTGGAGTTCGGAAATGACGTGGTAAATATGGAGCGCTTCGATCTGGTGGCATTGATAAAGAATTATATCCAGTCTGCGCAGATCATGACACAGCAGAAGGGGATCCGGGTGAAGATGCCGGATTATGAACCGCTTTTTGTCTGGGCGGACGAGTTTAAAACAGAAGAAGTCTTTGCCAATTATTTTTCCAATGCGGTGCATTATTGCAAAGATGAGAACATCATTGCAATCACGCTGGAAACGGAGTCCGGAAAGGTGCGGGTTTCGGTGTTTAACACCGGGGATCCTGTTCCGGAGGAATCCGTTCCGCTTCTGTGGGATAAATTTTATAAAGTAGACAAAGCGCGCACCAGAGAGTATGGCGGAAGCGGCGTGGGCCTGTCTATCGTAAAGGCCATACAAGAGTCCATGCACCAGGAGTATGGGGTGGAAAACAGGGAGAGCGGTGTTGTATTCTGGTTTACGCTGGAAACTGTACAGGAATACGAAAAGGAAGCGTAACGGGAGTTGAGGATGGAAGAACAGAAAAAGGTTTTGCTGGTCGGCGTGGATACAGGGGAGGAGCGGGATTTTGACCGTTCCATGGCGGAACTGAAAGCGCTGGCGGAGGCCTGTGGTTCCCAGGTAACAGGTATTATGACGCAGCGGAGGCCACGGGCTGATCAGGCTTTTTATATTGGCAGCGGGAAAGTGCAGGAAGTGAAAACCTATGCGGAGGAATGCGATGCGGAAGAGATTATTTTTGATAATACGCTTTCCCCGTCGCAGATCCGCAATCTGACCAGAGCCCTGGACAAACCGGTTTGCGACCGCACCAATCTGATCCTGGATATTTTTGCTATCAGAGCTCGGACCGGCGAGGCCAGACTGCAGGTGGAGATGGCGAAGCTTCAATACATGCTGCCCAGACTGGTGGGGATGCATGAATCGCTGGGACGTCAGGCCGGTACGGGCGGAAGTATGTCCAATAAAGGTCTGGGAGAGAAGAAGCTGGAATTGGACAGGCGGAGGCTGGAGCATCGGATCCATGAGTTAAAAAAAGAGATTGATCATCTGGAGCGTTCCCGGGAAACCCAGCGAAAAAAAAGAAACGCTTCCCAAATCCCGCAGGTGGCTCTGGTGGGTTATACCAATGCCGGAAAGTCAACAATCCTGAACCGGATCCTGGAGACGTTCGGAAGCCCGCAAGACAAACAGGTGTTGGAGAAGGATATGCTGTTTGCAACGCTGGAGACCAGCGTCCGCAGGATAGACACGGGGAACGGCTGCCCGTTCTTTTTATCGGACACGGTTGGGTTTATTCATAAGCTGCCGCACGGTCTGGTAAAGGCGTTTCACTCCACGTTGGAGGAGATACGATATGCGGATCTGCTGGTTCAGGTGGTGGATGTCTCCGACGCGGATTATCGGGAACAGATGGCCGTGACGGCGGATACCTTGAAAGAATTGGAAATAGGAGACATTCCGCAGATTATAGTGTATAATAAAGCCGACAGATGTGATAGGATCGAAATCCCCCGCGTGTCAGAGCAGAGCATTCATATGGCTGCGGGCCAGGGGATCGGGATCAGAGAGCTGGTATGGCTGATACAGGACAGGCTGTATGCGGAGGATAAAAATGTATTATAATGAACTGGATGCAGAAGAAAAGAAAGTGGTACGGACGACGGAACCGATCGAGAAGTTAAAGCTGCGGATCCAAGAGTTGATGCACGTTTCGCAGGAGCAGGCATTTACGGATTATCTGCAGCAGATGCAGCAACAGACGTTACAGGCGGAAGCAAGGATCCAATATCTGAGTGCAGATCTGGAAAAGCAGTACCGCGTATATCAGGAAAATATGCAGAGACGGGCTGCAACGCAGCAGACGCAGGCGCCTGTACAGATGCAGCAGGTGCAGGTACCGCCGCAATTGCAGCAGCCACAGATGCAGCAGACACAGGCGCAGATGCCGCCGCAGCGGGGGCAGCAGGCGCCGCCGCAAAGACCGAAAAAGAATATGGAGTTTGCCGTCGGCACCGCTGTGTTTGGGATCGTGGGCAGCGCCTTTATCCTGACGGCAATGGTATTGCTGGGGATGTACTTTATGGAAGGTATGATGAAAGGGTTGCTGCTGTACGCTGGCTGTCTGCTTGTGATCGGTCTTTCTGAACTTTTGCTGTACAAGAGATTTCCGAGGCTGGGAGCATTGCTCTCGGCAATGGGGGCAGCAGGACTGTATGTTTCCACAATCGTAAATTATCTGGCATTGGGTAATTTTAATGAATGGACCGCGATGGGAATTACGGTTGGCATCACCCTGTTTGTGATCCTGATCAGCCGCAAGCGGGATGCCGTCTTTTATCGGATACTGGGTATGGTCGCCATGTATTGCTGCCTGTTTCTTGCGCTTTGGGAGAAAAATGCCGCCGACGGCATTCTGCCGATCCAGTGGCTGACGTTGGCAGGAATTCTGTTTTTCATCAATGTAATGTGCCTGGCGGTTCCGGTGAAGAAAGCCCGCGTGGCGATGGATATCGTGCATCTTTCGCTGAATACTTTGTTTGCAGGTGCTATTTACTCCGCATTGATCGATCAGCGGGTGAAATGGCCGGACAGTTTTGGAAATATATGGCAGTACCTGGTTTTCATTGCGGTGTCTATCCTGGTCATGCAGATCATTTTTACGGTGCAGGTCAGGTATCGTTACAGGCAGACAGCGGGGCAGGCAGTAGCGGTATCTTTGGAGCGAAATCTTGGGATCTGCATCGCTTATGGCGTTTCGGCGGTTTTTTATGATCTGATCCTGATCGGACGGATCGCCGGCTATGAGCTGGGCGGAACGGCGGAAGGACTGCAGGGCTGGAGTTATCGCCTGGTTTTGGTCGGGGCAGTGGCGGTGCTGGGGTTGATCCCCATGCTGTTCCTCCCGAAAAATCAGGAAAAATGGTTTTCCTGGTATTTCCTGATCTTCACCATCCTTGGAATTTACCTTTTCTCTACAGAAGATTGTCAGGAGCTGGTGTGGGGATTGTTGGCGCTGCTTGCAGCGTGCAAGGTGGTCTCTTTGTCCAAAGCAAAGCTGCCGAGGGGCGGCGATGCGGTCGTCACCACATGGGCGTGCGCTGTCTGTGTGATATTTACGGAGTCTCAGGAGCTTAGGGTGTCGGCACCGTTGTTTATCGGAATCCTGATCAGTGTACTATTCCTGCATTATTGGACCACTTATTTTGAGATCATCTGGAGCTATACGGTGGCGTGGTACATCTCCTGGCATATGCTGGAGCAGTTGAAACTGCCGGTATTTGTGGGAATCCTTTTTATGAGTATGCTGATCTTCAACAATATCAAGCGTTGGCACGGGAAATACATAGTGATATTCCATCTTGGTGCATTGGCGGGGCAGGTAGTCTGCTTCCTGCTGTTGGCGAATCCGGTTTATCAGAATGCATACCTTACCTATTTATGCATGCTGATCTTTGGGCTGGCAACGATCGTGGTATGTTTTCAGAAGGCGTATGAGCTGGAGTTCCCCGGAAAAGAACTGGTCATGGCTGTGTTTCTGACCTATATGGCACTGGTTGTGCGAACCGGCTTTTCCATCGTGAACAGCATCCTGCTGATGTGTGTTGCGTTGGGGTGCGTAGGAGCAGGCTTTGGCATACAGAAGAAATCCGTCAGGATTTACGGGATTGTGCTTTCCTTATGCACCTGCCTTAAGTTGGTAGCTGTTGACTTTGCAGGCAGCAATATGCTGCAGAAGACCATTGTATTTTTTGTAGTCGGCGTGATCGCATTGATTATTGCCTCTATTTATATTATACTGGAGCGGAAGCAGGGAAAAAAGGAGTCAGTGTCATGATGAAAAGAAAAGGAATCGTTTTGACGGCAGGGATCGGGGCAGTGCTGGGAGCAATGCTTTTGTCCGGCTGCGGAAATACATTGCCGGAGATGACAGACGATCAGGCGGATGCAATAGGGGAGTATGCGGCGATCACCCTGTTGAAATATGATGCGAACAGCAAGAGTAGACTGGTCGATATTTCCGTATTGGAGGAGAGCGCGGCACCGGAGCTTCCTGTGATCACGGAGCCGGATCCGATACAGCCGGAAACTGCGGAGACCGGACCGACTGTGACAGACCGAACGGATCCTTCCGGCGGTGTGACGGCGGCCACCAGCCTCGAGGAGTTTATGGGATTGCCGGATGGTATGACGCTTACCTATACCGGATATGACGTCGTGCAGAGTTATCAGGAAGAGGGAGATGTCTATTTTGCGTTGGAGGCATCTGCGGGCAAGCAATTGCTGGTTCTTTCCTTTTATCTGAACAATCAGACAGGTGCAGAGCAGCCGATGCGACTGATTGATCTGCACAACAGCTATCGTGTCACGGTCAATGAAGATTATACCCGTACGGCTTTGACCACTATGCTGAACAATGATCTTTCCACTTATATAGAAACTTTGTCAGACGGCGCAGGCAGACAGCTGGTGCTGCTGTATGAGATCGATCCGGTACAGGTGGATACGATCACATTGAAATTTAAGAACACCGAGACAACCTATACGATGCAGGTAAAGTGAAAAGAGGAATGATCGGGCAGGGGGGAACACAGAAGTTTCAACCTGCCCGATTTTGTTTTGATTTTAGTACAAAAAAATCGAAAGTTGAGTGTTGACAAGTGGAATTGACGGTGATAGAATCAGTTTTGCTGTCGGACAAAAAATGTTTTTGGAGAAATGCTAAAACAAAAAATTCAAAATTTAGAAAAAAACATATTGACAGGGCGAGCAGGACATGATATTATATCAGAGTTGTCGCCCAAACGACAACAAGAACCTTGACAAATAAACAGCAATGCAACCCTGAAAATTCCAAACGTTCTGATTCCCCTCTGAGGGTCAGAGCGAAAGAAAATTCAGAGAACAATTTGACATAGTCAAACAAACCAAGATTGAGGAAGCCTGAACCGAAAGGAAAGGGCGGAATCAAATCCGGAAAGCCAGATAACACTGGCGAGGAAAAACGATCATTTAACATGAGAGTTTGATCCTGGCTCAGGATGAACGCAAGCTACAGGCTTAACACATGCAAGTCGAGGGGCAGCATGGTCTTAGCTTGCTAAGGCCGATGGCGACCGGCGCACGGGTGAGTAACGCGTATCCAACCTTCCCTATAGTAGGGGATAGCCCGTAGAAATGCGGATTAATA
>DFDT01000016.1 GCA_002368865.1 Lachnospiraceae bacterium UBA3821 | reverse complement strand
AGATGAAGTATCAGGATCCCATGGAACCCACCTCCAACACAGAGTACATTGCACAGTATGCGCAGTTTTCCCAGGTGGAGCAGATACAGAATATGGCATCCAGCATGAATCTGCAGCGCGCCAGCCAGTTGGTCGGGCAGGACGTGCGCATGAAGACTACCACATCTTCGGGGGACACCAAATATGTGGAGGGCAGAGTGGATTACGTTTCTTACGAAGGAAACAAAGCGTATCTGTCGATCGATGAGTCCCTGTATTCCATTGACGATCTGGACACGGTGGTCGACGGTACATACAAAAATGCTTATGACCAGGCTATGAATTTTGTGATCGCAGTCAATAAGCTCCCTGCAATTGCAAATATTTCCGGTTCGGATCTGGATGCGGTTGACAATCTGGAAGCGGCTTACGGCGCTATGAGCGATTATGAGAAGTCTTATGTGGCATCCGATGTTGTAGCGACGCTGAAGCAGTATATTGACAAGGTGAAAGAGGTACGCGCGGAAACGTTACTGGCGGAAGATACGGGAGCCGAAACGGCGAACGAGGTATGATGTCAGGCACCGGGCAGAACGGGAGGAGGAAATTATGAGTCATCTCAACATTACGAATCAGAATTTCCTTTCCATTGAGCAGCTGACGGACCGATACCTGAGCCAGACCGGCAGAACGGAAGGACAGTCCGACAAGGCGGAGATTTCATTCCAGGATGTACTGAAACAAAAATCACTGGAGAAAACCTCGCCGGAACAGGAACTGAGATTTTCAAAGCACGCTTCGGGAAGGCTGAACGAGCGGGGCATTGAACTGAGTGACGGACAGTTTAAGAGACTCGAGGACGGAGTCCGCAGGGCAGGACAGAAGGGAATCAAAGATTCGCTGGTCATTGTGGATGATCTGGCATTTATCGTAAATGTGCCGAATAATACCGTAGTGACCGCTATGGACAGTACACAAATCACGGAAAACGTATTTACAAACATCAACGGAGCAGTGATCATGTGAGCCGGACCTCACAAGGAAGCTTACATTAAAGGTAAAAGGCATCCCTGAACGACAGAAGGGATGCGGCTCCGGGAAAATAGGAGGAATAAGCACTATGATGAGATCATTGTATGCCGGCGTATCCGGCTTAAAGACCCACCAGACCAAGATGGACGTTATCGGTAACAACATCGCGAACGTTAATACAACTGCATATAAGTCAAGTTCCATCACCTTCAGCGAGCTGATGAGCCAGACCACACAGAGTGCCAGCGGCCCGAATGCAGCGACCGGTGTGGGTGGTATCAATGCAAGACAGGTCGGCCTGGGCGTAAAGGCAGGCGCAATCAACTTAAACATTACCGGACAGGGTGCCAGCCAGTCTACCGGTAATCCCTTCGATATCATGATCAACGGAGAGAATTTCTTTGTGGTGTCCAACGGACAGGAGAATTTCTTCACCAGAGAGGGTTCTTTCTATGTGGACGGTGCCGGAAACCTTGCCATGACCAGTAACGGTTACAATGTCATGGGGTGGCAGGTGGATGACTACACCGGTGCGATCAAACAGGATAGCGTGAGCGCGCTCCGCATCATGAGCGCTGCGAATATGACATATCCGCCTGAGGCGACTTCCAAGGCGTACATTTCCGGTATTTTGGATAAAAACGACACGGATGTGACCAGTGCCAACGGTAAGGTTGTGAATCTGAATATCTATGACAATCTGGGTTACAGCTATACAGCAAGAATGATCTTCAGACAGTCTTCCGATCCCAATGTTTATGGGTTGGAGTTTAATAAATTGTTGGATTCCAAGGGCAATGAAGTGGAGATGACCGAAGCTCAGAGGCAGGCGGCGTTCGGCGGCGCAGAGACCATGGAGAAAGAGACCAATATTGAGTTGGGCAAGAGTTATTCCTGGGACGCTTCCGGAAACCTGTCCGTCAACGGCGAGACCATCGTGTACGCTACCGGCAACACAGATTATCCTTACAGTACGGTTTCGAACTTTGCAGACCTCACTGACTCTGAGAAAGCGGCAGAAAACGATAAGGCGATCAAGCTGATCGCAAAAGCCTATGGCTATGAGGGATCCGAAAATGAATTCCTGAATCTGAAGATTCCCGTAACGGTTGGTGAAGACACCCAGAATTACAGCATTCAGCAGATCATCAACCAGTCGGTTGAGGCGTTGTCCGGCATGACGTTAGCGAATACGCTGGGCACCGGCGCCGTGTCTCCCGGACGTGCATATTACGGATTTGAAGTGCAGTTCAATCCGGACAACGGTGAGATTGCCAGAGTCGGCGCCAGCGGTACCAACTTTGTGGCGAATCTGAAGCTGAATGACATGGGAGAGGACTTCACCAATTTCTCCAACATCGAGATTGATCTTTCGGAGATCTCCATGTTTGATAACAAGGGAACTTCCACAGTGGCGGCGACCAGCGGTGACTTTGACGGCGTAGGTACCGGAAGACGTCTGGGTGATATGATCGGCGTGTCCGTTCAGAACAACGGTATGATCTATGCCAGCTACGATAACGGTATGACCAAGCTGCTGGGACAGATCGCTACGGCGGCATTTGCCAACGCTTCCGGTCTGGAGAGAGCGGGAGATAACCTGTACTCCGCAACCTTAAACTCCGGCGTATTCGACGGAGTGGGCGTGGATATTACCGCAAACGGCGGCTATATGTCCACCGGTATGTTGGAGATGAGTAATGTGGATCTGTCCTCCGAGTTTACGGAGATGATCACCACACAGAGAGGCTTCCAGGCAAACAGCCGTATCATCACAGTGTCCGATACGCTTCTGGAGGAACTGACCAATCTGAAGAGATAAAAGGATGAAAAATTCATAGAATTTTTCGTCCGCGAAAACGCCGCTTAGCGGCGTTTTCCGTTCTACGTGGAACATACAGGGGCTCTGCCGCTAGATCTGCATGGGAGGATAGGACATGATCGAGGTTACAAAACTGAACGGCGTGAAAATACTGGTAAATCCCCATTTATTGGAAATTGTGGAAGAAACGCCGGATACAGTGCTTACTTTGACGACGGGCAAAAAAATAATTGTAAAAGAAAGTAGACAAGAGATTAAAAATCTAGTAAAATTGTATCGAAAGGATATTCTGGCAGACTAGATTCCGTTAGAGATAAATCCTTTGCGGATGAATATATACAGAAGGTTTAGGTGGAGTTAGGTGGATATTGCATCACTGGTAGGTTTCCTTTTTTGTTTTGCCATGTTGGTATTTGGTATTTTGAGTAGTGCAGGCTTGACGGGTATTGTGCGTTACCTGGATCTGCCTTCGGCCATCATCACGTTCGGTGGTGCGCTGGGGGCTACTTTGTGTTCTTTCACGATGTCCGATTTTGTGGCCGGACTGAAGACATTTACCTTGATTTTTAAGATGCCGGCACTGGATACCTCCGAAATGATCAAAAAAATTATAGATTTGTCCAATGTAGCCCGGAAAGAGGGCCTTTTGTCATTGGAAGAGGCGGCCTCCGATCTGGACGAGCCCTTCCTGAAAAAGGGCATTCTGCTGATTGTAGACGGTACGGATCCCGATCTGGTCAGAGGGATTTTGGAGACAGAGCTGGTCAATGCAGAGGGCAGGCACAAGAATCTGATCGGTTTCTGGGATGCGCTTGGCGCCATGGGACCTGCATGGGGTATGATCG
>DFDT01000046.1 GCA_002368865.1 Lachnospiraceae bacterium UBA3821 | reverse complement strand
CAGGGGATTGCGATCAAGGCACCCGCGCAGCTCGGCGACCTGCTCAGGCCTTTCCTGGGCAATGCTGCCCCCATCGTCATGGGCATCGCCATCATAGGGGCGGGCTTTTCCTCCCTGCTTGGCAACACACAGAGAGGCGTTGTACTTCTCAACGCAGGCCTGGATAAGGAGATCGGACTGGAATCCAAACCTATTAAGGCGCTCTGCATCGCCTGCCTTGCAATCGCCACTGTGATCTGCTTTGCTTACGGCGGATCTCCGACGCAGCTGATCTTCATCGCGAACGTTGCCACTTCCGTTGCGACACCTGTTGCAGGCCTGTTCATGGTATTGATCCTCTGGAAACAGGAACTCTATACCGGCGACAAGGCTCCCCGTGTGCTCCAGGTCAGTATGACGATCTGCTATATTTTCGCAGTCTACATGACCGTTATCGCACTGCGCACCCAGATCCCGAACATGATCAATTCGTTTATTGGAGGCTGAGCCTTGTGCATGGTGAACTGCTATTCAAATTTGTAAGGCGGTCGTCTACCGAAAAAACAGTAAATAAGTGTAGAAAAAGAAGCGGTGCAAGGCGCACCGCTTCTTTTGTAGAGGGTTAATATGATGAAGAAAGCAAAGCGCGTCAGGCTCTTACAGCCAACACTGATCCTCTGCCAACTCCTTAACGAAGATGCGCGAATTATCGCCTGCATACTTGGCCTGATGGTACTTAAAAAGCATTTTATTGCCTTCGAGAGTTCCGAGAATCTCGATTTTACCGGTTGTATGTGACATACAGTAATGGAAGCTTTTTGCTTGGCCATTCATCAATGCCTTCGCCTCTTCCACAATCAAAGAACCTTTCAACAACGGAATCTGAAATTCGTCGATAGCTCCCCTTGCAGGCCGGCATTGGAATACATAGTATGGAACAATCCCGATTGAGACCAGTGTATTCAACAGACGCGCAAGAGTTTTAGGATCGTCGCTCACACCCTTAAGAAGGACAGTCTGGTTCCTTACGACACATCCACATTTGATTAAGGCGTCAACTGCATTTTTTGCCTCAGGTGTTATCTCTTTTGGATGGTTAAAATGTGTGATAATCAGGATTTGTTTCCTGCGGTTGTATTTCTTTAGTATATCGAGAAGCTCTTTATCCTCATATACCCGCATCGGGAGAACAACCGGCGCCCGGGTCCCTATCCTGATGAAATCCAGTGTCGGAATTTCAGAGAAAGTCTTCAAATACATTTCTATGTCAGAATTTGAATTGATCAGAGCATCACCGCCGGACAAAAGAACATTATTGATCTCAGGATGTTGCGCGACATAATCAGCCATCTGCCGGACATGTTCCGCTGTCTCGTGTTCCGAATAACCGACCATTCTCTTTCGGAAACAGAACCTGCAATACATGGCACACTGGCTTGTAGTCAAAATCAGTGCGGTCTGAAGATATTTGTGCTGCATGCCGCGGATGACTGTATTGTCGCCTTCTCCGCTTGTGTCCTCAAGTCCGCTGCCGGACAGTTCCTGAAAACCGGGGACACAAATCCTTCGTATAGGATCATCCGGATCATCCGGATCTATCAGATTCAGGTAATACGGAGGAATACATAGAGGATATCTCTTCGATATTTCTGTTATTCTCGCCGCGTCATCCTCAGAAAGTTTCAAATAACCGCGTAGTCCGTCTACGTCCCGAATACAATCGGAAAGAAGTCTCTTCAGTATTGTCATTGCATACTCCCTTCTGAAGGCATGTTTTTGAATCTCGTGTGGAACAACAAGCTTATTCTAGCATTTAATTAATAATCCAATACTAACACGGGACAAAAGGGAATGTCTTAAGGCGCGAGGTATCATCCTCTGTAAGTTGAAGGTGTTACGCCTTTGGCTTTTTTAAACAAAACGTAAAAGTATTTGATGTTAGAAAATCCTACCTGCGAGGCAATCTGATCGACAGGAAGAGCGCACTCTCTCAATAGTTTTGCGGCTTCTTCAATACGGATACTGTTAATGTAATCACTGACAGAGCATTTGCAGGATTGTCTGAAGATTCGTCCCAAATAGGCATTGCTAACTTCAAAATGATCTGCTACCTCTTGTGAAGTCAGCTCCGTATTGCGGTAATTCTCCAATATATACTGCCGGATATATTCCAGGCGTTGGTCATAGATTACTTGTTTTTTATTAGCGTAGTTATCAGATATAAGAACAAACGCTCTGTCAAAAAAAAGATCGATCTGTTCCATGGAAGACATTTGTTCGATCTGCTCCGGCAGGATATATTCGGGATTTTTCAGCAAATCGTTTGGGAACTCCTGAAGAATCAGCATAAGAGTATTCGCCAGCCTGGTAAAAGTGTATTGAAATTTATCATATCGCAGTGTGAGAAGTTCTGCTCTGATCGCAGCCCACTTTTCACGGGCGGCATCAAGGTTTCCGCTTTTGAGACGAGTTACAAGAGTTGTATAGTCCCTCGTCGTCAGGCTGTTCTCATTTGTCCTCCTGTCAAGTTCTTCTTCGGGGACAAACTTTGTTTCTGAAGGGAAAGTCAGAGCAAGTTTGTACAATTCGTAAATTCTTTCAAAATGTACCCGCACTTCCCTGAAGTCATCAAAGAGGTCGGAGGCAAAAATGCAGTTGGAGAGGCCGTCACTGACAAGGTGACAGAGCCTGTTGTAATCGGAGGCGTCCTTATATGCCCCTGCAACCGCATAGACATTAGCCACTTTTGTGATTGTAAGCTCATCGTGTAGTCCTTCTGCGAGATCATAGATATCACTGCGGTGAGGAGCTCGTGTGAGAAACAATCCGTAGCGGAGCCCTTCCGATATCAGAGAATTGCCGTTTGCATCTAAAAAAATGAGATCCGCATCGGGAACAGATGCGCCGATGAGCATATCATAGAGGAATCTCTGATGAACACCTCGCTCTGTGAGTGTCAGGACAGATTTCAATGTCTTGCGAAGAGAGCAGGGAGCTTCGTCTATGTATTGAAATCTCTGATAATAGTGAACCTGCTCGAGCGTTTTGCGCAGGGGCAGATATCTGTAGACAAGGAAGAGAATTCCCAACAGAAGGAGCAGTATGAGCGGAACGATCAGCAGGCAGTAGACGATAAACTGCAACTGCCGAAAACCGGGTATAATGTCTTCCTGTTCAAGTATCCGGATATATGTGAGTCCGCTCTGAGAAGAGCAGTAATAAAGACCAACAACATCTCCCTTATTACTCTTGAAATAACCGCTTCGGCTGCCGGGACTCCTGAAGTTCTCCTGCAGATGGGTATGAAATAGAATGTCTGCAGTTTTAGAGGAGGACATAATAATATTTCTGCCTTCATCAAGAACAACATTGTAGCCGGAATCTGTAGAAGAAAACAAAGTCTCTTCGAACCAGGAAGCTTTAATCGTTACCAGAAGTACACCGCGGCGCTTGCTTTCGGGAGGAATATCCTTTTCGCAAAGCACGATGGCAAAGTTATCCGTTTTGTCATTAATAAAGTGGACAGGCGCGTTTTTGGCATATGTGTCCGGATAACTGAAAAAATTTCTTAGAACGCTGGGCTGCAGTTCGTCCAGAGATTGTTGAGCTCTGTTTTGGTCTGTTGAGTAGACGATGTTGTTGTATGGATTCCAGACATAAATGCCATCCAGATAATCTGCCGCGTCCACATATGCGCAAAGTTCCGTAAGATGCTGATTCAGTTCAGTGCCGTTTGTATAAGATGGCTCTGCCATTAGCGCCCGGACTGAAGAGGAGCAGGAAATCTGTTCGGCGCCGGAAAACAGTGAACTGCTGACAAACTCGGAAAAAGAGTCGATTTCTTCTGCATGACTGTCGTTCATGTGTATGACAGTCCGATAAGTTATTTTTTCAAATGCAAAAAACAGAGCCGTTACCAGGATCAGTAAAAGGCCCAGACCACTCATGCTCACTAAAAAAAGATTCACAAAATGCCGCTTCTTTTCAATCGAAGAAAAAGAAAGGCTATTAGCCTTACAAGTGTCAGAAAAATGCATATTTACTATACCCTGATCCTTTGTACTGTTGTTTAAAAAATGAACAAAATACAGGTTCAAATAACTTTAAACTTTACTGATTATATCATACTCGGCTAAATTCTTTGTATTCAAAAACCAAAACACCTATTTTGTGTCAAAAGGAGGAAGCATGAAAAGAAAAATCTTAAGCACAGTACTTGCGGTTATGATGGCAGCGGCGCTGACTGCGTGTGGTGGCGGCATAGTCGGGAACACAGAAACCGCGGCAGAAGGCTCTTCCGAGTCAATGTCCGAGGGAGAATGGGCGCCTCAGGAGAATATCACCATGATTGTTTCTTATAAAGCAGGATCCGGCACAGACAATACGGCGAGAGTCCTATCCGAATATGCAACAAAAACTATCGGAAAGACAGTTGTCATTCAGAATATGGAAGGCGGATCGGGCGCGATTGGCTGGACAGCTCTGGCCCAGGCTAAGCCGGACGGATATACGCTTGGCTTTGTAAATCTGCCCACGCTTTGCTCCAATATTGTTGAAGGTCTTGGCGACTACACCATGGACGACTTCGTTGCCATATGCAACCACGTAAACGAAACAGCTATGGTGATTGTAGGAAAAGACAGTCAGTTCAATACGCTGGAGGAGCTTGTTGCTTATGCGAAAGAGAATCCCGGTGCTTTAAAAGCGTCCACTAATGGTGAGAAGGCGTCCAATCACATAGGTGCCGCTCTTTTTGCAAAGAGCGCAAACATTGAATACACAGCGATCCCTTACGGAGGAACGGCGGATCAGCTGCTTGCCATGAGACAAGGCGAGGTAGATTTTTCTGTTGCAAAGCTTGCAGATATTGCATCGATGCAGTCAGAAGTAAAGGTTCTCGGCGTATTTGATGCGGAGAGACTTGCGGAACTGCCTGATGTTCCTACCCTGGGGGAACTTGGCTACTATGATAAGTGGTATGGCTCCAGACGCGCGATCGTTGCGCCTAAAGGAACACCTAAGAACATTATCGATTACTACGCTAATGCCTTTAAGGAAGCTATGAATGATCCGGAATACATTGAGGCGGCTGAAAAGGCGGGCATCTCTACACTTTATTTGGATTCTGAAGAGACAACGACGCTTCTGAACGATCAGTTTATATTCTGCACAGACGAAGTGGCCAAACTTTGGGAATAATAAAATGATGTAAGAGGGGTTCATTATGAGTGATAACAATAAAGCACAGGAAGATGTGAGAAAAAAGGGCGGTGAACCCATGGAGAAGAGCGACATTTTTGTATGCGGTTTCGTGTATGCGGTCTGCGTTTTCTTTTTGGTAATGGCGCTCAGGCTTGATGAAGGCGCCAGGATCTATCCAATCTGCCTTATAGCTGTCCTTGCAGCGCTGACTTCGCTCCAGACGTTCAATATGTTCCGTGCGGCGAAGAAAAGCGGGGTGGTCAGCGGAATGGAAGGGTTTAAGAGTTTTTTGCCCAAGCAGTTTTTTGTGATACTTACAATGATCATCATATACCTGATTGTGATGTATGTGGCCGGCTTTTATATCGCGACGCTGTTGTTCATGGTCTCGGCGCTGCTCTTTCTGAGAGTCAGTAAGGTGCAACTTGTCATTGCAACAGGTGTGGTCATAGCAATCGCATATTTTGCGTTCACCTTATTTTTGGGAGTTCGTCTTCCGACAGGAATTCTTTTTAGCTGAGGGGGAAAACTATGTTTGAAACACTTTCACTGATGGGCGGCGGCTTCCTGAATGCCGTAATGCCGATAAATATCTTTGCCATGGTCGTCGGCGTGACTATCGGAATCGTGATCGGCTGTCTTCCGGGGCTGTCTGCGGCAATGGGCGTTGCGCTCCTTCTCCCTATGACGTTTTCCATGGAAGCGTCGACAGGCATGATCATGCTCGGGGCAATCTATTGCGGCGCGATTTTCGGCGGATCCATATCCGCAATCCTTATTCACACACCCGGAACTCCGGCGTCTGCCGCAACCGCGATTGAGGGTTACCAGATGACGCTTCAAGGAAAGGCCGGAAAAGCTCTTGGTACTGCTTGTATCGCCTCCTTCTTCGGAGGATTGTTATCCTGTATTTCTCTGTACTTCTTCGCCCCGCTGCTTGCACAACTGGCAATGAAGTTCGGCTCTCCTGAGTATTTTTGGCTTTCTATCTTTGGCTTGACGATCATCGCAGGTGTATCGTCTAAGTCCATGGTCAAGGGGCTTATGTCGGGAGCGTTTGGACTTTTGCTCTCTACAATTGGTATGGACCCGATCATGGGTGTCAAAAGATTCATGTTCGGACAGAGTTCTCTGTATGAAGGGATCAACGTGACTTGCGCGCTTATAGGCCTGTTTTCCATGAGTCAGGCGCTGGTCCTTGCGGAAGCTAAGATCAAAGAGAGAGCCAGGGCACAAAAATTTAGTGACAGAATGTTGCTGTCCAGAGAGGAGATGAAAGAGATCACCCCTACAATCTTTCGATCCTGGATCATTGGTAACACCGTAGGAATACTCCCCGGGGCGGGCGCATCTATCGCTTGCTTCATGGGATACAACACGGCTCACCAGTTCTCCAAACATCCGGAGCGCTTTGGCAAAGGATCGATCGAAGGCGTTGCAGGTTCTGAGGCTGCGAACAATGCGGTTACCGGCGGTTCTCTGATTCCGATGCTGACGCTCGGCATTCCCGGTGAGTCTGTTACCGCAGTTCTAATGGGAGGGCTTATTATCCAGGGGCTTACTCCCGGACCGGATCTGTTCGTTGGCGAAACAGCCAAGATGACCTATACATTTTTTGCCGGGTTTGCATTGATTCAGTTCTTCATGTTGGGAATCGGACTTCTTGGATGCCGCGGCTTTGCGCAGATTGCCCGTCTTTCCGACGCAATTCTGATTCCCGGTGTAACGGTGCTATGCATTGTGGGCTCTTTTGCAATCAGACAAAACTTTGTCGACGTAGTTATCATGATGATATTCGGAATCATGGGCTGGCTGGTTAGAAAGTTTGGTTTGAACAACGCGGCGATTGTTTTAGCATTGATCTTGGGGCCGATTGGAGAAAAAGGCCTGCGGAGGTCTTTGGCGCTATCGGGAGGAAACCCTGCGATCCTGTTTTCAACACCGGTATGCTGGGTACTCATCGCATTCTGTGTCTTCGGTATTGTTTCACCGTTCTTAATGGACAGAATGAACAAAAAGGCTGATGAAGAGGTAGGTGAGCTCATAGACGAAGAACCGGCTGAGTTCAGTGACTGACTGATTCCAGAAAGATAAGTAAAATGATCACATCTTTGGATTTTATTCGTGAAGCAAGTTTTCCTGCGCTAGTTTTCAAAGTTTTGCTTTCCATATTTATGGGAGGGGCGATCGGCCTTGAGCGAGAGCGAAAAGGGAGACCTGCGGGCCTTCGGACCTACATTCTGGTCTGCATTGGCGCAGCTCTCACTGTTATCTTAAGCCAGTATGAACACGAACTGCTCCAAACGATCTGGGCAGAGCAGAAGGCAGCGTTTGATCTGAAAGTAGACGCCTCGCGATTTGGCGCGCAGGTCATAAACGGCATAGGCTTTCTTGGCGCCGGCACCATCATTGTAACGGGACACCAGGAGGTCAAAGGATTGACAACGGCAGCGGGCTTATGGGCGTCGGGCTGCCTTGGGCTTGTGATCGGTGCCGGATTCTATGAAGCCGCGTTAACCGGATTTTCAGTAATCGTTCTGTCACATCTTGTCCTGCCTCGTATTGAAGGCTTCCTTTTAGACAGAGCGAGCAATATGAATGTTTACGTGGAACTACGCTCCATTGAGAGCATTCCGATTCTTATTCGGCGTCTGAAGAGTAATAACATATCAGTGTACGAAGCGGATTTGGAGAAAGGGCATCGCAAGCGCGGACAGAAGCCAAGCGTGATTATGACGCTCGGACTTGAGCGCGGAATGAATCACAGCAATGTGATTCAGGATTTGTCGGAAATGGAATGTGTTGAGTTTATTGAAGAGATTTGAGGACAGGCGGATATATGCTGGATGTTTTTAATGGGTTTAGGGAATTGACACTGATAAATGTGATTCTGCGAATGAGCCTCTCGGTATTGAGCGCAGGGATTATTGGTATTGAGCGCACATATAAACGCCGTCCTGCAGGGTTTCGGACACATATTCTGATCTGCCTCGGGGCGTGTATGACGGCTATGACCGGACAGTTCCTGAGCGTCTATCTGAAAATGTATACAGATATATCGAGGCTTGGAGCACAGGTCATAGCAGGAATCGGCTTCATTGGCGCAGGAGCAATCATTACAACACAGCGCAGACAGGTCAAGGGGCTGACGACAGCGGCTGGGTTGTGGGCCACAGCAATTATGGGGCTATGTTTTGGCTGCGGATTCATTGAAGCGGGAATTTTAGCTACGGTTATGATTTTTTTAGTGGAGACTTCACTTTCAAAGCTGGAATACCGGATGCGGTCTAGTTCCCCGGAAGTAAATATATACCTTGAGTACCGCGGCAAAGACTGCATGCAGCACATCATGCGATACACAAGGGAGCATGGAATTGAAATCGTTGATTTGAAAATGCAGCGCACCGGAGGAGGGGAGCGCGCAAAAGGAATGTGTGCAATCCTGCAGCTGAAACTTGAAAAAGGGCAAAAGGCCGAAATGGTTATCAGGGATCTGCACATTATAAAGGGGATATATTCAATTGAGGAACTGTAATTAAAACCGTAAACGCTCTACAGGCTTAAAGGACAGTTCCCGACACGTTGTTAGTGGTACGTGAGCGTAGCTGAGTACAATTAAAATAGTTACCAAATACAAATTTAAAAAAGGGAGGAAAATCATGAAAAATGCTAAAAGATTGCTTTCGATTATCCTTACATTAACGGTTGTTTTAGGTTTGTCCGCCTGTGGCGGAACGCCTGCTCCGGGCGCTGCAGGTGCCGCCGGAAACGACGCTGCCGGGACCGAAGATAACCAGGAAGCCGCAGGATCGGATGCTGATGCGGACTCATACTACATCGAACTGACCTATTCGAATGTATTCAATCCCAAGGAATGGAACTATAAGGCGGCTGAAAAATTTGCAGAAATGGTCACCGAGCGTACCGAGGGGCATGTAAAGGTTGATTTTCACGGTTTGAACGAACTGGACTGCTATCGCGACTCGGTTGTGCATGCTGTCAACGGAGATAAATGGATTGGTCTTGAGGAACCTTCGCTCTTTGCTGACTGGGTTGGAGACTGTGCTGTTCTTGTCGGGCCAATGCTTTATAACAGCGATGAAGAATACAATTATGTTATGGATTCCGAACTGGTTGATGCAGTGAAAGCGAAACTGGCGGAGGAAAATATCCACATTCTTGATACCCACTATTCGTTCGGCTTTCGTTCTGTAGTGACCAATAAAGATATCCGCACACCGGAAGATCTGAAGGGCGTAAAACTTCGCTCAACTACTGCGGCACTGTTCATCAAAACCATCGAAGCCATGGGCGCTACGCCTGTTCCGATGTCCTTTACTGAGTGCCTAAGTTCAATCTCTTCCGGTGTCGTCGATGGATTTGAAGGATCAACTTCCACGCTTGCGGGCGCTGGTGCGCCATACGAGCTGGTTAAGAAAGTGGCACTGACCAATCACTTTATAGCTACCCGTTGGTTGTTTATGGCTGAAGATGTATACCAGGAGATGCCAAAAAAGTGGAGAGACATTGTCGATGAATGTGCATTAGAATGCGGTGAATGGGAACAGACTTCCTGTGCCGAAGACGAGGTTGCTCAGATTGAAAAAATGAAATCAGAGGCCGGTGTGACTTGGAATGAGGTTGATTTAGACGCATTTACCGAGTCTTGCGCACCGATCTATGATTGGATCGTTGAGGAGTACGGAGCCGATCCCGAACTGCATCATAAGCTTGTGGAACTGATCGGTAACTACCGCGCAGGCAACTGAAAAAACAGGGATAATCTTGTTATTTTGGAGTAGGGGAAATCGATTGTGAAAAAGAAAGTTACTATCAAATCATTTGTCACAAATCTTGACGCGATCATATGCGGGACGTCGTTGATGATTTGTGTGATACTTGTAAATGTTAATGTGCTGTTCAGGTATATTTTGAATGCGCCGATCAACTGGACAGATGAAGTAGTGACCTCTCTGTTTGTATGGACTGTCTTCATGGGCAGCGCCTATGCACATAGAAGGCACGCACACCTGGGCGTCGACATCGTAGTCAACCTGACCCGCGGAAAGGCGCGGAGAACTGTTGAGATCATTGTTACGCTGCTGGAAATTGCAGTCCTGCTGTTGCTTACCTATATCAGCGGTCAATATGTGTTGAACCTGATTTTCAAGCGCGGAATCATGTTCTCCTTTTCTAACGGGAGGTTCGCGTGGGGAGAAGTGAAACTGACCCTTACTGATACGCTGCGGATCCCCAAATGGTATACCGGCATTGCAGTACCACTAGGATTCGGTTTGTCACTGATTTATTCGGTCTGTTTTTTGCTGAGAGACTATCTTCGTCCGGCCCAAAAGAAGACGGCAACAGGCGGAGGCCATGAGGAAGGAGGAAGAAAAGAATGACGCTGAGTTTTACTGCTGTTCTGCCTATTTTCCTGGTTTTCATCCTTTATTTCCTGGGACTGCCTATTGTATATGCCCTTTTCGGATCGACTTTTTTCTATTTTCTATTTGTAAATGAGGGCGTCCAGCCGTGGACAATTCTTCAAAAAGTGATGAACTCTACTCAATCGTTCTCTATGCTTGCGATTCCGTTTTTTGTCATGTCGGGATCTGTCATGAATGCGGGAGGAATCGCGGACAAGATGATGGATTTTTGTGAGTGCGTCACCGGGCACATGAAAGGAGGACTGGCGCAAGTAAACGTGCTTTTGAGCATGCTGATGGGTGGATGCTCCGGTTCTGCTAATGCGGATTGTGCCATGCAATCAAAGATGCTGGTGCCTGAAATGGAGAAACGAGGGTACTCCAAAGAGTTTTCAGCTGCAATCACCGCCGCTTCATCAGCCGCAACACCCGTTATCCCTCCGGGGGTAAATCTGATCATCTATTCCCTGATCGCGCAGGTCTCTCTCGGAAGAGTGTTTGCAGGCGGTTATGTACCTGGCATTCTGATGTCAGCCAGTATGATGATCGTGGTGTCGGTAATAGCGCACAAACGCGGCTATCCTGCAACACGCGACCGTTTCCCGGAACTCAGGGTGGTACTCAAACAGGCGGCTGCTTCTTTCTGGGGGCTGTTCTTTCCGTTCGGAATTATACTTGGTATACGCTTTTCCATATTTACTCCGGCGGAGGGCGGAGCTGTCGCGGTTCTCTATTGCTTCATCATTGGGAAATTTGTATATAAAAAACTGAGTTTTCGCGAGCACCTCATACCGATCCTGAAGGATACGGTCTCGGGAACGTCCAGCGTAGTATTGATCATGGTGTCGGCCAGCACCTTTGGATATTACATGAGCTATATTGGATTGCCGAAGATTGTAGCGGTCTCTATCATGAACATGACAAGTAACAGATACGTCTTCCTGCTGTTGGTAAATGCAGTGCTTCTTTTAATGGGGATGTTCCTTGAAGGAGGCGCTGCTCTGATGATAGCAACACCGTTGCTGCTGCCTGTCGCACTGAGCTTAGGCGTAGATCCGATCCATTTCGGCCTGGTCTGTATTGTCAACATCATGATCGGCGGAATTACACCGCCGTTTGGATCCATGATGTTCACAACCTGCGGGATAACAGGATGCAGGATTGGAGACTTCATCAAGGAGATATGGCCGTTTATCCTTTGCCTGCTTGTGGTCCTACTGCTGATTACATTTGTTCCGGTTTTGATCACAATCGTACCAGACCTGATCTACGGGCCGATGTCGAGTACAATCTCCATGTAAGAATAGTTTTTACTTACGGTGCGCAAGCCATTGCTTGAAAAGACGGGCAGGCGTTTGTCGTCGAACAAACGCCTTGCCCGTCTTCATTTCGATAAAGCGGCGGAATTCGACTTCACGGCTTCCCAGTTCTTTTTTGGGGATCATGTATCCGCCGTAGGGATTGAAAAAGAGATAGTAAGCTTCGGGGTCTTCCCCGAGCCGCAGCGCGCTGTTATAGAGCAAGAAATCCGTCTCCTCCTGTTCAGGCATCGCAATGATGCGCATGCCGGCAGATTCAAACTGATATATAGAGCAAGGAAAGGAGAGGCCGGACGTCCTGATCTGATCCGCGATGCGGCGGGCAGTCCGGTCGGATGACGCATAGGTTCCGGTAAACAGAAAGCATGCCATAATAATCAGCAGAAAGCTCCACAGACTCGCGTTGCCGTAAAACACAGCGACAACAATCAGCAGTGCTGACAGCAGATCGCGCGCAATTCTGTTTCCGGTAGAAAAAAGATCATAACGCATATGCGACAGCGCGATCAAAGTGTCTTCATCGTGCTGTATTTTTATGGTAAAAATCGCATTTATCATGGTGGACTCCCCATATAACATAATTTGATTCGGATGAAGTGTGAGTTTTGGAAATATAATAGGTAATTTGAGACTATATATTTTGTAATCAACTGACAAACCCGTAACTAACGCCTCCTAAGATATTAGAAAGACGTTTGTTTCAGTAATGTAAAATTAACCAAAATGCGGAGCTGAATAATAGCAGGTGCTAAGAAAGGAGGAAGCTGATGGATTCTAACAAATTTGAAACACGATTAAAGAAACAAAGAGAGGATGGGCTGAGTGACACCAATTCAAATGTGTCGAGAAAAAAAGCATGGTTTGATTCTTTTATAATACTTTATATTGCCATTGGACTGGCGGGCTGCTTCGTTGAATTGATGCACCCGGAGTATCTGGTCCGGCTTACAAGAATTCACAAATTTGTCCTGTTTTTGTTGTATCTGGCTGGGTATTGGATTTTAAAAATCTGGAAGAAAAATTTTAAGCACCCCATGTCCCCGAAAAGGTGACGTCTCACAAGGAGAATCGTACAAATGAAAGTGTTTAATGCAAAAGACATAGTAGAGGCAGATTATATTATCAATTACTTAAAGGACGCGGGAATTATTGCTTACTGTATGGACTCAGGTCTTGCGCCGCGAACGCACGGCGTCCCCGGATTCGGAGTTTTCGGGGTGGATGTTTATGTGGATGACAGTGATGCGAAAAGAGCCGCAGAGGTATTAAAAAAAATATCAGACGAAGGATAAAAGGTGAAGGATAAGAGTATGTCGATAAGGGAAGTCAAAAATACTCAGATTATTTCGGTGGTAATTGCCGCACTTTCAACAGTGTTTTGCCTGACAGCTTTTTTAAAGCCTGATCTGCTGGATTTTCCGAGTACAGCAATAAGAGTGGTTTCGAGTGCGGCAATAGTAAACAGTGTGAGCGGTCTCGTGATCGGCATCATGTACCTTGTGATTCTTACGAGGACAAGGAGCGCAGAGCGGTCGAAAGGAATTGCGATTGCCATTTTTCTGCTGTTGTGCGTGTTCAGCGTGCTTGTCGAACCGTTTCTGTACAATAATGAAGCCCGGCAGATCGCAATGGCCGTGCAAAACACGGACAGAGGTGTGGATGAATTGGAAACTCTTCTTACCGCAAACCTGGTCCGGTCTGCGATAAGGGAGGTCGTGGTGTTGGTTATGTTTGTTTCGAAGGCACTGACATTTCTTTCGCTTGGTGGATTCTGGAGAAACCCTTCTCTGCAGAGAGGCGAAGAGTAACTAATCGCTAAAAAACGCAACTGTGAACAACGGAGGACGAAACAAATGACAGGAGTTATTGATGTGGGCGGCGGAAACCGCGGAGCGTTCGGCGCCGGGGTGCTGGATTACTGCCTGGATCATGGGATTGTTTTCGATTATTGCATCGGAGTGTCTGCGGGAAGTGCTAACTGCGCGTCCTATATTGCAGGACAAAGAGGTCGGAATCTGCGCTTTTATACAAAGTATAATATTTCAAGAGAGGCCGTCAGCATTCGAAACGGGCTCAGAAATCATTCGATGTTGAATCTTGATTACATCTTCCGAACTGTGAGCGATGAGGATGGAGAAGATCCGCTTAACTATGAAGCTTTCGCCCGTTCCGGGCAGATTTGCAAGATTGTCACGACTGACGCACAGACGGGAAATCCGGTATTTTTCGATAAACAAGATGTCAGAAAGAATGATTACGGGGTGTTGTCCGCGTCGTGCAACCTTCCCGTCGTGAACAGGGCATATATATTCCGGGGAAGAGAGTATTATGATGGCGGACTGTCTGATCCTATTCCGGTCAGATACGCATTTGATGACGGGTGCGATAAGGTGGTCGCTATTTTGACTTTACCCAAGGATTATTTCAGAAGCAGTCAGGATGACAAAAGAGCAGCTCGTCTTCTTCGCGCCTATCCCAAGATCAGGGAGAGGATCATTAACCGCGCGTCTTTATATAACCGCGAACTGGAAGAACTGCTCAGACTTGAAAAGCAAGGAAAGGTATTGATTATCGCACCTCATGCCAAGGCGGACATGGATACCCTGGGAAAAAACAAGGCTGTGATAGAAAGCCTGTACCGCGAAGGGTATCAGAGCGCGGAAAAGATCTTGGATTTCCTGAAGTAGGGTTCAGGCCCAGCTAACCGGCATGCGTTAATCATTATCAGGATCGTCGTCATCAGCATCATCGTTGTAGGCATTGTCGAAATCATCATCGCGCTCGTGAGGAACGTCGTCATCATCGCGCTCTTCAATATCGTCATGATCGAGGTCATCGTCATAATCATCGCCGCGCTCAAGGCCGTCGTCGTCCACATGCTCATTGGCGTCCTCATACTCATACTCATCGTCAGCGAGATCGTCATCAGAATGATCATAGTCATCGAACAGGTCGTTGTGGTCAGCTTCATCAGGATCAAGCAGATCATCCAAATCACCGACAATTTCACCGTTCTCCCCAAGACATCGGGAAATGTCGATGCCCGAGGACAGACAATACCTCACAAGGTCCGCCACAGGCATTCCGGCAAGATCGCGGATCTCCAGAGAGGGATAATCCTGTTTAAGACGAAGGACCAGCGCTGCTTTCCCAGGGGTGATTCCAAATGCTTTCGCGAGGTCTTCGATATCGTCGTCCGAATCTGAATCTACGGTTTGTCCCAGAATAATGCCCTTTACAAGGAGAGCTTTCAGGATCTGATCCGCGTCCTTAGTTACTCTTTGCTGTAACGCCGCGGTTCTGTTCCTGCTCTTTCCGTCTACCGACACCAGAAGGGTGTTGTGTGCCGATGTCAGGTAACCGTGTTTTACCATCGAACCAAGCAAGGCGTTCATCGCAACGTCGATCTCTGTGTTAATAAGACTCATGTTGTCCAGGATAATACGGCCATCGTCGTTGTCCGCTGACACGGAAACGACCCGCCCAATACGATTCACTTCAACAGATATAGAGGGATTAACATCCAGATAAACTGTCGCATCGGAGGAGATGTAAAGACGGAAGCAGCTTATGATAAAGGCGGCAAAACATGCAGCAGCAAAGGTGGCCCACCTGATCAGGAAACGGGCCGCTTTCCTTTGGGAAATCTCTTTTCCGGATGTTCCCTCTAAAAACCAGGCGTCGGGATCTGCTTTTTCCACCGGTTTTTCCCATGTTTCTTCTTCGCGGCGCGGAGTAAATGCAGATGCGGCTCTGCGGATATATTCTTCAATCTGCTGTTCACTGAGGCTATTCATAACGTTTCCTCCAATTCTGACCGCAGCTTTTTTATTCCCCGATTATACTTTGATAAGACCGTCGATAACGGCATATTCAGTAATTTGGCTATTTCTCTATGCTTCATGCCGCCTACAGCGTGAAGCATGATGATCTGACAGGCGTCTTCGTGAAGAACTGTAAATGCTTTTTCCAGTGTCAGCCTGTCCTCCGCGCTTTCAATCTTGTCCAGTCCCAGATGCCGTACGGCACCTTCTTCCTGGAGGACAGTCATGCGGGATCTTTGCCTGTACATCATAAGGCAGATGTTTTTGGTGATCGTGAAGACCCAGGCCATCGGTTTCCCCAACGGCTCATACAGATGCGCCGCACTTCGGATTTTTAGAAATGCATCCTGCATTGCGTCTTCGGCATCACTGCGGTTTCTGAGAATACTCAGGGCATAGGTATAAACAGCCGGGGAGCAAGCAACATAGAGAGTAAAAAAAGCGTCCTTATCTCCGGCGGCAATGCGCGGGAAAAGAGACTCATCAGGTGCAGCGACGGCCTGATGAGCCGATTTCTCATATACCACTGCCTCAAATACAAGCATATCTATTATCCCTTCTGTGATCCGCGCATCGGCGGACTGCATCGCCTACCCTGAAGTGAACGTGTCTTACAGCATATTCTTATCTCTTTCCACCAATCCAAGGACTACGGAAAGATTGCCGTTCCTGCAGCGGATCTGGTCAATCAATTCTTTTTCCTCAGAAGGATTCCTGAGTTCGACTCTGTAGTTCAGTTCATACATTGTTCCCATGTTGGTGGTTTTTATCCTTCGGAAAACGGCCTTATTTGTATATTGCAGAAACAAGTCGTCAAAAATCCCCGGATAATTCAGGTCTTCAGGGATCGTGATCTTGAGGTCTCTCTGTCTGGAGCTACCTTGTCCGTAACCCACCCGGTCAAGCAGTAAGAGCGTTGTCCCAACGATGAGCGTGATTATCACGGCGAGCGATATAAAGCCCATTCCGACAGCCAGTCCTACCGCCATGGAGAAGAAGAGAAATGCGATCTCCCAGGCAGTACCGGCTGCACTTCTGAAGCGGACAAGACCGAAAGCGCCCAGAACCGCGACCGACGTCCCGAGGTTGCCGTTGACGATCAGGATCACTGCGGAAATAAGGAGGGGCATTGCGGCTATTACGACAGTAAATTTTCCTGACTCTTCCGCGGTGATGTGATAAATAATCGATATTACTATTCCCAAAATGAGAGCGGTCAAAAAAGCAAATGTCACGGACCGGGCATCAAAAGTCCCAGCATGAAAAATACTGAACAACATATCTTTTTCCTCCTGTATATTGGCATGTTAATGATCAATAAGTGAAGATGTTTTCCAGTTCCCGAGCCGGTGCGCCATCATGCTTTCCGCATCCCACATACCGCGTTCTCTTTTATATATGTTGCCGTATTTTGAAAAAGGAGTTGAGTATATTTTCAGTTCGGCCAGCAGATCTGAAAACCACTTGGGCGCGGAGTTTTGAATCTTGCATTCCATCAGGTACCAGTTGTCAGGCATAAGAGGAGTTCCGAAAGCGCCGTGTTCCATCCCGAGCAGCATTCTTCTGGATCGGACCGCCGTGTCAAACGTCAGACGGAACTGCGGATCCTCCTTTCCATAAAGGGCGATCCGGTCATAGGCGAGGTAAAGTTTGGGCTCCGGTTGGTACCTGAAAAGGAGGAAGTCTATTTCACGCAGGATCTGGCAGTCCTTTTCAGGGCGGATGCCGTGGCTCAGATAATCATAAGCCTCGGCCAGAGTCAGTTCGATCCGGCGCTTGTTGACGAGCTTTTTGTGTTTTTTCTTGATTTCCAGAAAAACCACGCTGTCTTTTTCCGGAATTCCGTAACTTCTTAAACGCAGCTTTTCTTTGTACTTCGGACGCTCTATGGACCTGCGTATCAGGAGGTCGTCCGGAGTGTCATAATAGAGGTTGCAGATCGTGGTAAGCCCGTACTGATCCACAGACATTTGTTCTTTAAGCCGTTCACAGAGAGCCAGGTACACAGATTCGGGCATCAGATATTTTTTTTCATAACGGTTAAATACAAGCTGAGACATAGCGCCCCTCCTAGTGCCTGACCTTCTGGCGCAATTCGAGATTTTTGCCATCACTGATCAGGGTGATGTTGCCATATCTGGTTTCGAGCACATCAATCGCGTGTTTTTTCAATAGTTTCAGAGTTTTTTCCTCGGCAGGATTTTTGTCCGACGAACATATTACGGAATATTTCGGCTTCACCGTCTCAAATAATTCCGACAGTGCCGTGTTGTAGACCCCGTGGTGTGGTATTTTTAGAAATTTGCATTCCCGGAGTTCTCCATCCGCGACCATTTCCCTGATACGCCGCTTTTGAATATCCCCAGTAAAAAGCAGTCGATTAGCGCCGTGCGTAATTGTTGTTACCAGGGAAAAGTTATTGTCGTATTCTGCAGCTCCTTCGGGAATCTCATAGGATCGAGGCGGATGGATTGTCACCGAGGCTTCTCCGAAGGGGAAGGACAGGGGAGCGTTTACAAGTTCCGGCCCAATGGATAACTCGTTCATCGCCAATACAAAATCAGTGTAATCAGTGATGCTGCCCTCATAATCCGGTAAAAGAACCCTGTCTACAGGAACCTGAGAGACAAGAGTGTCCGCACCGCCTACATGGTCTTTATCAAAATGTGTGATGATAAGAACATCTACCCGGGGGAGGCTGTTCTTTTTTAAAAAATCCACCATTTCCTGCCCGTCGTCTTCTTCTCCTGTGTCGATCACCATCGTCATTCCCTGATTCTGCAGTATGATAGCGTCTGCCTTGCCGACTTTCAAAAAGGTGCAGGTCAGAGGAGGAAGGTTTTCGCCATCGTTATTTTGCCCAAACCGCGTCAACGAAAGTGAAACGCTGGCAAGTATGACGCAGATGAACAGGATAATTGCAATCGGTCTTGTTTTCATTTTGAATGACCTCCTTTCAGTCTGATAATGCCGGAATAACGCGTTTTATCGCAGAAGGGTGAAAAAAGATCGAATTAAAGATTTTTTGCGGCTAATTGTAATGAGTGGACAGCAACGCACAACAAACTGCGGACGGGTGTTAGTGGCGTGTGAGCGCGGAAGAGTAGAATTGGAGAAAGAAAGGAGAACAGTTATGAAGAAAAAAAGAATCATGAAGCAACTGGCAGTAGTATCCGCGCTTTCAATGGTGCTGGCGCTAACGGCTTGCGGCGGGAAAACAGAAGGTACCGCGGGTACGGAGCAGGAAACCGTCGAAAACCTGACTGGTGAGGAGCAGCAGACTCCCGTCCAGGAAGAAACGCAAGCTACGCAAACCGAGGAGACACAGGATGTTTCGCCGACGGAGATACAGGACGTGCAGCCAGAGGTGCCGTCAGAGGAGACGCCGAACAGTTCTGACGAGAATCAGGCGCCGATCGAGGACGTACAGAGCGAGGAACAGGCCGAAAGCGCACTCTCTGAGGAGGAAGAACAGGGAGAAATGACCGGGGAGACCCTGGCAGGCGGTGCAATCTCTGCAGACGGACAAATAATCCGTCTCGGCATGGGGTATGCGGAGATCGAGAAAGGAAAATGGGCAATCAGTGCTAAAGATCATGAAAAATATGAAGCGTACTCTCTGAATCCCAGAACGACTTCCGGATCGGCAATGGCGCTTTACAGCGAGGACTACGGATATGAATTTGAAAGTTTCCACATCATGGTCTCTCTTAGAAACGAATCGGAACAGCCAGTTCCATATTTAGAGGGAACAGTAGACTATATTTCAATTCCAAACCTCACAAGGACGGAAAAGTTGGCGGAGGTTATTCTGCCGGGCGGACTTACTTTGGAGAGCACGGAAGAAGAATTCAGGGCGGCCTACGGAGAGCCTGTCAGCGAGTATGATGACGAAGCCACCGGATTCCGTTCGTTGTCCTTCGAGGACGGAGAAGTCAGAATGGGCATCAACTGGATCAAGGGCAGCATCAACGAAATAACACTGTCAATGTGACACGAAATAACCTAATTTTTACGGAAGTATTATTCTGCGACTCGCCAGCCATTCTCTGAGAAGAAGGGCTGGCGTTTGGCGACGAACAAATGCTTTGCCTGTTTTCATCTCGATATAGCAGCGGAATTCGTCTGCACGGCTTCCCAATTCTTTTTTGGGAATCATATATCCACCGTAGGGGTTGAAGAAGAGGTAGTAAGCGCGGGGATCCTCCCCGAGCCGCAGAACGCCTTTATAGGGCAGGAAATCCGTTTCCTCCTGTTCGGGCATCGAAATGACACGCATGCCGGTTTTGCCAAACCGATATTCTGAGCATGGAAAGGGTAGGCCGGCTGACCTTATCTGGTCCGAGATGCGGCGGGCGGTTCGATTGGAAGAAGCGTATGAACCGGTAAACAGAAAGCATGCAAAGATAATCAACAGACCACCCCACAGCCCTGTGTTGCCGTAAAGCACAGCGACAGCGACCAGCAGTGCTGCCAGCAGGTCGCGGGCAACCCTGTTTCCGGTACAAAAAAGATCATATCGCATATGTGACAGCGCGATGAGAGTGTTCTCATCGTGCTGTATTTTTATGGCAAAAAGAATACTATCCATAGTAAACCCCCTGGACCATGAAATCTGATACAGGTGAAGCACACGTTATCAGCACCCACCTAGCAGAGCATTTATTATGCCATCAACAGACAAACCTGGAACTCATACCGCATAGTTTTCCTTGATGGGAGATCTTAATGCATCTCAGTGCCCATATACATTAGAAAGGTGTTAGTTGTGCAAATGTAAAATGAGTAATTATATGATGGCGTTGGTTCGAGTACAATACATTGTCATAGTAAAAGGGAGGGGATATGCCAAGAGTTCAATATGATGTTCTGCGAAATGAATTTCAGAGAATATTGAGAGACAGAGGGTTTTCAGAAACGGACGCGCTTGATGCGGCGACCGTATTTGCGGACAACAGCCTGGATGGTATGTACAGCCACGGATACATCCGGTTCCCAAGGGTGGTGGAATACCTTGACCGCGGAAGCATTGACCCGAAAGTCAAGGCGAGCCGTGAACTGGCTTTTGGCGCAATGGAGCAATGGAACGGTAACCGGGGGTTTGGCCCCTTGAATGCCCGTAAGGCAATGAACAGAGCCTGCGAACTGGCACACCAATATGGAATCGGTCTGATTGCTCTTGGAAACAACAACCATTGGATGCGCGGCGGAAGCTATGGATGGCAGGCGGCGAATGAAGGCTGTATCGGAATTTGCTGGTCCAACACTATGCCCAACATGCCGGCGTGGGGCGGGAAAGACCGAAGAATAGGGAATAACCCGATTGTTTTCGCGGTTCCGAGATCGAACGGCGAGCATGTGGTAGTAGACTGCGCGCTCTCCCAATTTTCTTACGGAAAGATTGAAGAGGCGAAACTGAGTGGAACACAGCTCCCTGTTCCGGGAGGTTATGACGAGTTTGGAAGCCTTACAACAGACCCTGCGTCCATTGAAAAGACATGGAGAGTTCTCCCGATGGGATATTGGAAGGGAAGCGGCCTTTCCGTTCTCCTTGATTTGATTTCTACGATCCTGACGAATGCGAATTCAGTCCAGAAAATCGGGACTTTCGAAGATGAAGTCGGTCTCTCCCAGATAATGATCGCGATTGACCCTGAAAAATTCAATGACAGGGAGACTATGGAACGCATAGTATTTGAGTTGATTGAAAATATTCGCGGTTCTGAGCCGGTACGGGAGGGAGACAGGGTGCATTACCCTGGTGAGAGAGAACTGGAAACCCGAAAAGAGAACCGAGAGAACGGTATTCCTGTAAACGAAGAAGTCTGGAAACAGATTTTGTCAAAATAAGACGCAATCAACAATTTGAGAGGAGAAATGTAATGAAAAAAATGTTATCAGCACTGATCACGTTCGTTCTTGCAGCATCTGTTATAACCGGATGCGGAGGAACCTCACCGGAGGCACAGACAGAGACAGGGAATACTGCTGACGTAGGAGCGGCAGCAGCGGAACTTACATTGATCATCGCATCAAATGCGACTGATCCGACAAACCCTTATAGTTACGGACTTGACAAGTTTAAGGAAGTGGCTGAAGAGGTTTCCGGCGGTAAGATAGCGGTCACAGTGCATAAAGGAACACTTGGCGAGAATGAACCGGAGCTTGTAGAGAAACTCACAATGGGTGCTGCGGACATGGTGGTTTCATCTCCCGGATTTATGACAGCGATCGGCGTTCCGGAGATCGATATTTTTTCTCTGGAATATCTGTTTGACAGTTTTGAGCACTGGGAGACCTCTCTCGATGGAGATTTCGGAGAATCGATGAAGGAAATTGTTAAGGAAAAGACCGGGAATCAGTTCCGGATCATGGGATATTGGTCTTCTTCCGTGCGCGATGTGTACGCCAAACAGGCTGTGACAGGCCCCCAGGATCTGAAAGGACTCAGTATTCGTACGCAGTCATCTTCCGTACAGCAGGATTTCTTCAAAAACTGCGGCGCGATTCCGACAACAGTCGCCTGGGGAGAACTGTATCAGGCACTTCAGCAGGGCGTAGTTGACGGCGCTGAAAATGATTACACAAATCTGACACTGAAAGAGCACCATAAGACACCGAATGGCAAATATGTTTCGGAAACGCACCACGATTATACGACCAGACTATTCCTTATGGACGGCAATAAGTATGATCAGCTCACTGATGAACAGAAAGGATGGATCGATACCGCGACAACGGCAGCGACGGAAGAAGAAAGAGCGATCACTTACAAAATGTTTGAAGAATCCAAGCAGAAGGCGATTGCGGACGGAGCTGTCATCACCGAGCATGCGGATATTGATATCGAAGCCTTTAAAGCAATAGCAATTCCGATTCAGGACGCTTTCGCGCAAAAGAACGGCATGACTGAGCAACTGGATATGATTCGGAGAACGGCGAAATAAAGCTTTGTTGGAGAAAAGGCTATGAAAAGAATACTGGACAAAATGCAGAAAGTACAAATTGCTATAGGAGGTCTTTTCCTCTTTGTTTTTCTTATTGCAGTCGTAACTCAGATGGCCTGCCGTTATATTGGGATTGCGGCCATGTGGACGGAAGATATTTCCATGTACTCCTTTATCTGGGCTGTATTCACGGGAGCCGGCGCAATGGTGCATTCAGACGCTCATTTCGCGTTTACATCAGTCAGCGAGGCAATAAAGGATCCTGGAAGGAAAACCGGGCTCCATATATTTATCAGCATTGTCATGTTGTTTTTTTCGGTTTTGATGACTTATTATGGCGTGCTGGTGACAAAACAGTTTTGGAACTATAAATGGATCAATATACCGAGTTTTAATCGAGGCCCCACTTGGATGTGTCTTCCGCTTTGCGGTCTTACTGCCTCAATCTACCTTATCGGGCATATCATTGAGGATGTACAGAAGCTGATGAAAGGAGAAAACGTTTGATGTTGGGTGTAATTCTTGTTATTATGTTTGTGGTTTTTGTGGCCATAGGCGTGCCTATTTCCTTTGCGCTGGGTATTGTGTCCTTTACCGGGATCGCGTGCCTTCCGGATATCCCCAACACGGTGGTGTTTACCAAAATGTTTAATGGTCTGAACAGCTTTACTTTGCTGGCTGTGCCCCTGTTTATTCTTGCCGCAAACCTTATGAATGAGGCTGGCATTACGGAAAAACTGATCGAGTGTATCTGTGATCTTGTCGGTCATTGGAAAGGAGGGCTTGCATACGCAAACGTGCTTGTTTCCATGGTCTTTGCGGGAATATCCGGATCCTCGCAGGCAGATACATCAGGTGTGGGGAAAATCTTCATTCCCTCTATGGAAAAGCAAGGATATGATAAAGGAACTTCTGTTGGAGTTACGGCAGCATCCTCTACTCTCGGATCCATAATTCCTCCGAGCATTACAATGGTTGTGTACGCCGGTATTGCAAATATATCAACTGGGGCGCTCTTTATGACGGGCATTGTACCGGGCATACTGCTCGGTATTGCCCAGATGCTGGTGATCAAAGGCTATTCCAAAAAGAAGGATTTTCCACAGAGTGAAAGAGTCCCGCTCGGAACGGCGCTGAAGCACACCTTGATTTCAATGCCCGCACTTCTGACGCCGATTATTCTGATTGGCGGCATTGTTTCCGGATTGTTCACGCCGACGGAGTCTGCGGCTTTTGCATGTATTTATGCGCTCCTTGTTGGAAGCTTTTTTTATCGTTCCATTAAAATCAGACGTCTTCCGCACATACTGGTCGAGACAATGAAGATGGCTTCGCTCTCCCTTTTTGCGCTGGCTACTGCTAATGCGCTCGGCGAATTGCTGAGTTATTATAGGCTAAACGTATTGGTGCAGGGATTCTTTACAGGGCTGCCTGGAGGAAAACTTATATTCCTCTTTG
>DFDT01000207.1 GCA_002368865.1 Lachnospiraceae bacterium UBA3821 | reverse complement strand
TTTCCAGCTGCAGATAACCGTCATAACGCGCTTCCTCCGGGAGCTCTCTGTCCGCCAGAATGTACCACTCATCGCTGGCATGTACAAAGTGTATGCCATACTTTTGATAGCATATCTTCTGATATTTCTCGATCAGGTCTATGACACCCTTCGCATCTTCTTTTTCAAAAGGCTCCAGCGGATACAGTCCGTCACGATATTTGGACAATCCTACCGGAACCACCGATACGCTCTCCAGGTTGGGAATGTACTTCATCAGCTCTTTGATACTGAACTCCAGCTCTTTTCCGTCATTGACGCCCTTGCAGAGTACAATCTGGCCGTTCATAATGATTCCCGCCTCATACAGCTTGTCCACTTTTTTCAAAGCTTCACCCGCAAACCGGTTATTCAGCATCTTACAGCGCAGCTCCGGATTCATCGCCTGAAACGAGATATTGATCGGCGAAAGATGGTACCTGCATATTCTGTCGATGTCATGCTCAGACATATTGGTCAGCGTCACATAATTTCCCTGCAAAAAGGATAGTCTGGAGTCATCGTCTTTAAAATAAAGCGTTTCCCGCATGCCTTTGGGCATCTGGTCGATAAAGCAGAAAATGCATTTATTATGACAATGCCTGTATTCATCCATCAATCCCTGTTCGAATTCGATCCCCAGATCCTCATCCGGATCCTTATCAATCTCCAGCAGCCACTGTTCCCCGTCCGGCTTCTCAACCAAAACTTCAATATAGCTGTCCTGGATCAAAAACTGATAATCAAAAATATCTTCTATTTCGGTATCGTCTATAGCAAGGATCTTGTCGCCGGCTTCAATCTCCAGTTCTTCGGCGATGCTGCCCTGTTTAATTGTTTTTACGATGTGCTGCTTCTTCATAGTTCTTTTTGCCGCGGCTGTGCCGCTTTCTCGTGTGCTCCGCACACGGCTTTTCTCGTTAATAGATGCACGAAAAACAAATGCCGCTTTCGGCGGCGCTTGTTTTTCTTTTGCATCTATTATACTAGAAATTTCTTGACGTGTCACTACCGGAATGTTATAAATAATATTGTAAAATTTCTTTACGGAGGATAATCATGCCTAATTTACGTGAACTGGAAAATGCTATGCCCGTTGCCCCGTTGAAGATCGTCGCTTTGCCTTCCGCAGAGCGTATGGGACATCGGATCAATGATTATATGGTCAGCTTCCGGAAAAACATCAATAATGATAAAGTGAAGAATGACCCTGCATTTCACGGATATATTGAAAATAATTATCTGTTGGATATCAAGGTTCCCCGTTTCGGAAGCGGTGAGGCCAAGGCGGAGATCGGAGAAACGATCCGCGGCAAAGATATTTTTATTCTGGTGGATGTATGCAATCACAGCATTACGTATCAGATGAACGGTTACACCAATCATATGTCCCCCGATGATCATTATCAGGACTTAAAGCGTGTGATTGCCGCTTGCAATGGCAAAGCACACCGCATCAATGTCATCATGCCTTTCCTGTATGAGGGCAGACAGCATAAGAGGAACGGGCGTGAGTCCTTAGATTGTGCTTACGCACTGGAAGAATTACGCAATATGGGAGTCAGCAATTTCATTACCTTTGATGCCCATGATCCCAGAGTTGCGAATTCTACTCCGTTAAATGGCTTTGATAATTTCACACCACCCTACCAGTTCATTAAAGCACTTTTGAACGCAGAGGACGACCTGATCATAGACAAAGATCATCTGCTGGTGATCAGCCCCGATGAAGGCGCCTTAGACCGCGCAATTTATTTCGCCAGCGTTCTCGGAGTAGATACCGGCATGTTCTACAAGCGCCGTGACTATTCCACCATTGTAAACGGTAAGAATCCTATTGTGGCCCATGAATTTCTCGGAGATAATATTGACGGCAAGGACATCATTATCATTGACGATATGATCTCTTCCGGCGGAAGCATGTTGGATACCTCCAAGCAGCTGAAGAAAATGAATGCCCGGCGGGTATTCATCTGCTGCACTTTCGGTCTTTTCACCGACGGCCTGGCCGCTTTTGATGCCGCTTATGAGCGGGGCGACTTTGACAAGGTAGTGACCACGGATCTCACCTATCTGCCGCCGGAACTGCGCAGCAGACCTTACTTTATCGAGGCAGACATGAGCAAATTTATTGCGTCCCTCATTGACTTTATGAACCATGATGTTTCGCTCTCCAACGTACTCGCTACAACAGAGAAAATGCAGAGCATCCTGCAGGCATACAATGACCGCAAGCAGGTCGATATGGATTTTGCATAACGAAAAAGCACCGGTGTCTGTGTTATCACAGCCCGGTGCTTTTATATTCCGGAAAAGCCATCACTGCCTTAAACAGATCTCCGTCCAACTGGATATCAAACTCACCATTCTGTGCCTCAACCAGATTCTTGGTGATATACAGTCCCAATCCGCTGCCCTCTGTCGTACGGGAGGAATCTCCCCGGATAAAACGTTCCGTAAGGTCATTCGCCTTGATGTTCATCTGACGCTCGGAAATATTTTTGATAGATGCAACGACCATCCTGCCTTTTTCCCGTTCTTCCATGTCCAGATCAATATACACGCGGGTATGCTCCATCGCATATTTATAAACATTGTTGAACAGATTCTCCATGACGCGCCACATTCTGCGGCTGTCTGCATAAACATATGCCGGCATATTCCGTTCCTCAAAGATGATCTGCAGTCCTTTATCCGACATGCGCTCTGACAGTTCCCCAATGGACTGATTGATCAGCTCCGTCAGATTCAGCCGTTCCATATGAAACTCAATATTTCCGGAGGATAATTTGGAAGCTTCCACAAGGTCATCCGTCAACTGCTTTAATCGCTGTGACTTTGTATCCAGTACATCAATATAGTCCTTCGCCGGCTCATCCTGAATGTCCAACCGTTTTAACAGATCCACATAACTGATGATGGATGTCAAAGGGGTCTTGATATCATGGGATACGTTTGTAATCAGGTCCGTCTTCATCTGTTCGTCTTTCATACTGGTATATACAGCCTTGCTGATACCGTCACCGATATTATTCACCTCATCCGCCATCTTCCGATTGCTTCCGTGCATATGGTCAGTATCCAGTTTGTAGTCCACTTCACCGTCTCGAATCCGTGTGATCGCATCTGCAATATCCAGCCATTCTCCATGCTGAATAAACAGATACAGCCCCACCAAACCATCCAGAATGATCAACAGCCCGATCAGCCCATAGGACCACCACCGCTGCAAATACCACAGTCTGATGCACCAAAAAAATCCCAAAAGATTCACCAATAAAAACAGGTTATATGGTATCAATGTGCTGATCGCCACATTGTGGTGCGTCAGGATATACCGGACACCCCGCTTAAATGTTTCCAGCAGCCAGTGGAGAAAACTGTCCTTCCATATGTTTCCATATTTTGCCCTCCGAACAAGACTGTACCAGAACAGACATACCGTCATACTAACAGCGCCCCCATATGCAGCGAAAATGCCGTATTCATAGGTATGCGCCTCCGTGACTCCAAGACTATTCCAGGTATGCTTCTCATATACCGTATTGGCAATTTCCTGTAAGTAACCCGCGCCATATCTTGCTGCAAACCAGATTCCGATACCACCCAGCACGAAAAGTTCTGTCCAGATGCGGTCAAAATGATTGATATAATGGATCTGATTTCCCTCTTTATCAACGGCCACCCCGGCCGTCACAGTCAGATAAGTCGTGATCAGCAGCCAGATTCCTGCCAATACCCCCAGCAGAGCGACGATCTGAACAATCCTGGGCACGATTCGTTCGAATAACATGTGTGCGCTGTAAAACGCATCTCCCGGTATCTCATATGAGGTATCAACCCCGATCCAAATATGGGTTTTCTCCGGGTATGCGTAATCATACTCATTCAAGTAACCGTGAATATCTTCTTCCGTCAGACTCACATTGCCGCTGAACTCCAGACTGTCCGGATAATAGATCATGTATCGTCTGTACTCTGAATAATAATCCGTGATCATCGTGTCCGGCAACTCTTCCATCTCCGGCTGATTGGTATAGGTTTTGACAATGCCCTCATCCGTCACGATCCGGACCACATACTTCAGATTGCTATTCGACTGGTATAGACTGTTACAATTCTGATACATGGTATAGCTTGTTGATAAACCATTGATCGCTTCTACGATATTCGCCTGCAATTGTACGTATTCAATCCAGTTTCCGGCATATGCTGCCACACGCTTCTCTTTGTCCGTGGTTTCATAACGTCCATTCAGCATAGAAAAATACACCGTCAGACTGCCATCGTCCTCTCTGGCCACCTCCAGCCATCCATCGGGTATGGATGATAAAATATAAGAGAAAGCCATATCCTCCAGCTGTTCTTCCGTGTAAAGCTTCATGGCATCCGTAATTGCCGCCAGTTCCTCCTGGGACATCTGATCGCTGGTCCGTTTTTCCTCCCCGCCGGAAGCCGTGTTTTTGCTGTGATACCGTTTGATCACCGGCGTAAACTGTTCATCATAAAAACCGGCAAACTTCAACCCGCCGTCCTCGGTCAGTTCAAAATTGTACGGGGAAAGCGCCGGACCGAAATAATTGACAAAATCCGACATACTCATCGCCCGCGCCGTGTATTCTATGCCATATTTGCCCCACTTGATCATATCTTCCAATTCATACAGCACAGTGACCGGGCAATTATTTCCTGTGCCTTTTCTGTCTGCATATTCCGTTACATCGATCAATTTGGACGACTCAAATACACCATTCGTCTCTAATTGTTCCTTGATCACCATCAGTCTGGTAAGGTCTGCCACAGACGTACGAAAAATGTCCTGAAACAATTGACTGTCTTCAAATTCCGGTTCCGATTCCAACGGTGACAACGCATAGGTCTTTTGTCCGTCCATAGTCTGAACCGTCAGATAGGAATTGAACAGGATCATTGCCAACCCTATGAAAATGCCCATCGCCAGCAGATGCTGCAAAATACCCAGCAGCATGCGCCTCAATGTATGTTTATTCATACCCTCTCCTACTATTTCTCTATTTTATACCCGACGCCCCATACAACCTTCAGATATCGCGGTTCTTTCGGATTAATCTCAATCTTTTCCCTGATGTGCCGAATGTGTACGGCAACCGTATTATCCGCTCCGATTGCATCCTCATTCCAGATACTCTCATAAATCTCATTGATGGAAAAAACTTTGCCCTGATTTTTAATGAGAAGCAGCAAAATATTATACTCGATTGGCGTCATTTTCACCAATTCATCATCCACAAATACCTGCTTGTTTTCATCATTCACAACAAGCCCACCCACCTGATAAACCGCCTTATTTCCGCTATCCATGCTGCCCAGGGAAGTATATCTGCGCAGATTGGATTTGACCCGCGCTACCAGTTCCAACGGATTAAATGGCTTGGTGATGTAATCGTCCGCACCGATATTTAATCCCAGGATCTTGTCCGTATCCTCGGATTTTGCCGAAAGCAAAATAATCGGAATACTGCTGTTTTCCCTTATTTTTAAAGTTGCACGAATCCCGTCCAGCTTTGGCATCATAATATCCATAATAAGCAGATGGATCTCCTCTTTTTCTATGATCTCAACAGCCTGCTCTCCGTCATATGCCTTAAAGATCTGGTATCCATCCTGACTCAGATAGATTTCTATCGCATCCACAATCTCCCTGTCATCATCACATACCAAAATATGAATCATGGATCATTCCTCCTTTATCATCAAAAACGCCGCCAAATTTCCTCTTCTCCCATGGCTCGCCCGATGGGAAAACAAATATTCCGGATTATGGCAGGTACAGATATCCGTCACATGGATGTGATTTTCGGTCACCCCTGCCTGCTGCAATACATTTTTGTTTGCCAGCCACAGATCCAGCTGATATTTGCCCGGTTCCCTGCCGGGAAATACCACTTCCCTGTCCGGGAACTCGCGCATAAATGCATCCGCTACATCTTCACTTACCTCATAACAGCTTCTGCAGATAGACGGTCCAATTGCAGTGATCAGAGCTTCCGGTCGGCTTCCGAAAGCCTCCTGCATCGCCTGTACCATATGAGCACCCATGCGTCCCACGGTTCCACGCCATCCGGAATGTGCCAGTCCGATCGCATGATTTACCGGATCCACAAAATACAGTGGCACACAGTCTGCGTAAAAGCATGCCAGCACGATCCCGGGCTCATTCGTGATCAGTCCATCCACATCCTGATAATCCAAAGACCTGGTCACGCCTTTTCCTTTGTCATCGCTGGTCACATGCCGGATATTGGTGGTATGGGTCTGCATGGACGCGACCACCTGCCCCGGCTCCGTCCCAAGGATCTGACAGATCCTGCGATAATTTTCCAGGACAGCCTCCGGATCATCCCCCCGCGAAAAGCTCAGGTTCATGGTCGCACAATCTCCGGTACTGACCCCGCCGGTTCTTGTGGTAAAGAGATGTCGGATAAAAGGAATCTCCGCCAGAGACGGAAATGTCAAATATTCCAATTCCCCGCGCCGTTCCTGTATGATACTCTCTGTTTCCCTTTTTCCCACCTGCACTCGCACAACCGGATACATTTTCTGACCCCTTATGATAATTATTTATATCTGTGGGGAAAAGCATTCTGGATCCATGTCAGCTCATCCCCCTGTATTGCAAGAACATCGTATCGCACAGCCGTATCCGCTCTGTAACGGCAACTGTATCGATAAAAATCTGCCACCCTGCAGATTCTGCATTGTTTCGCATAAGTGACAGCCTCCGCTGCAGTTCCGCAATTTGTGGTTTTCCGGTATTTGACTTCCACAAAAACAAGATAACCGTCATGCCGCCCGATAATATCGATTTCACCCTGCCTGCATCGAAAATTCTGCTGCAGGATCTGCATACCGTGTTCTCTCAGATATGCAACAGCCTTCTGTTCCTGCGCGGTTCCTATCTCCCTTGTATTCAATCAGTTCTCCTTATTGTTCTATTGTTTGATCTTGCTCTTTAGCTTATCCATAGAATCCACAAACAACAGGATTTCCGCCACAACCTCATACAATTCCGGCGGTATCATGTCGCCGATCTCCAACCGGGAAAGGGTATCTGCCAGCTTGTCATCTCTGTGGATCGGCACATCACTCTCTTTTGCCTTCTCTATAATCTTTTCCGCCAAAGCGCCCTTTCCGCTGGCGATGACCTTCGGCGCATCCTCAGCCGGATTATATTCCAGTGCGATGGCCTGCTTCACTTTATTTCTTTTCTGATTGCTTTGATCTTCCGCCATAATCCACCTGCTTCCGCATCGCACACTCTCCTACGCACGCACATCAAAGGCATATTGTGCGATGGATCTTGTCTGCTGGTTATCGTCTCCTGCCAATAATCCGTGCAGTCCGCTCTCCGGCTTTGCTTTTTCATCCCTGGTCTGCATAGAAAAACTACAGTTATAACCGCGTTTTTGCAGACGCTCATTCAATAGATCCATATGCTGTTCCAAAAAATCCAGCATCTCATCATCCCGCACATAAAAGCGGGTACTGACCCGTTCCGACTGCATCGACACATAGACATCCACCGGTCCGAGATGTTCCATATCCAGATGCAATAATGCACTGATCTGCCCGTCCTTCGCCGCAAGGTTCCGCTTATTGGTATAAACATACAGGTCTCCATGCGCATCCCCCTGCTGCAGCCTGAGCGGGAGCTGTACATAGGTATAGGCCTGATTCAGCTGCTGTAAAAAATCAATATTCTGGGACATATTGCTCACCGCCTTAAACGCAGTGGACTGCTGCTGTCCGCTTTCCTCCAGCGTCTGTTGCAGATGATTCAATTGCCGGTTCAGCCGGGAATAAAGTTCATCCACTTTCCCGGGCTCTGCCACGTCCTTCGGCTCTATGGTCCAAAGCCTGGACAATCCGTCTGAAAGAAGCTTCTGCGCATCTTTATTGGACAGTACATGTTCCAACAACACATGGTTTTTATCCTGCTGCCCCTGATGAACAAGCTGCTGCAGTGCTTTTGCCTGTTCCTCCAACGTTCCGTTCTGCAGCGTATCGGAAAACTGCTGCACCAACGCGGCGTAAGCCGGATTTCCTCCTGCATCGCTCTGCACAAGCTGCATCAGCCCGTTAGGTGACGATTCCTTTATTTCCTGCACAGCCTCCGGTGTAATTTCCACTCCCGTTTCCGGCTCCGCAAAAACAATCTTACCGTTTTCCGCTCCCGCAAGCGTATCCGCCGCCATGGTGCGACCGTCCGCAACAACTGCTTCCCCGGGGATCGGTTCCCGACCGGCCTGCTCCATCTGTTCGCCCTGTACGGTCTGCCCGTTTTGGGCGGTCTGACCTTCTTGTCCGATCTGCCCGTCTGTCCCCTGAAGTTCCTGTTCAATTGCTTGCTGCGCCCCTTCTTCCACCATGCTCAACAGATCCTGAAACAATCTGGCGGCACCTTCCACATTGCCCTCCGCAACCATATGATCGATCGTCTCCGGAAGTGCATCCAATACAGTATGCATACCTTCCACCAATTGATGGGTCAGATTTTTATAAGAATCGATCTGCTGCAGATTCTGCTCATTGACACTCAATCCCAGTTTGTGCAGATCCACAATATTCGAAATGCCGGCCCCCGGAAAGTTATTCACTTCCCGAAACATCTGCTGCAAAGAGTTGCGATCAACGGGTAATCCTGCCTCCATCATCAGCCCCGTCATGGAAACCGTAGTCTGATTAGCCGGAATGGATGCCATTTCCAGCGCCTTCAGCGCATTTGCCTGGGTTGCCGTGTTTTCAAACAGCGGGCTGAGCGTCAGATTCTGCCCGTTTCCTCGGACTTCAAAGGTCATGGCCTTTCCCGCCTGCAGATTCATATCCTGATCCAGCTTTCCCTCTACAACCGTGTCATCCTCCAGACGGATCTGCACCTGATTACCGTCTCTCGCAATAACTTCCCCCTGCAAAGTCTGGCCGGGTTTTAACGCCTGTAAATGCGAATTTGATACACTCCCATCCGCTTGTTTCCCCGTCAGAGCAGAATTTGTCCTGGTCGTATTGGTCCGCTGTGTGTTGGTATTCTTAAATTGTGCTCCCGGGAAAAAATCCGATAAAATCATTATTCCTCTCCCACAAAATTTCCGATAAAAGATCGGCGATGGATCGGTGACGGTCCGTATTTTTTCAGAGCTGCAATGTGCTCCGCACTGCCATATCCCTTATTCTTCGCAAATCCATACTCCGGATAATCTCTGTCGTACTCCACCATCATCCTGTCCCTTGTGACCTTGGCATAAATACTGGCGGCGCCTATGGAAATACTTTTTGCATCCCCTTTGATGATCGGTACCTGTCGGATTGACACCTTAGGAATCGTCACCGCATCATTCAGCAACAGGTCCGGCGCCGGCGAAAGTTTGCCGATTGCCTCCCGCATCGCTTCATAGGTCGCCTGCAGAATATTGATCTCATCGATCCTCGCCGGCGAAACAATTCCCACAGCACAGGCTACGGCTTTCTCCTGTATGATCTCATACAGTTCCTCTCTCTTTTTTTCGGACAGTTGCTTGGAATCATTAATATACAAAATATCACAATCTTTCGGCAGGATAACAGCCCCGGCCACCACAGGTCCCGCTAACGGCCCTCTGCCCACTTCATCGATTCCGCAGATAAACTGGTAATCCGCATATTGCCGCTCATAACGCTTCAACAGCTCAATACGCGCCTTTTCCTTCTCCAACGCCTCCATGCGCTTCTTTGCTGTCTCTACGATCTTTTGAACGCCTGTGCGCTCGTCCGCCCCATAAATTTCAATAAAAGCAGGCAGTTCTTCTACGGAAACTGCCTGAAGCTTTGCTTTGATCTCACTGATAGACACTGCCATATCTTTATCCGTCCCCCCGAGCTTATTGATGTTTTAAAATCCCCATATCGTTAAACGGCCAGATCCGTATCCACGCCCGCCCTATGATATCGCTGCGGGAGATATTACCTACTGCTTCCGTCCGGCTGTCACTGCTATTGTTCCGATTATCTCCCATGACAAAGTACTCGTTCTCCCCTAATACGATCGGATTGATCGCCCTGCCGATCGTATCTGGACGAATGATCTCCTTGCCATAGGACTCGGAAAGTTTTTCCCCGTTAATATAAATACTGCCGTCCGTATCAATCTGAACCGTTTCCCCGGGCATCCCGATGATGCGTTTGATATAGAAAGTATTTTCCTTATACCGGAAAGGGAATACAATAATATCAAAACGTTCCGGATCATGAAACCGATAGGAGATCTTATCCACGAACAAATTATCTCCGCTGGAAAGTGTGGGTTCCATGGAAGACCCGTCCACTTCCGTTCTCTGGATCACATATGTGATCAACAGCCAGGTAAGCCCCAGCACCACAAGCAGATAAATTGCCGTACTCATCAGTTCCTTGAGTATCTTCTTTTTCATGATATATTATCTCCTCTCCAGTGTCATGCGTCCGAGCCGGCCGCTTCGAAAATCATCGATCAAAAGTATCGCCGCGCGGCTGATATCCGGCGCTTCCCCCTTGGTAAAGCACTTCCGGTTCACAGCGATCTCCCGCAGGATCTGTGCGGTCTGTGACACAGTCAGAGGCTGTGTATTTTCTGACTGTCCAGTCAGTTCATACCGCTCCCGCAAAGCCTCGGGATAATACAGACAGATTTCTCTGATCAGATCATAGGCCAGTTCCTCCTGTATCACGATCTCATCATTCATGGAGCCGATAAACGCAAGCCGCATCCCCACCAACTGATCCTCAAACTTCGGCCACAAAATACCGGGCGTATCTAATAATTCCAGATTCTTATTCAGCCGGATCCATTGTTTTCCCTTTGTCACTCCCGGCTTGTTGCCTGTCTTGGTGCATGCCTTTCCGGCAAAAGAATTTATAAACGTGGATTTCCCCACATTCGGAATTCCCACCACCATGGCACGCACCGGCCGATTCACGATCCCCCGCTTTCTGTCACGCTCAATCTTCTCCCTGCATGCTTCCTGCACCAGGCCATTGACCGACTTGATACCCGCACCGGATTTTGAATTGATCTCCAGCGCATACGCACCCTGCTCTTCAAAATACTGCATCCACTGTTGATTCTGTATGGGATCTGCCAGATCCGATTTGTTCAGTAAAACAATCCTTGCCTTGCCCTTCCCCAGTTCGCTGATGTCCGGATTGCGGCTGCTCAAGGGAATTCTGGCATCCACAAGCTCTATCATCAGATCAATGAGTTTTATATTCTCCTGCATCATACGGACCGCTTTGGTCATATGACCGGGATACCACTGATAATTCATATGTACTCCGTTTCCTTATTTACATTGATTTAAAAATATGAACAGATCATTTCACAAACCCGGGTCTAGAGTCCTTACCAGCCTTGCGAAACCATACCCTGCCGATCACATCGGTATTCTTTACCATACCGATATTGGCGGAGCGGCTGTCCTCGCTGTTATTTACATTATCTCCGATACAGAAATACTCGCCTTTTCCCATGACCAGCTGATTCTCCGCAATTCCCGCATCCAGAATTTTCTCGTCCACCCATTCGCTCTTTTGTGCATTTACATACAATACGCCGTTCTGGATCAGCACCTCATCTCCGGGTTCCGCTACAATGCGCTTCACATAATAATGAGCCTTCTCATTTCCGTTTGGCAAAAAAGCAACCACATCACCGTTCTTCGGTGAAGATAACACATAACAGAAACGATCGATCAATACTTCCTGACCGTTAGAAAGTTCCTGCTCCATGGATGATCCCACAACATAGATGGTCATCCCGAAAAAATAAACCAACACCACCGCAAGAAAGATTGAAACAGCGATTCCAAAGATCCAGCTGAAAACCTCCCGGACAATACCTACATTTATTTTCTTTCTCCGCTTATAAAAACTCAGTCCCTTATGTCTTGCCATTCTGACTCACCCGATCAAATAAAACTACAAGTTATTATATCCCTTTGATAATAGACGCTGTGCGTCTATTATATCACATTTGCGGTAAATAGAAAAGGGTAATCGCATTCCCTGCAATTACCCTGTCTCCACGACTTTCAGATTTACCTGTGTAAGATTACTTTACAAGTTCTTTTACCTTAGCCTTCTTACCGATACGATCTCTCAGATAGTTCAATTTTGCACGTCTTACTTTACCGCGTCTTACAACTTCGATCTTCTCCACATTGGGGGAATGAAGCGGCCAGGTCTTCTCCACGCCGATACCGTTAGAATTCTTTCTCACGGTGAATGTCTCACGGTTGCTGCCACCCTGTCTCTTCAGGACAACGCCCTCGAATACCTGGATTCTCTCACGGTTTCCCTCTTTGATCTTACCATAAACCTTTACGGTATCACCAACACGGAAATCATCAACCTTTTCCTTCAACTGCTCTGCTTCGATCTCTTTGATAATATCACTCATATTGAGCCTCCTTCATAAAATGGATGTTCTTAATACCATGTATTCTCTACATTTCAGTAACAGAGGACCATCTCGTTTTCGCAACATGTAAAATTATATCATGTACTATGAAAATGCGCAAGTAAAATTTAAAAGATTTTCTAAAAGATTTTCTAAAATCGAAAATTCTCAAAATTATGGTTATATTGATGAATATACTCATAATATGCATCTGTGTCCGCATTTAACTTAAATGCATCACATATCCAGCTGTTTTGAGAAATCCCGATCCATGCGATCAATACCATTATGACCGTTGCCGTCTTGATTCTTTTTTGCCGGATCATCTCTGCATATCCTGAATATGCATATGGTATCAGCAGGAAATAAAACGGCAATACATATCTGCATTTTGCCTCCCAAAAAGCAAAAAACAGAAAACCTCCTATAAACAGGATCATAAATAGTAATTGTCTCAGATCCGTTGTTTTGACACAGATCAAATACATCATTACACCAAACAGCACGATTGACTGCGCCAGATCCAAAAGATCGATCAGTAAAATATTCAGCTTACCGCCGTCATTGATAATGGATTTAACCACCGGCGAAAGTTCCAGACTTGTATTTCGCCAGTTCTGTATATGAAAGCATTCAAAAGTCGGGTTGTTCCATTCCGAAGCAAGTTTTTTATGAAAAAATCGCCATGCATACACGGGATCCTCTTTGAAAAATTTCAAGCGCGCTCCTATGTCTGCTTTGGCTGCTTTGGCTGTTTCCAACTTATTATAATTGTTTCCTTCAAACACTTCATCCACATAGTTATTATACCACCCCGGAGCCTTATCGCTCTCCTGGAGCCCCATGGCGACATGCGCCCACCGGCTGTTTCCGCCTTCCATTTTCACATTTCCCATTCCCTCTATGATTTTTCCGGGAACGGAAAATCCTATAAAAGCGATCCCTATGTATATAATGAATATTCCCAATCGTCCTACTGATTGGGAATTTTTCAGCCAATCCATAAGCAGTATAATCAGTATGCCTAAGAAAATAATGGTTTCGTTTTGTCGGAAATTAACTGCAACGATTATGCAAATGCAGGAAGCCAGGATCTGCCAGATCTTCCTGCTATCCAAATAGTAAACCAAAAAAGCCATGGACACACAGCCAAAGGAAAAACCGATCATGTCTCCATACAGCATCAGGATCAAAAAACCAAAGGGAAAATAAAGCATAACCATAACAGCTTCTGCTATATATGTCATTCTGTCAGTCGCGAAACGATGCAGGATCATCGTAATCGCCACCAATGCCACACCGTAAAAGAAAAGGTTAATAAAATAAAATGCTAAAAAGCTGGCGTCTGCGTCAAATATCTTCAAAAGTCCCACTACGAAAAGGATCAGTGTGTTCTGCTGTGTCCACTCATATGGATACCCGCCGGGCATCCAACCGGAAAAATCTCCCGCAAGGATCATTCCGGCATATTGATATATCTTTTCCATATCTCCAAAATACCAAAATCTGGTAACCATAATCCAAGCGGTAAACGACAGCAAAACAACCGCCAGCAGAATTCCTAAAAAAACCGTTTCGTTTTTCTTCAAAAAATTCTCATATCTGTCTTTTTTCTTTTGCAGGAAAAAGACTATTATCCCAAACAATGCAATTCCCGCCACCTGCCGAAACACATCGTTCTTCATATAGTAGGTCAACTCTTCCACTCTTTGAATACAGCAGATCGTATAGAGTCCCTGCAGAAAAATATATCCTATAAAAAAAACACCGATCACTCTGATAAAACCGCATGCAATACGGTTAAGGTTCTGCATAAATATTCCTCCACTAGCTTCTCTCCAGCCACCAAATACAGCCTTCCGACAGATATAATCCCATATTGATCTGCATCTTCAATGCCACCTCGTTCTCCTTGGGGATAAATCCATAGGGAACAAATCCCATCTCCAATTGTCTGTTGATACAAAATGCTTCCAAAGACGTTCCGATCCCTTGTCTCCGATATTCTTCCTCCACATACAGATACCCGATCCTTCCGTCCGAAAGCCAGCCGCAAAACCCGATCAACCTATCCTCCGCATAGGCACCATAGAATGCCTTCGCCCGTATCCGTTCCGCCGGCTGATCCGCATCCTGCCATTCCCAATGCGATGCAGGATACTCCTGATCCGCTTCTTGTAGCAAACGGATATCCTTGTATTTCACCGGCAGAAAAGTTCTCTGGGTGTAACACGCCATCCTGCCTTCGGATGTGATCCGTATCGTATCTCCGGACAATCTGTCTGCCAACTCCCTGTTTATGGCAATGTCCGTTGTCACCGCAAACCTCATATCATCCAGGATGTTCTGCGGAATCGCTTCGATCAACTGAGAAGCAGCATCCCTGCCGGACGCCACAGTGAACATTCCCAGCCTGCAATCCGGATCATATACACACACTGCCCGGTCTTTCCAACAGATCACCTCACCTCGTCCTCTCCGCAGGTTCTCGATCATATGGATATGCAGCCGTTTTTCACCCAAAAGCACTTGAATCACCGCTTCCTGCCTTTCGTATTTTGCGTACAGATCCGGTCTGCGTTCTCTGGTGAGTTTTTCCGACTGCTCCATTCTCCACGCCGCAATCTTCCTGTGATCTCCGGACAAGAGTACATCCGGCACCTTTTGTCCGTGCCACACTTCCGGTCTCGAATACTGCGGATACTCCAACAGATTCCGATGGAAACTTTCGGTTTCCGCCGACTCTTCATTGTGAAGCACCCCGGGAATCAGCCTGGAAATAGCATCTATCATCACCATTGCAGGAAGTTCGCCGCCGGTCAGGACATAATCCCCGATGGAAACATAATCCGTTACAACTTCATCCAGCACACGCTGATCAATCCCCTCATAGTGCCCGCACAAAAAGATCAATTCTTCCTCCTGCGCCAGCTCTGCCGCATAGGCCTGTGAAAACAGCCGTCCCTGGGGAGTCACATAGATTGTCCGCGTCTTTCTCCCCGAAACCTGCGCCTGCCAGGCATCATAAACAGGCTGCGCCTGCATCAACATACCGGCGCCGCCTCCATAGGTATAATCATCCACCTTGCCATGTTTGTCCAGAGAATACTCTCTGATATTCACAGCCTCCAGCTCTATCAAATTATTCTCCAATGCTCTCCCGGTGATACTTGTCTTCAAACCGTCCATTATCATTTCCGGAAAGAGCGTCAATACCTTAAATTTCATCCAATAGTCCATCCAATATATGAATCTGCATCTTACCCGCTTCCACATCCACATGCAGAACACACTCTTTGATGGCAGGCAAAAGCAGCTCTCTTCCATCGTTCAGATCAATGACATAAACATCATTTGCGCCGGTCTCCAGGACCTCCCGCAGGACACCAATCTCGGCATCCGCTTCATCATATACCTTCAACCCCATCAGGTCCGCAATGAAATATTCGTCTTTCCCCAGGCGTACCGCATTTTCCCTGGTGACATACAGACTCTTCTGACGATATTTTGCCACTTCCTCCGGCGTATCCAAGCCCTTAAATTTCAAAATCACAAACTGTTTAAAAAACTTTACGCCTTCTATTTCCAATATCACATTTTCTTTTCCGGTGTCCAGGATCACTTCCTTGAGCCGCTTAAACCGTTTTACATCATCTGTTGTGGGGAAAACTTTCACCTCTCCCCTGACGCCGTGAGGCGAAGTGATCACCCCAACCTGAAATCTATCTTCCATAAACTCTCCTGTCTGAAACAACAACAGCGGAACACGCCTTTGGCATGCCCCGCCGGATTTTTTGCTATTAGACGATCTCCACGTCCACTCTTGCATTATCTTTGGATGATGCCGCCTTTACTACCGTACGGATCGCTTTTGCAATCCTGCCCTGCTTACCGATAACTTTACCCATATCAGAGGCAGCTACATGTAGTTCAATGACGATATTTCTCCCTTCCTTCTTCTCGGTCACAACGACCTCTTCAGGATGATCGACAAGAGCCTTTGCAACTACTTCTACCAGTTCTTTCATCATCTACCTCCAAAGATCAAACTATGATTGTCTTATTTCTCGATGCCTGCAGCCTTGAACAGTTTGCCAACAACCTCTGTGGGCTGTGCGCCGTCGGTCAGCCACTTCTTTGCCTTCTCCTCATCAATCTTGAACGTGCTGGGATCTGTGCTGGGATCATAGGTACCGATCTCATCGATGAATCTTCCGTCTCTGGGAGAACGGGAATCAGCTACGATGATTCTATAATAAGGAGCCTTCTTCTGTCCCATTCTTCTTAATCTGATTTTTACTGCCATTTCTTTTTCCTCCATGTTTAAAATATTGATATAATAGTTACACCTTTTCAGGCTTTATGATAAGAATTGCAACGCTTCCTGGCGTCGAACTCAAATCTTACTTTCTTCTTCGGATGGAACTGCTTCTTCCTAAAACGGGAATCTGCCGCCACCCATCATGCCGCCGAAGCCGCCGAACATACCGCCATGTCGTTTGCCCTTACCGCCGCTCATCTGCTTCATCAGCTTCTGGCTCTGCTCAAACTGTTTGACAAAACGATTGACCTCTGCAATATCCACCCCGGCGCCCTTTGCAATGCGGTGCTTTCTTCTGGGATTTAAAAGCTTGGGATCCCTGCGTTCCTCCACCGTCATAGAAAGCACAATGGCCTCCATATGCTTCAGCTGTTTCTCATCGATCATCGCCTCCAGCTCTCCAGCTTTGATCCCCATGCCGGGCAGCATGCTCAAAATGCTGGACAGACCGCCCATATTGCGCATCTGCTTCATGCTTTCCAGGTAATCTTCAAAGTCGAATTTCCCCTTCTTCATGCGGCCAGCCATCTCACGGCCTTTTTCCTCATCAATATCGATGCTCTCCTGTGCCTTCTCGATCAGCGTGAGCACATCGCCCATTCCCAGGATACGGTTCGCCATACGATCCGGATAAAACTGCTCCAGATCCGTAAGCTTCTCACCCATGCTGACAAACAGGATCGGCTTTCCTGTCACTGCCTTTATAGAAAGTGCCGCACCGCCTCTGGTATCACCGTCCATTTTGGACAATACCACGCCGTCGATGCCCACCTTTTCATCGAACTCTTTTGCCACATTCACAGCATCCTGACCAGTCATGGCATCCACAACCAACAAGGTTTGATGAACCGTGAGTTCCCGTTTGATCTCCGCCAGTTCTTCCATCATGCTCTCATCAATATGCAGACGTCCAGCGGTATCAAGGATCACAACATTGTGACCGTTTTTCTCTGCGTAAGCGATCGCTTCTCTTGCGATCTCCACCGGCTTGTGATCCGTGCCCATATCGAACACTTCCACATCCACCTTTTTACCGTTTACGTGAAGCTGCTCCACTGCGGCAGGTCTGTAGATATCACAGGCCACCAATAAGGATTTCTTGCCTTTTTGCTTTAATTTTGCCGCAATCTTGGCAGTTGCGGTGGTCTTACCTGCACCCTGCAGACCGGCCATCATGATAACGGT
>DFDT01000077.1 GCA_002368865.1 Lachnospiraceae bacterium UBA3821 | reverse complement strand
ATGCAGTATGAATGCAAAATAAAGGTACTGGAGATCAAGGGAAAGGTGGGCTCATGAAGCTTTATCATGCGGGAAAGGAAGAGATCAGAGAGCCGGACATTTACCTGGGCAGGAAAAATGCTGACTTTGGACAGGGTTTCTATCTGACTCCTGACAGGGAATTTGCCTACAGGTGGGCATATGAAGACTATGTGGTGAATGGATATGAGCTGGATCTGACAGGCCTTGATGTAATCAGATTCTCAAGGGAAGCAGACTGGTTTGACTATATTTTCAGAAACCGGAGGGCAGAGGATACACTGGCGGCGGATGTTGTGATTGGTCCGGTTGCAAATGACACTCTGTATAATACCTTCGGGATCATCAGCAGCGGATTGTTGAAGCCGGCGGATGCTCTTGCCCTGCTACGAATCGGCCCCGAATTCACGCAGACCGCGGTAAAGAGCCTGAAGGCCCTGCAGAATCTCACCTGGACCGGGGCACAAAGGATCACTGACGCAACGAATTACAGAGAACTTGTCAGAAAAGAGGAGGCGGAATACCAGAAGCTGTTTGCGGAATACATGTCGAAAGTGATGTGATATGGGGGGGTATTGCTATGAAGGAAATCTATCTTGCCGGCGGTTGTTTCTGGGGGCTCCAGAAGTTTTTTGACCAGTTTGCCGGCGTTGTTTCTACAGAGGTCGGATACGCGAATGGCCCTGATCACAGAGAAGGCCATTCACCGACATATGAAGAAGTCTGCCGCAGCAGCGGACACGCAGAGACCGTGAAGATTATCTACGATGAAAAGGAAATTTCCCTGTCAGAGCTGCTCCGGTTTTATTTCATGGTCATAGATTCGGTCTCTATGAACAGGCAGGGGAATGACCGTGGAATACAGTATCGTACCGGAATCTATTATACGGACGAAGGGCAGCTGCAGGAGATACGCCCTGTCTACGATGCAGAGCAGGAGAAAGCAGGAAAGCCCCTCGCGGTAGAACTGGAAATGATCAGGAACTTTTTTCTCGCGGAAGAGTACCATCAGAAATATCTGGAGAAGAATCCCAACGGTTACTGCCACATCCCTGACAGATTATATCATTTTACAGAACGATAGCATTGCTTCAGGAAGCAAAAATGACAGAAGAAAAGCTCGTAGAACAGGCTATTGCCTATATTCAGAAATTGTTCCGGACAAATGCCGGTGGACATGATGTTGACCACACGATGAGGGTTTATCGAAATGCCCTCCTGATTGCGGAAAAGGAACAGGATTGTGACAGGCTGATCACAGCACTGGCGGCACTTCTCCACGATGCGGATGACCATAAGCTGTTTGGGACAAAAGAAAACGCGAACGCAAGAACTTTTCTTCTGGAGAACCAGGTGCCTCAGCAAATGGCCGACCGAATCTGCGAAGCAATCAATACAGTCTCCTTCAGCCAGAACAAAGGCAGAATTCCGGATACACCGGAGGGCAAAGTCGTGCAGGATGCGGACCGGCTGGATGCCATGGGAGCTGTCGATATTGCGAGGACCTTTGCCTACGGAGGTGAGCATGGAAGGCCTATGAAGGAATCAGTACAGCATTTTTACGATAAGCTGCTGAAACTCAAAAGCCTGATGAATACAGAGACAGGCCGAATGATGGCTGAAAAGCGGCATGCTTTTCTGGAAATGTTTCTGGAAGAGTACCTGGAGGATGGAGGGCAACTCTGAATTGTTCGGAGACCTTATTTAGGATAGGGAGAATGGGTATGTCTTGCTGGCATAGAACAACTCTATTAAGGATCCCTGTTTCTGCGTTAGGGTTTAAATACCTTGCTCAGTGGCAGGAGTTTGTGAAAAAACATGAAGAAGACCTCAAATGGGAAGAGGGATATTTCTGTGAGTCGATGTGCGACGATTATCCCTCTCTGTTTAATTGGGGATCAATTGAGTTTTGCGACCCGGAATGGCGCCTTGATCAGCGTGATCCTGACCATCCGGAAATCGTGCCGGGACCGTTTCTCGATTTTTATCTGGAGGATATTTATCCGCTTCATCCGGAACACAACAGTTACGGGGCAGATGATGCGATCTTTCCTTTGTCTGAACGAGATATGAAAGAGTATTTGCCTGAATATCAGAGACTTTTTCCGCATTTTAAACTGAAAGACATGGAAGCTGTGCGGTGGTGCAGATTTGAATGGTATGATGGAAGCGGGGCGGCGTATCTTTATTCTGAGTGGAGTTAGGAGCAAGGGACCGGGAAGCTTTTTATATTCCATTTAGGCGAGGCAAACCTATGACGAAAAAGCTGTTTGTTCAGGCCATCTCCAAATTCGTTACCGGGCTGGTGCTGATAGCGCTGCTCCTGTTTCTTCCGGCGGGAACGATCTGTTATTGGAATGGCTGGCTCTTGATCGGCATCCTGTTCATCCCCATGTTAGCTGCGGGAATTGTGATGATGCTGCGAAATCCGGAATTGCTGGAAAAGCGACTGAAGGCAAAGGAGAGCGAAGGGGAACAGAAGACCGTGATCGTCCTGAGCGGCGTTATGTTTTTCGCTGCTTTTGTCGTTGCGGGGCTGAATTACCGTTTTGGTTGGATCGTTATGCCGCGTTGGACAGTGATTGCAGCAGCCATTGTGTTTCTAGCCGCTTATCTGATGTATGCGGAAGTACTGCGTGAAAACACCTATTTGTCGCGGACCGTGGAGATACAGAAACATCAAAAGGTCATAGACACAGGATTTTATGGGATCGTGCGGCACCCCATGTATTCTGCAACGGTGTTTCTTTTCCTGTCAATGGGCCTTGTCCTTGGCTCACCGATATCCTTTGCCATTTTGATCTGTTATCTTCCCATTATTGCAAAACGGATCAGGAACGAAGAGGAGGTCCTGGCACAGGGCCTGGAGGGATATGCCGAGTATAGGGATAAGGTGAAATATAAAGTGATTCCTCTCATCTGGTGACACAGATCAGTATTGTCTTCATATCGCGAATATTTTTTCCACGGACAAAAAAAACCGGGAAGGTGTAACAATTTTGATACACCTTTCCGGCTGTCTCTTTATCTCGCTATATTTGTTTGAGCGGGGATAGAAACACGTTCGCACCCTCTGTCAGTATACCAGTGTTTTATCAGAACAGATCGACAGCGCCGGCAGCCTCACCGTTGA
>DFDT01000122.1 GCA_002368865.1 Lachnospiraceae bacterium UBA3821 | reverse complement strand
TGGGAGCGTTCATTGTGTTTGTCCTGGGAATTGCTTTGGGCCTGCTGTTTGCCCGTACCGGGGGACGAACCGGCGTCCTCTCAGACAGTATTCTCAACGCCGTTACGGCAATTCCGCCGCTTGCCTATCTGATCATCATGATCGGTATATGGGGCAACAGCATACCAACGATGATCGTAGCTCTGACAGTGTCCCTGATCCTCAGAATGATCAAGCTGGTCATGACTCTCACAGAGGAGGAGTACAGAAAAGCCTACGCGCGCTGCGCGTTTGCCTCCGGGGCAAGTCATTTTCGAATTCTGATCATTCATATTTTACCGGTGATTCTGCCGCAGCTCGTTCAGTATATCTGCCTTTCATGCTCCGATATGATATTGGCTATTTCCGGTTTTTCGTTTATCGGTCTGAGTCTGGGAGCAAATGTCATCGACTGGGGCGGTATGCTGGCAGACGCAAGGAGCGCGTTTGTAATGAGACCAGCGCTTTTATACTATCCTGTCGTTCTGATTTTCGTAAGCTCTCTCTGCTTTAACCTCCTTGGACGCCAAATCGTAAGGAGGGACATCTGATGCTGACAGTTTCAAATCTTACAATAAGCAGTGCGGAAGGCAAGTGCCTTCTGAAAGATGTATCTTTGTCTCTGGATCAAGATGAACGCATCTGTCTGACGGGTGCCAGCGGGGCAGGAAAATCCACATTGATACGCTTCATTATGGGCATCGGAGGAAATGGTCTCAATGTTTTAAGCGGCGATGTTCAGCTCGATGGGAAAAGCATTCTAAATCTCACAACCAGGGAGAGACGCGATTTGTGTGGGAAAACCTTTGGGTTTATTCCACAGAACTCCATGACTGCTTTTTTCTCTAATATAAAAATAGGGAGGCAGATATCTGAAACCTATCAAAGCAGATTACAGCTGTCAAAAAAAGAGGCATATAAGCTCGCGCGGGAAACACTGGAAAAAGTCAATCTAAGGGATGCAGACAGAGTCCTGAACGCCTATCCGAGCCAGCTTTCCGGTGGAATGCTGCAAAGAATAGCGATGTCCATGATTTTAGGCATGAAGCCAAGATATATCCTCGCAGATGAGCCCACCAGTGCTTTGGATATCAGCAACCGGGCACATTTGATTCAGCTACTGGCGGACTATCAGGACGGAGGCATCCTTTTCATATCGCATGACATCGAAGCTATTCAAAAATTGTGTCCTGCAACCTGTGTAATGGAAAATGGTCAGATCATAGAACGGCAAGATACATCACAGCTATTTTCTTCGCCTCAGCAGGAATGGACAATCAGATTCGCACAGGCAGCAGAAAGAAATCATACGGAGGCCGAGAGATGGAAAAAATTGTGGTAAAAAATGTCTCCCGCACCTACTATGATCCGGGTGGAAATCTCTTTACAGCCCTGGATAATGTAAGCCTGACCTGGAGCAAAGGAGAAAGCATTGCCATTATGGGCGAAAGCGGAAGCGGTAAAAGCACGCTTGCCCGCTTATTGATCGGCCTGGAAAAGCCAAGCTCCGGCGCAATATTCATTGATGATCAGGACATAGCCAGGCTGAGTAACAGGCGGTGGCGGCGCTATCGGACAGACCTGCAGGCTGTGTTTCAGGATGAGAGAGGTACCCTGAGCCCGAAGCGAAGCGTTTATCAGAATGCCGAGGAAGCGCTCTGTAATCTGACAGTTATGAGAAAGGAAGAGCGAAGGTCCTGCATATTGGACTTGATGGATCAGTTGAACATGAGCCAGAGTCTTCTTCAAGTCCCTGTCAGGCAGCTTTCGGGAGGCGAGCAGCGAAGGATCGGACTGCTTCGTGCGCTTGCTATAAAGCCGAAATTCCTGATTCTCGATGAGGTAACCGCCGGGCTTGATCTTTTGTCAACCGAAGCCGTGTTGAATCTTTTGCAGAACTATCAGGAAGCTCATGCATGTTCTTATTTATTGATCACGCACGACCTCGGCGCTGCAAGTCGGCTCTGTTCCCATATGTTTGAGATTGATCACGGCCGTATCATCCATGAGGCCGTTCAATAAATACAAATATCCACAAAAAACACATTCAGGAGGAAAGCAATGAAACAATTGAAGAATCTTCTCGCACTCGTATTAGCAATGTGCATGGTTCTGGGGCTCGCTGCCTGCGGATCTTCCGGCACATCGAATGCACCTGCTGACACGACCGGCAGCACGGAGGCGGCCGTACAAAACGCCGCGGATTCGAAAAAGGTCTTAAATATTGCCACTATCGGTGAGACGGATTGTCTGTATCCGATGCAGATGACACCTCCCACCTATCTTGTCAGTCGTGTATGCTATGATACACTGGTTACTTACGAAGGCGGGGAAATCATCCCCAGACTTGCTGAAAGCTGGGACATCAGCGATGATGGCTGCACACTTACGCTGCATCTGAGAAAAGGTGTAAAATTCCACGACGGTGAAGACTTTAATTCCGAGGCAGTAAAAGCCAATATCCTGGATATGCAGAATTCACCCGCGTCCTATTCACTCCCCACGATTGGAACCGTTCAAAACATTGAGTGCCCGGACGAACATACCATTGTTCTTTCCTATGAGAATCCGTACTATGGCCTTCTAACCGACCTCTGCTGGCCGGATGTAATGGCAATGGTATCCCCCAAGCAGATCGAGGCAAAAAATGCCGGTGACGAAGTTTCCCCGGTTGGAACCGGCCCTTACATTTACACGGATTATGTGAAGGGCGAATATACCCGCTTCGTTCGCAATGATAATTATTGGGACGGCACTCCTTATTATGATGAGGTTGTCGCAAAATATATCCCGGATGGAGCGTCCCGTGTGCAAGCGCTGAAGAATGGCGAAGTGGATCTTCTCTATGGTGCTTCCGAACTCAGCTATGATCAATATACACAGTTGCTCCAGACGCCGGGCATGGCCGGTAAAATGCCCCCTGTGCAGGCGCGTTCCAGAAATCTTACTTTGAATTTTAATGGGATCCTTGGAGATGCCGCTATTCGGGAAGCCATTGCGCT
>DFDT01000109.1 GCA_002368865.1 Lachnospiraceae bacterium UBA3821 | reverse complement strand
AAGGTATCATCCAGACCGCAGCCCAGATTCACTACCGCAGCTTTGGGATGATTTTTCAGATAATCCTTTACCTCCCATCCGAGATCATACTGTCTCTGGGCAACCTCCAGTGCTCCAAACAGACCGGCACCGGATTCCATCTTTTTGCCCTTTTCCTCAAAATCATAATCCAACATGTTACAGATCCGCTCTGCCTCCGGATCCTTGAACAGATGCGGGAATTTATCAGAGCATACTTTCCGCCCGTACAGCGGTATGATCAAAGTCTCCTGTACGGTATTTTTTTCTATATGATATTTCATAGGTATCACCGCCTTATCCAATCTATTATTTCCCGTTCCGATTTCTCAAAATAAGAAAGATTTTCTCTTCTGTACTTTCCAAATGTCTTATACATCAACCCAATGAGTGGAATCATGCGATATAGTTTCTTTTCACGTTTTCTGTTTGGCATAAGACCGTTTAAATGACTGCCATGAGGATATATAATCACTTTAACCTCCTTCTCATATCCGATTTTTCTTAGGTTTTCCTGTAATACTTTTACGGAATACTCGGCCGGCCAGCATTCATCTTCATCGCCCGCGATCATAAGGACTCTCGCGCCGCTTTTCTCAGGATGGAGCATGGCAAGACTGCTTTTTTTCTCATCCTCATATGCTTTCTTATAAGCGATCCACATTCCTGTCACTTTATAAGAAAGCCCCGATACTTTGTAATATTTTCCTGCTTTTATAGCAGAAAAATCCGCCGTAACAAAAGGAATATCTGCTCCTTTCCACGTAGCAACACTTCTGCCAGTCATAGTCTTCTTATCTTTCTGTGTTCCCTCAAACGGAACATGGGTTGGCGATACAATGATCAGATTCTCGAAGCCACCGATATACTGTGCTGCCATCACCGCAAAAATCGAACCCATGGATTGTCCGTAAATACTGATATGCTCGATATGCTTTTCCTCACGGAGATATTGAACTGCCGGAACAAACATATCAATCGGCACCGCATTCGGGGAATCCGGCAAGCCATCCGCACCAAATAGCGAGACAGAAAGCCCTGTGATTCCATAATCCGCAAATCTTTCCGCAAATTTAATTCCCGGAAGCAGACTCTGCTCTCCGCCCATTACAATAATGACCGCTCTGTCACTTCCCGAATCTGGCTCTGCCATATGGCCGACAAAACCATGCTCCTTCCTGTTGAAATCCGTGTGGATCATTTTTCGAATCTCTCTTTCCTATATTTGAATCCATCCGGCAGGAAAAGGCAGGCCAGAAAATACAGAAGCGGTGCTGCATTACCGGAGCATTGTGTGCACACGTAATCAAGCGTGACCAGATGACTGCCGATTCCCTGCCTGATATCCGGTATCAAACCAAAGATTCCCATCCAGAGAATCGGCGCAAACAATACCATCCTTCTTGAATATATGGTTTTTCCCGCAATCAGCATGATGATATGTATGATGAAAATTGCCGCAATCGGAAGATACAGAATATAAAATCCCGGAAGAACTTCATTCGCATAATCCCCTGCTGCCTTTATTGCAGCTTCTTCTCCGAAATTTCCCGCCATATAGGAAGTCAGGTATGCACCCATTCCGATTCCAAAGTGAATCGCAAGTCCGGAAAAACAAAACAACATACCTGAAAACTTAAAACACTTCCTTGTTTTGCTATACTTGACATCAATGGAATCATGCATGGCCTGCAAGCCATACCAATATCCGAATATTCCCACTACACCTGTAAGGAACAGCGCAATGAGCCTCCACGCAGGATACTCCCCATCATAATATGCCTGTCTCAAAAAAAGTCCCTGATCTGTATCGCAGGGGGTAATAACACTGAGTGTAAGATCACCCAGCATCATGAAAAATGCTCCTATTGCGCCCAGAATCATATTTTTTCTGCTGGATCCTTTCATTCCCGTTCCTTCCTATACCTTTCATCTTTACCTACAAACCTGATTCCGCCAAGAAACATCACCGTCCATCCAAAGCTTTCGAACCCGGAAGCTATTCCGTTAAACGGCAACGGAAGTATTATTTCGATCAAAAATCCGATAGCTGCAACCATAAGAGGCGCAGCCAGTAGCCAGCCTTTTTTCAAGGACAAAAGCCCTTTTAAAACCATTATAATCCATCCCCCTGTAACCAATATTCCCAAGGAGATAAATGTCGTCCAATAACAAAATGCCTGCACATTATATGTCCGATTCCACATCCTGACTGCGAGTTCTGCATTTCCTTCTGCCGCGTCAATGAGGACATTATAATTGTGGATCAGTGTCCCACAGGCAAGATGAAAATACATAAAGCCCATTATTCCAAGAACCAGTCCGGCCATGTAGGATCTCATAATTATCCTGTCCGCTTTATTTGTCATCATCGTAAGCCGGTATTTCAGGTATTCCAGAAACGCCAATGCTGCAATCGCATAGAAGATCGAGCCAAACATTCCTCCGATATTTGACAGCGTGATCCTCCAGTCTGCTATCGTTTGCCAGCCGGAAGATATCAGTCCTGACACGACAATACTTTCCCTGGGTTCAATTCCCATGGCATAATCGCCTATCATAAAGAGAATCGAGGCCGGAACGATAAACAGCATTCGTCTGCGTATGTTTTCTAATTCATCTCTTGTCATGGCTGTGCCCTTTCTTATCACTGTTTTCGAAACATTTCCCGGCAAACCATACAATCATCCCCCCATTCATGCAAAACGTATAAAGCCCTTTAGAAAAAGCACTTTCCGGCAGAATCATGGAGATAAGGCCTATCACCAAAATCCATGTGAGAGGTGTCAGAAATGCTTCTCTTTTCTTAAAGGTCGTTCGTTCCCTTACAATAGCAATGATCAGATCCGCAAATGCAACCAATACGATAAGATACGAAATAAATACACAGGGATCAAATATCTTATCCATGCTATGTGACATGATCGCAGCCTGCTCTTCTCCGACATTTTTACACATATAGGAATATGCGAATACAATGATCGTAACGATCGTGTGGATCATCAGCCATGCATAGGTAAGGAACGTGAAGATTCTGGCCGCACCGGCTTTCTCTTTCTCGTCCTTCCTATAGTCGGCAATATGGACACATCCCTGTTGTAAAAAGAGCACACCTATTATAGCACAAGTAAGAGTGACAACAATTTTCCACTCCGGGTATCCGGCACCGTGCCCGGCAGAGATAAAATAGAATACATCGCCTTCTACCTTACCGGGATCCACAAAACCAAGCAACCAGTCGCCCACACCAAATAATGCACATCCTATCATTCCCTGTATGGCATATTTCTTTTCCACGCTTGTCTCTCCTCTGCTACACCGCAATTCTCATACCGGCTATGATGAGAAGAATTGCAAACATCACGAATCCCACACCCAATGCCCCAATAATCTTTATCCCGCACTTCTTTAGTATGAGAAGAATTATCGTGGATGGAATCGGATTCAAAAGAAGACACCACGCCGGTACATTCAGGTTCCCTCTTATGATCGCTACTGTTACGATCACGGTGGTGCCAAGCCACAAGGACAAAAATCCTATGACCATAGGCGCAGCAGATACCTTATCCACCATTCCCAGCGCATCTGATATTTCTTCCTCCGTGAGATTTTTGCAAATTCCTCTGTATACCAGCGGTTTGAT
>DFDT01000039.1:16513-22819 GCA_002368865.1 Lachnospiraceae bacterium UBA3821 | reverse complement strand
ATCTCCGGCTTCTTTCTGGCATCGACAGACTCCCTGCGTATGATTAAATTTCGAATCTCCTGTTCCGGAATGCGAAGTGATTTCGCTATTTTGCCCCAAAGCAGTTTTTTCAATCCTTCCGTTCCATGCTGCTTCGCCGTAAGCACTGCATCTTTCTGCAGTTTCATCTGATCTATCCTGAAATACATTTCTACTCCTTTGTATCCTCTCCAACATCCTCTCCAACATCCTCTGCAATTCCTACAACCCGGTCCACCGGCACCGAGAATGCGATCCCCTGCCCCGCGGTCTCCAATCCCACCGCCTTGTTGAGCGCCAAGAGCACCTTATCCTTGATCTCTTTCTTGACCAGGATCATCACGATTTCTTTGTCCGGCTGCACCACGATCTGAAAGCGCTTCTCCGCCTCCTGATTGGCGGTGCCGCGGCCGTGGATCAGGGTACCTCCTCTGGCCCCCACGGATTTCGCCGCTTCCATGACCACCTGCGAAAATCCGGCATTTACCACGCAGAATATCATCTGATAATTTGCATTTTTCATACGTTCTCCTCCCCAAACATACCGGATATGCCCGTTTCATTGCTCAAAAATCCAAAGGCCGCCGCCCCCATGATACTGGTAAAGGGGATAGAGAAAGCTACACCCTTTCCGCCTTTCACCGAAGCAAATTTCTCCTCCAACGCCTGCTCGATGGTATCCAGCTTATCTTCTCTGACCGCGCTGAAGATCACCGCCCGGTCATTGTTCGCCAGCCCCAGATATTCCAGCGTCTTTTCCTCCGCCGTTCCCTTGGCCCAGACCACCATCTGCATATTGATGTCAAAAGATTGCAGCAGATCCGCATAAAAATCCGCCTTTTTCTTGTCCACCACCGTGATCAGCAATTCCAGTCGGATGGGGGCTATATTCTTGTTCTGTCTGGCATTCACTGCCCTGCTTCCAATCGTGATCGCCATCAATCAAACTCCTCCCACTCAAAATAGATAACCTGTGCATCCTCCGCAGAGAAAATATGCCGCATGGCCGCCTTTTCTCTGGCCTGCTTTGCCACCACCGCACGGAACCCCAGCATCTGGATCGCAATCAGCGGCGTCATGGCAACCATGGCTACGATCCCGAACGCCGATTCCAACACTGCGCTTTCACCCCGAAGTGCCACACAGACCCCGATCACCATAGGCAATACAAAACTGGAAGTCAGCGGTCCGCTGGCCACGCCACCGGAATCAAACGCAATGGCCGTATACAGTCCCGGCACAAAAAAGGACAACCCTAACGAGATACAATATCCCGGGATCAGATAATATAAAACGGAAAAATCCAACAGAACTCTTAGCACCGAAAGCCCCACAGACAGTCCCACACCGATGGACAGCGCGACCAACATCTGCCGCTTGCTGACATTGCCATCCGTCACATCCTCCACCTGATGGTTCAACACATGGATCGCCGGCTCCGCCAGCACCGTGACCATCCCCAGCACAAAAGAAAACAGAACTGCAGCCAGCTTACTGTTCCGGGCCAGATCCTGCCCGATCCGATACCCCACAGGCATATAGCCCACCGCAACCGCCGTCAGGAAGATCACAAGCCCTACCAGTGTATAGGCAATTCCGATAAAAATCTGGATCAGGCGCTTCGGACTCAGTTTTAATAGTGTAAACTGCAGCACCAGGAAAAAGAACACGATCAATAACAGCGCCACGAACACTTCCCGAAAAGTGTCCGCCACAGTAGGCAGGAAATGTGCGCCCAAATGAGCCTCCACCGAATAGTCCGGTATGGCGTATGTAAAGGTTCCCTTCGAACAAATGGACAAGATCAGCATTGCTAACACCGGTCCGATCGAACAGAGCGCCACCAAGCCGAAGCTGTTCTCCTGTACCTTTTTGCCTCCGATGGATCTGGCGATTCCGACGCCCATCGCCATCAGAAAAGGCACAGTGATCGGTCCCGTGGTCACCCCGCCAGAATCGAAGGAAAGGGGCAGAAAAATCCCCTTCCCCGCCGAAAATAACAGCGCCACAAAGGCAAAGATCACCATGTAAAAAAACAAAAGCAAAGAAGCCTGCTCCTTTTGAAACACAATCTTCATCACACCCAACAGGAGAAATCCTCCCACTCCTATGCCAATCGTAGGGATCAGCACACCGGAATCGATCACACCGCTGACCTGACTGGCCAGCACCGACAGATCCGGTTCCGCGATGGTGATAAATAATCCCATCAAAAACGCCACCGGCAGCAAGATAAACAGCCGACTGGATTTGGTCAGACCGGTTCCGATATGTTCCCCCATGGGCGTCATGGAAAGATCCGCCCCCAGATTAAACATAGCGATCCCAAGGATCAAAAATACGGTCGATAACACAAAAACCTTCAGTTCATGCCCGGTCAGCGTGACAAGCGGCGTCACATATAAAAACAGCACCAGCGCTGCAACCGGCATCACGGAAGCGAAGGACTCTTTTATTTTATCCAAAAGTACAGTGCGCAGTCTTTTTCGTTTCTGATTCAACAGCCTTCCCCTTTCTATCTTTATCTTCTGATCGATGCTGATGTCTCATTCCTCATCGCACGATTGCAAATACCACATCCGCAATATACACGCCCAACATGACTGCACCTTCCAGCCGTTTGATCGCCCGATCCGAAACGGAAAACAGCCAGGCCAGTATGCTCACAACGATCAAGATGCCCAGATCATACACAGATGCCAGATTGACAGCCACCGGATGGATCGTCGCCGAGATCCCCAAAATAAACATCAGATTAAAAATATTGGAACCCACCACATTGCCTACAGCCAGCCCGGTCTCCCCTTTTCGGGCAGCCACAATGGAGGTGACGAGCTCCGGCAGAGAAGTTCCTACCGCCACAATGGTCAGACCGATCAATGTTTCCGTCATTCCTGCAGCCCTTGCAATCTCCTTTGCACTATAGACAACCGCCTGTCCGCCGCCGACGATCAGCGCCAATCCAATAAGGATCAACAGCAGACACGCTCCAACCGTCCGCGTTGTCGTCTCATCCTCCGGCTCCGGGTGTTTTTTCGCATCCACTATAAGATAAATAATATAGGAAATGAAAAAGATAAGCAAGACTATTCCCAAGATTCTGTTTACAAGTCCTGCATTCTCCTCCATGCCCAGATTCAGGAATCGCCCGGAAACAATGCATGCTCCGCTGGTGCCAAACAGCACCAGAACAGTGGCCAGAAGAGAGACCGGAAAGTCTCTCTTCAAAATCTTATCATCCACCGGAACCGGATGAATCATCGCGCATACCCCCAGCACGCAGAGCAGATTGAATATATTGGATCCCACCACATTGCTGAGTGCGATCTCATTGGATCCCTGCAGCGCCGCAGACGTACTGACCGCCAGCTCCGGTGCGCTGGTGCCCAGAGCCACGATCGTCAACCCGATGATCAGCCCCGGCACTTTAAAGTTTTTGGCGAGCGCCGCACTGCCCTCCACAAAGAGATCCGCCCCCTTGATCAACGCCACAAAACCTGCCACTAAAATCAAAATGAATAGAAAAAACATATTTGCCTCCTGTAAAGTATTTTACTTTGTGCCCTCTGTATTTTGGTCTGTGTCGCCTTTTTCCGCAGCCTGATCCTCCGCATCATCCCCCGGTCGGTTCTCCACCCACCACGCAAAGATACCGCCGGCAATACAAGCCGCCACGCAGAAAATGACTGTCACATTTGCAACCATCTGATTCATTTTAACCTTTCCCCCTGTCTCAATCTGTCAATTTGTAGCCATACTTGATTTTTCTGTATATTTTCCAAATGATCATTCCCGGGATTCCGATCACCATCGCAATGGTGGAACCGCCGCCCACAACCGCCATAAATACTAACATTATCATTGCCACTACCTGATTCATCTATAAAATCCTCCTGATTATTCTTGAATTTTTTCCACCTGAGCAACCCAACCAACCGCACAGGTGGAATTTTTTTCGTACGCAAAGAAACCCGGGTATTACCGGGCACAAAAAATGTGCTTTTTTGTAATTCAATCATTGTCAGTGGATTTTCTTCTTACCGTCCTGATCATGGATAAAGGATAGGAGCAGATCCAGATTTTGATTTGTATCACTCCCAAAGAAACCGTTTTTAGAAAGAACCGCGCATACTCCCAAAAGAAGGAGCAGTACATAAAATGCCCAAAGAAACCTTCCGAACGCATTTCTGCCCCGAAAAGTACGACCTGAAAAGATATGGGAAACCGAAATATAATTCGTATAGCTGCTTATGATCTCCGGAAGCCCCGCCTCCTGTACAACCGCAGTCTCTCCCGTGATATAAGCCTCATCCCCCCGGGCAGACTGCGTTCCCTGTGCCCCGAAAAGCGCAAGATCCTCTGCGACACTTGCGGGATAAAGGATAAGCTCCCAGAATAAAAGCGAAAAAACAAGGAGAACGGCATATGTAACTTTATTCGTTTTGTACAAATGATACATGTTCTCCTCCTTCCCCCGCGGCATTCCTGCCGGCCAGATAGCCGCTGCACCATGCCCACTGCAGGTTATAGCCGCCGCATCTGCCGTCCACATCCAGCAGTTCCCCGGCAAAATAAAGTCCCGGAACCACCTTCGACTGCATGTCCGTCCCCACCTGCATCGTATCCACACCGCCCGCACAGACCTGCGCCTGATCAAAGGAGTTGCTGCCCGTCACATGCACCCGGAAATCCCTGCACAGTTCAAAGACATGCCGTAATTTGCGCATGTCTGCTTTGGCAGCTCTCTCATCCCGCTTCAATCCCGCCAGCTTGATAAACAGATACATCAGCTTTTTGTTGAGCATGCCGGTAAAAAACTCCTCCACCGTAAGCCCGGACTTGTCCAGACACGCGATCCTGCCCTGCCACAAACGTTCTGCCTGTTCTTCGGAATGATCCGGCAGAAAATCTATGGATATTTCCACCTCCGGCGAAGCATTCTTTTCCTTCGCCGCCAATATGTAATTCACCTTACGGCTGAGCTGAAACACCGGAATCCCGGAAATTCCGTAATCGGTCAACTGCAATTCACCGGATTCCCGAATCCTATCTCTTGTATTCTCCCGCTCCTGCAGGACTGTAAGCCTTGCTTCCGCCCGTACGCCCGCCACTTCTTTCAAAAAATTTTCTCTGCAGCGCAGCTGCACCAATGCCGGAACCACAGGCACGATCCTGTGTCTCAGCTTCTTCGCCAGCTGATAACCGCTTCCGTCCGAACCGGTCTTAGGCGCCGCTTTGCTGCCGCAGGCCAGGATCACCCGATCGAAATGATAATTGCCCGCATCCGAAATGACCAGAAACCCATTATGATCCAACCCTTTTTCGCTCTGTGTCTGCCGCTTCACTTCCCGAACTTTACACTCTGTGACCACATGGACGCCTGCCCTTGCCAGCCCGATCCGCAGCACATCCAATACCGCAGTGGCCTGTTCCGAATAAGGATACAGATAGCCGTTTTTCTCCTTCCACAAAAGCCCCAGTCCACCAAAGAATTCCTCCGTTGCCCGCTCATCAAACTGACCCAGGCACTCCCGCAGCCACTCGCGCTCGGCCCCGTTGTAATCCTCCGGGCTCAGGCTTTTATTCCCGAAATTACATTTTCCGTTCCCGGTGGAAAGGATTTTCTTTCCTACCCGTTCTCCGCCTTCCAAAAGCGTGACGTCTGCGCCGGCTCCCGCAGCGATGATCGCCGCTGTCATACCGGAAGCTCCGCCGCCGATCACACCGATCCTGATCTGTTCCATCCTGCCTCACATTCCCATCATAAAGTAAAAATCAACTGGAATAACTTTCCAGAAAACCATACAGATCCCCTTCCGACTCCACAAACATGGTCTGTATGATCTGCTTCTGGACATTCTCCGGTAGTGTCTCCAACATAATTCCGGTGTTCATATAGATGGTTTTTTTATCTTCCAGATAAACCACCACTTCATTGTCCTTTACTGCAAGATAAAATCCGTCACCGGGCATTATATACTGATAACTCTTGCGGACGACCACCCTGGCCCTCGCAAAAGAAACCACCTCTGCATTTACGAAGCCCTGCTCCAGCTCCGTCAAAGGGGGATAATCCGAATAATTCTGTACCGCGGATACAAAGCGCTCCCTGTTCATTCCGATATACTGTTTGGGGAGCTCCCAGACGGTCTCCACCTCTGTTCCCCGCAGTACATCCGCTTCCTGCAGCACATATTCCGTGTCCGCAGAAAGAGTTTCCTCTCCCACAGAAACCTCCTTCACAGACAGTTTCTCCTCCGCTTCGAATAGCTCATCCACCGATGTATC
>DFDT01000039.1:7235-16381 GCA_002368865.1 Lachnospiraceae bacterium UBA3821 | reverse complement strand
TTTCCGCCGGACCCGGATAGAAAAAATGTTCCGTCTGTACTCCGATCCACACGCCCAGCGCAAATAGGAACAACGGATACAAAAAGAATAAGCTGATACCTTTTAAAACCTTCATCGCCCCGCAAACTCCTTGCTTTTTGGGATAAAGTATCAGCTTTTTCCTTGCATTTTATACCTGTTTCCATCTCTAATAAACCCGAAGCAGCTGCCCCAATGACCGGATCAGCTTTCCTCCCGGAATATAATTTAATTCCTGCTCTTTAAAATTCCGCAAAAGGACCAGCAACAGCAGATCTGCCGCCCCGCCGATCACCAGACACAGCAAGATTGATACCACATTTCCCAAATGCGGAGCCGCTGCTCTGTGAATAAACCATAAGACCACTCCCACTCCACAGATGACTCCCACCGGAATCGCAATCTGCCGCACCGGATCAATGCCTGTCCGCAGCACTCTGCAGAGCAGAACGCAAGTCACCGCCGCATAGATAAATTCTGCCCCCAGACCCGCATATACCAGCGAAAGTACCCCGATTCCACGGTTTAACAGGATTGACACGGCAACAATATACACAATGCCTTTGATCGCCGCAATTCCCGCCACCTGGAATCTGCGGTTTAACAGCAGCATGGATTCCGAAAAATAATATCCGGCAACTGCAAACAAGATCATAACCGAACCGCTCCGCAGCATTTTCTTTGCCAGTTCCACGTCGGTTCCTCCCGCCAGTTCCGCCAGCTGCGACCCTGTGATCCCCACCAGAACGGCCAGGAAGCAGCCACATATCATGCAAAAATGGAAGCCTCCGCCGAAAAAGCTTTTGGCATTTCGCTGTTCATCTTTACGCACCGCGTCCAGTTCCCCGTAACAGTTTCCCAACAGTGCCACCAGTACGGGCAGACAGACAATGGCGATCACGGGGATATATTTTCCGTAAAAAACGCCGTAGTGATCAAACGCCTCCATTGTTTCCAGGCTGTTTTGAAACAGCAGGATCCCCGCCCAGATTGGCAGATGGCTCAGAATTGCAACCAACACCAACGGGAAAAGATTAGTAAATATCGCCCGCATCTGACTTGCAAACGTATCCGTCACCCGCATGCCATCCCCGGAGTTTTTCTTGACCCGGGTTCTGCTTCCCTGATATACAAATACCAGAAACAGAAATACCAGCACTTCAGAAATAAGCACAGCAAGGGCAAATCCGATCCCGCCATACATGGCCGTGAAATTATCCTCCCGCAGAAGTGCGCTGACTTTCACGCCATAACTGCCGAGCAGTTTCACAAATAAAATCGCAAAGACAATCGCACAAACCTGCCTCATGATATATGAGATCACAGCCGGCAGTTCCGTTCCGTCTCCCTGGAAACAGCCCAGTAAGACGGATATGATCGTTCGCAGGAAAACGACCGGAGCCAGGATCCGGATCATTGCCACACTGTAGGTGACATGAAACAGCTTTTCCCCGATCACACCGGCCAGCGCAAATAGGAGAACACTCCCCGCCAGTCCGGTCACCATACTCACTGACAGGACGTTCCGTTTGAATTTTCTGGCGTTCTTATACTGCCCTTTGATCGTGCGATTGCGGATCAGTCTGCCCAGCGTATCCGCCAATCGATGCGTCAGCAGCAATTGAAAGAAAAGAAAACTCTCAAACGCTGCCGCAAAATATGCAATACCGTTATTCCCCAAAAGATTGCCTATCACCAACAGGCAGATCATCTCCAAAATATAGGATCCCAATTCAACCTGGCGCTTTTTCATTTCTGTCTGATTCATTCGTTCATCCTCTTTTTATCTGTCTTTTATCGGTATTTTGAGTCTTGTCAGTCCCTTGTGATCCCTAGTGCCTGCAGCGCAGCTTCCTGCTTTTTCTCCATGGAAGCGGCATCTTCCTCCGTCATATGGTCATAGCCGCAAAGATGGAACATGCTGTGCGCCACCAAAAATGCAAACTCTCTCTTTTCACTGTGGCCATAGTTTTCCGCCTGTTCTTTAATCTTATCCGCGGAAAGAATGATATCTCCCAGCACCAGTTCCCCGCTGTCCGGGTCAAAATAATCCGCTTCTTGGTCCTCCGGGATCTCAAAAATCCCTGCCTGTTCAAAATCCAGGTTCGGGAATGATAACACATCCGTCTCCCTGTCTATTTCCCGATACTCCCTGTTAAACTCCCTGATCCCGGCATTGTCTGTCACAAGCACGTTGACGCAGGCTTCATAGGGGCATCCCTCCGACTCCAGCACCTGTTCCGCAACCTGCTTCACCAGAAGATCAATATCGAAATCAAACGGATTCTCCACATTCTCGTCAAATTCCACGTAAATCGTCATTTATTTTTTCTCCCCCTGCGCTGTTCCCTGGCCTCATAATCCTCATAGGCCTTTACGATCTTCTGCACCAGAGGATGCCGCACCACATCTTTACTGGTCAGATTGCAGAAAGCAATCCCCTCGATCTTATGTAACACCCTTTCTGCCACATCCAGACCGGAAGTACTTCCCGAAGGCAGATCCTTTTGCGATGCATCACCGGTGACAACCACTTTGGAGCCAAACCCGATACGGGTCAAAAACATTTTCATCTGTGCAGGCGTGGTATTCTGCGCCTCGTCCAGAATGATATAGGCATTGTCCAAAGTGCGCCCTCTCATATATGCCAGAGGCGCCACCTCGATCAGCCCTTTCTCCATGTTTTTGGTAAAACCTTCTGCGCCCATGATCTGATAAAGCGCGTCGTACAACGGACGAAGGTACGGGTCCACCTTGCTCTGCAGGTCTCCCGGAAGAAAGCCCAGCTTTTCTCCCGCCTCGATCGCCGGTCGTGTCAAAATGATGCGCTCCACTTCATTATTTTTGAAGGCAGTGATGGCCATTGCCATGGCAAGATAGGTTTTGCCGGTGCCCGCAGGCCCCAGCCCAAAAACGATCATATTCTTCCGAATGGCATCCACATAATTCTTCTGCCCCAGCGTCTTCGGTTTGATGGGCTTCCCGCTCACGGTATGGCAGATCAGATCCGAGTCAATCTCCGTCAGGGCCTTTTCCTTGGATTCCTTTCCCATCGTGATGGCATAATCCACACTTTGCTCTTCAATCTCATTTCCTCGGTCCGACAGGATCGTGAGCTGCTGCAAAACCGATGCAGCCCGCTCCACCTGGTCCTGCTCTCCCGAAACCACCACGTGACCGTTCCGGTCAACCACAGTCACATGAAAATCCCGCTCCAGTTTCTTGATATAATTGTCCTGCATGCCGAATATCTTTCGCATATGTTCTGCCGGAATGTCTATATTCATGGAGAAAACCTTACCGGGCTCTCTCTCATTCTTCGTCGTCTCCAATGTCATGAACGTCTGTCTCTCCCCTGTCGATCTCGACCTGTCTGCCGGCTTTTTCCTGAACGGTAAAAGTTCCTCTTAAGACAAAGCCTTCTTTCTCAGTATCTATTGTAACATCTTTTTCAATAATTTGTACCCCTTTTTGTTCTAAAGTTTGCAAAAATTGCGCTAACTCTTTTTCCAGAATTTCCCTTGCCGCTTCCTGGTCATATAAATGCTCCACATTCTGATATTCTCTGTAGGTATACGAGCCCAAAAATACCGGAATCCTGAGTTTCTCCAAGACCCCCGGCCTGCCGGACCGCATCAGACGGTCATACTGCAGAAAAGGTCGCTCTACCGGGATCTTATACTCTCCTTTTTTGCCGATCCTGATAAAATACTGGACCTTTTCCCGGCCTGTATACAATTTCTCCATGTAATCATAGCCAAGCTCCGTTTCAAACAATTTGGTATGTTCTATCACGATATCCGCGTCCGCCTCCCGCAGGATATACTGTCTGACCGTTCCGTCTTCCTGATAGACCGGGACCTTGCCGTCCACCAGGACCGTGCCCCGCTCCACAACATCGCCGGCCTTGACCAACGGCACGCCGTTCCGCACCACGATGGAAACAATGACGCCGTCAAATTCGGACACCAGATTTGTCCCGATCCGCTCCACAATCTCGTTTTCCGGAACCAGAACAGGGGCATCATTCTCTTTTACGGAGATCAAAAGCTTGGTTCCGTCCAATTTCACAGACGTCCAGATCACCATGGGAAACGTCCGACGGATCTGTTTTTCCAGGGTTTCAATATCCAGATCCTTCTGCCACATTCCGGCTCTGACCTGATTTTCCTCCAAAAACGCCTCAATCTGATCGGACGTAACGCGATGATTTCCGTCCAGCTCGATATCCCACACGAAATATCCGGACAGATACCAAAATACAATGGCCAGAAAAAGCCCCAGCATAAACACACTGCGCTTTCGGACAAAGGGCAACAAAAAAGGCAGTCCATTTCTTTCCAGAATGACTACCTTTGTCCTTGTCTTGCGCACAATCGCCTTCAGCCTGTAAAAACTTCGCAGACTGACGCACATACAATAACCGTCTTTTTCCCGCACGATGTCCCAAAGCAGGATTTCCTTGTTTCCGCAGAGATTCATGAAACGCTCCGGTGAAAAGCCCGTCACGCGAATCCGCAGATACCCTTTGATATATCTCAAAATGTCAGGCATAGATAAGACTCCTTTTTCACAAATACCGGATACATTGAATACATCCGCTGATCTTCATGTCCTCATTGGTATAGTAATCAATGGAAAGTCCTTTCCCCTCGAAACATGCCTGACAATTTTTGCCCTGCAGAAGGATCGTCTGATCCGTATATTCCAAAAGCCCTCTGTAATTCTCCACCCATGCCTCCAGATTTCCCGTCATCGTGATCCGCATGGCCCCCATACAGACATCCTTGGGCAACTGCAGAGATTCCAGCAATTTGGCTTTTTTTTGTATTTTTTCCTGTTTTGATTCCGATAATTTACGCTCTCTCATACTAACAGGATATGGTTTGGGATCAGATAATATGCTTGATGATGCCTGACCTTTTTTCCGGCTTCTCCTCACCGATCCGGTAAGCAGCCAGAAATCTCTTTTCGGCAGCCTCCAGCTTCCGACTGTCATTGCCATGCAGAAAAGCTAACGGCTCCCCTTTTTCCACGGGATCACCGACCTTTTTCTCCAAGATAAGCCCTACGGAAAGATCGATCTCGCTCTCCTTGGTCTCCCGTCCGCCGCCCAGCAGCAACGAACAGATCCCGATCTCATCGCAGGCAATCTGCTGCACAAATCCGCTCTGTGGCGCAGGAACAGGCTGAATGATGGTCGCTTTCGGCAAAAGCTCCGGATCATAGACCGCTGCGCTGTCACCGCCCTGTGCCTCCACAAACGCCGCCAATTTCTTTAACGCACTGCCGTCCGCAATGACCGCCTCTAGCTTCTGCCTGGCTTCTTCGGTTGTCTGAGCCTTTCTTCCCGCGAACAGCATCTGACTGCCCAACGTCAGACAAAGCTCCACAAAATCCTCCGGCCCCTGTCCCTGTAAAGTCGCGATTGCCTCCTTTACCTCCAGCGCATTGCCGACCGCCCGTCCCAGCGGCTGATCCATATCGGAGACCACGGCGATCGTCCGCCTGCCCGCCGCATTGCCGATGTCCACCATCTCGTGTGCCAGCGCCAGCGCATCCTCCTCTTTCTTCATAAATGCGCCGCTTCCGGTCTTCACATCCAGCACAATGGCATCCGCCCCTGCCGCCAGCTTCTTGCTCATGATAGAGCTGGCAATCAGAGACATGTTGTCCACTGTGGCCGTTACGTCCCGCAAAGCATACAGCTTCTTGTCCGCCGGTGCCAGATCCGCCGTCTGCCCCATGATTGCGATGCCGATCCGATTCACATTCTCAATAAACTGCTCCGTGGAGATGGAGGTGGAAAAACCGGGAAAGCTCTCCAATTTGTCAATGGTTCCGCCGGTATGTCCCAGCCCTCTGCCGCTCATCTTCGCCACGGGAATACCGCAGGCCGCCACCATAGGGGTCAACGCCAATGATGTCTTGTCGCCCACACCGCCGGTGCTGTGCTTATCCACCTTAATGCCCTTGATCGCCGACAGATCCAGCATATCTCCGCTGTGCGCCATGGCCATGGTCAGCGCATGGGTCTCCGCTTTGGTCATCTTCCGAAAATAAATCGCCATCATCAGCGCAGAAACCTGATAGTCCGGAATCTCCCCCTTGGTATAGCCCTCGATAAAAAAGTCGATTTCTTCCTTGGAAAGCTCGCCGCCATTCCGTTTTTTCATGATGATATCGTACATCCGCATTGTAGGTACCTCCTTCCATGCATTTTGCTATCCCTCTGTAAATTATTATAACGGCAATAACGACAAATGTCATTAACATTTCTATTTTAACGCTTATTTTTCCTTCTCCAAAAAGCAATATTTTTCATAAATCTGTTGAAAGTCAATGCAGCATTTTCCACCCCATATTCCGACGGGCACCTTATCCTGAAACGAATATTCCTTCGGTACAACATCTGCGCCGCTCTCGAAATCATATACCTGTATCTTCTTTTCCTTCGGAAACAGAATCCAATACTCGCGGACTCCAGCCTCAAAATACAGCTTCTTCTTGATATGAACGTCTGTCATCCAGTTGCTTTCCGATACAACCTCTATTGCCAGATCCGGTTGCCCTACCAACCGTTCCCTGGTGAGCCGCTTTCTGTCACATACCACAAGCACATCCGGCTGTACCATTGTTTTATCATCCGCGAACAGTTGCACATCCGTCGGAGCGTTAAGCACAATGCAGTCCCCGCCGTTTTGGTCAACATAGGTTCCGAGCATATGTCCGACCTGATGCGCGATCACCTGATGGATCACAGTCGGCGCCGCCATGTCATAAAACACTCCATTGATCAATTCTACCCGGGCTCCTTCCGGAAGACTCAAATAGTCAGCCAATGTCTTCTGTGTTGTATCCTTACCCATTCTTTCATCCTCCTTGTGATTAAATTTTGATATCTTTGGAAAAATCGGCTGAAATGCCATTTAAATGCTTATGCGCTTTAGATGTTTTGTATTATAATGCCATTTAATCATTATGTCAATCCTATATTTTATAATTCAAAATAATCTGATGTCAGAGTCTTTGAATTATAAAATTATCCGCCAGCAGCACCCAGTTCGCCCGGAACCACTGCATGATCTGCCAGTATCCGCACCCTCTGAGTCCATATTCTTTGATCAGATCAAACCGCGCCTGCATGCTGCGCACATCTTCAAACCACACTTCATGCTCCACGCCGGTCTGATTGTCAAAGTACGTAAAATAAGGACTCTGTGCGATCTCGTCAAACTGAATATCCGCGCCCCGCTCCACTGCAATCCGCACGGCCTCCACATTGCCGATAGAATCCGCCTTTGTCACACCCCGTTCAAAGGGCAGCGGCCAGTCATAGCCATAATTTGGAATTCCTAAGTCAATTTTCGCAGCAGGAATCTCCTCCAGCGCATATTCCACCACCCGACGCACCTGATTTAAAGGCGCCACCGCCATGGGCGGGCCGTAGGTATAACCCCATTCATAGGTCATTAACAGCACGTGATCCGCCACAGCGCCCAAGCCGCCGTAATCTTTGCCCTGATACAGCAGTCCCTCCTGGTCAGCGGAAACCTTGGGCGCCAGCGCCACCGAGGTCCGATACCCGTATGTTCGCATGGTATCCGCCACCTGTCGCACAAATCCCGTGAAGGCATCCCTGTCCTGTGCCCGGATATATTCAAAGTCAATGTTGACCCCCTGATATCCTTTCCGCTCCATGACCGCCAGCAGGTTCTGGATCAGATTTTGCGTGTAAATCGGATTATTCACCACGGAACTGATGAGATTATTGTTAAATCGGCCGTCCGGTCCAAGCGGCGTCAGTGTCAGGATCGGCGCCACCTCTTTTGCCCAAGCCGCAGTGATCATCCACGTCTCATCCAATTCCGGCGCCAGTAATTCCCCATAACTTGTAAAACCATAGGAAAAAATCGGCAATTCCGACAGATACGGCAGTGTCTGCTCCAATACCCAGCGGCTGATAAACGGATAGGCATAGCCGCTGACATAAATATTTCTGTCCGGCCCTCCGCTCCCATCCGAAATCAAAAGAGCTTGCCCGACGGCAAGCTCATAAGGATAGATCAACTGATTGTCCAAAGCAATCTGATAAGTGGAAACGCCGGTTTTCCCTGCGATTTCATTCAAAGTGTCACCGGGTTGTACTACATAGATTCGCATAAGACTCTGCTCTCTTTGCATTTTAAGACATCGCAATATTATATGTCATTTCTTTTTGGAAAGTTCAATCACCATATGCTTCTGAATCTTCTCCTCGGTGTAGACATACACCAACACCACCCGCTCTCCGTCGAAATCCTTTACATACAGATCAAAATCCGCCGCCTCATCAAACAATCCGGTCAGTCTGTAATTGTGCTCGTTCCAGTTGTTGTAGGTATACTTTACGATATCTGCCTTATGATTGTCCTGCTGAGATATTTTTTCAAAATACAGTGCTTTCCTGCCATGTCTCAGAAGCTTGAAATAATGATCCGCATCGTCACGCCCGGACTCATACGCTTCATGGAATCTTTCCACAAAACTCTCAAAATCCCTGAACTTTTTTAACGCATCCCGGGTTCTCTGCGCACTCTCTTCGCATTTGACCGCCCAGGCCGCTTTATACTCGGCGATCCGCTGCTTGATAAACAGCTGTTGGGAATGATCCGCTACGCCCAAAGCCTTCGTGAGCATCACACTCTCCAGGCTGATCTCACGATACGGAGGACAGGGCTCCTGCTCCATCAGGCGCTCCATATAAAATCTGGCGTATGCCCACCATGCGCCGAACTTCTCCGGATACTCTGCCGTCAGTGAATGATAGCCTGCTTCCGCTCGTTCCAACTCTCCGTTCTTTTCATATTCCCTCACCTGTTCCAGCTTCTGTTGATATGCAGATTCCATGTCCCCAAATCTCCTACGCTAATATTGTAATTACAAATGCATCTTCATACCAATTATGCCAACACCTGCTTGCAGATATCCCGCACGCAGCATTTGTCACAATAGGGCTTTGTTCTGGCGGTACAAACCGCGCGTCCGTGATCCACCAGGCGATGGCAGAAATCATTTCCCTCCTCGGGCGGAATGATCTTCCACAATTCTTTCTCTACCTTTCCCGGCTCTTTCACGCCGTCCACCAG
>DFDT01000039.1:0-7134 GCA_002368865.1 Lachnospiraceae bacterium UBA3821 | reverse complement strand
CCGAACACATCCCCCATAATGAGATTGGCGCTTTTTCTGCCCACACCGGGCAGCGCCAATAGCGCCTCCATGGTATCGGGCACCCTGCCGCCGTATGTATCCCGCAGCACCTTCATGCAGGCGCTGATATCCCGCGCCTTACTGTTGCCCAGACCGCAGGGTCGGACAATTTTCTCAATCTCCTCCACAGGTGCTTCCGCCAGAGCGTTCACATCCGGATATTTCGCATATAAATCCTCCACTACCACATTGACACGGGCATCCGTACACTGTGCCGCCAGGCGCACACTGACGAGCAATTTCCATGCCTCGTCATAGTCCAATGTGCACACGGTTTCCGGATATTCCTGTTTCAGGCGCTCAATGATCGCCAGTGCACGCTGTTTTTTTGTCATCCTTTGTACCTCCTTACATAAGGCCTCATTTGTGGTAGGGTTCTCCATGATTGATCCGGAATGCCCGATAAATCTGCTCACACAAGACCACCCGCATCAGCTGGTGCGGGAAAGTCATATCGGAGAAGCTCAGATGAAAATCTGCCCTCTTCGTCACGGAAGCATGCAGACCCAGGGAACCGCCGATCACAAAGCAAAGACTGCCGCGCCCTTCCACCACAGCCTTGTCCATCCATGCGGCAAACCCTTCGGAATCGAATTTTTTCCCGCCGATCTCCAACGTACAGAGAAAGGTATCCTCCTTTATCCTGGACAGGATCCGTTCCGCCTCTTTCGCCTTGATCTGTTCCTCTAAAGCAACAGACGCCTTGTCGGGCGTCTGTTCATCCATCACTTCAATCACTTCCAACTTACAGTATCTGGTCAGTCTTTTGGCATATTCTTCTATGGCGTCCCGATAAAATTTTTCTTTGATCTTACCGACACACAGAATGGTTATTTTCATACATCCACATCCGTTTCCGCTTGCTCGCCAAAGATCCGATCATAGAGCTTTTCATCCAAGAAACGCTCCAGCTGTGTCTGATTCAGATTGATAAACTGATCATTGATCCTTTGCTTTATGTATGCGCTCCGAATAAAGTACAAGACCTGCTCGTCCTCTCCGTCCGAATCGATTACGGCATTCGTCAGTTTTGCCGCGTTGGTATCAATTTCTTCCGCTGTAAGGTTATCCATACACCAGGCTTCTACCACTTCCATCAATGTATTGTCCGCCTTGGTCTTTTCGGCAGCTCCTTTTGCACTCTTAAAAGACAAAGCCCCCATGACCAGGAACAATACAAACACCGCCATCATTACGCCATAGAACATATAAGGGTTAGCCACCGTTGCGGGGAACACCCCCATTGCTCCTAATATGGCAAGGATCAGACCGACTCCTCCGACTAGCAAAAGTGCCCAGCCGGAAGAGCGATAATCATTTTCATTGATCGGATTCGGAGAAAACATAGCCATGGTCATTACCTCCCGCTCAAATACTCGTCAATACCTTTGGCGGCAGCTTTTCCTGCTCCCATGGCAAGAATGACCGTTGCAGCCCCTGTCACGGCATCACCGCCGGCGTATACGCCTTCCTTGGTGGTCTTACCGTTCGCCTCATCAGCCACAATACACTTCCATTTATTGGTCTCCAGACCGTCCGTCGTGGAAGAAATCAGCGGATTCGGCGATGTGCCCAACGCCATGATGACCGTATCCACATCCATGGTAAAGGCAGAACCCGGGATTTCCACCGGTCTCCTTCTGCCGGAGTCATCAGGCTCACCCAACTCCATACGGATACAGGTCATACCGGTTACCCAGCCCTTCTCGTCGGAAAGGATCTCTGTGGGATTGGTGAGCAGGTCGAAGATAATACCTTCCTCCTTTGCATGATGCACCTCTTCCACTCTGGCCGGTAATTCTTCCTCGCTTCTGCGGTATACGATATGCACTTCCGCTCCCAGACGCAGTGCTGTTCTCGCAGCATCCATAGCCACGTTTCCGCCACCCACAACTGCCACCTTTTTGCCGCGCATAATAGGCGTATTGGACTTCTCATCAAACGCTTTCATCAGATTGCTTCTGGTCAGATATTCATTCGCGGAGAATACGCCGTTTGCATTCTCTCCGGGAATTCCCATAAACTTGGGCAGACCTGCGCCGGAACCGATAAACACCGCATCAAATCCCTCTTCGTCCATCAGCTCATCGATCGTAGTTGATTTACCGATGACTACATTAGTCTCGATCTTTACACCGAGCGATTTTACGTTCTCGATCTCCTTTGCCACAACCTCTTCCTTGGGCAATCTGAACTCCGGTATCCCGTAAACGAGCACGCCGCCGGCCTCATGCAGCGCCTCGAAGATCGTCACATCGTATCCCATCTTTGCAAGATCTCCTGCACAGGTCAGACCCGCCGGCCCGGAACCGATCACCGCCACTTTTTTGCCCTTTTTCTCCTTGGCACCTTCCGGCTTGATTCCGTTCTCTCTTGCCCAGTCCGCCACAAAGCGCTCCAGCTTACCGATGGAAATGGGTTCTCCCTTGATACCTTTGATACATTTGCCTTCGCACTGGCTCTCCTGCGGGCAGACACGTCCGCAGACCGCAGGAAGCGCACTGGACTCACTGATCACCTGATAAGCCTTCTCCATGTCCCCGTTTTTCACCTGCTCAATAAACCCGGGAATATTGATGGCTACGGGGCAACCTTTGATACACTGTGCATTCTTACAGTTGATGCAGCGGGTTGCCTCCTCCATCGCTTCTTCTTTGTTATATCCCAGACAAACCTCTGCAAAGTTTGTTGCTCTCTCTTTTGCATCCTGCTCTCTGACAGGAACTTTCTTCAATACATCCATCGTCTATCTCCTTTCTGATCAAGCGTCTCTAACAGTTACCGCATCCGCCGTGGTGGGTATCGCCTTCCTCAAGTGCGAGGATTGCCTTCCCCTCCTGCGTCTTATACAATGACTGTCTTCTCATCGCCTCATCAAAATTGACTGCATGTCCGTCAAACTCCGGTCCGTCAACGCAGGCAAACTTTACTTTGCCGCCTACGGTAACACGGCAGGCACCGCACATACCGGTTCCGTCCACCATGATCGGGTTCAGGCTGACAATGGTCGGAAGTTCATATTCTTTGGTCAGCAGGCAGACAAACTTCATCATGATCATAGGGCCGATGGCAACGCAGACATCATATTTTTTGCCCTCTGCGATCAGATCCTTAATGACCTGGGTCACCATGCCGCTCCTGCCATAGGAACCGTCATCCGTGGTCACATAAAGATTCCCCGCAACCGCTTCCATCTCTTTTTCCAGGATCAGGAGATCCTTCGTCTTGCTGCCCACGATCACATCTGCCTGGATTCCGTGCTCATGCAGCCATTTCACCTGGGGATATACAGGCGCAGCGCCCACACCGCCGGCCACAAACAGCATCTTTTTCTGCTTGAGACTCTCCAGGTCCTCTTTTACAAATTCGGAAGCGCAGCCCAGAGGACCCACGAAATCGTGGAAATAATCTCCCACTTTCAGATCGGCCATCATCTTAGTGGCAGCACCGACTGTCTGAAACACGATGGTCACCGCACCGGTTTCTCTGTTGTAATCACAGATGGTCAAAGGGATCCTCTCACCGTCCGCATCCATTCTCACGATGACAAACTGCCCCGGCTGGCAGGACTTTGCCACGCGTTTTGCCTCCACATCCATCAGATAGATGTTTGCAGCCAGTTCCTGTTTCTTCATAATTTTGTACATAAATCCACCTCTCTGTTTTATTGCTTTTCTATCTCTTTACAACATTACAACCGAATCCGATCACATCACGGTCATCTGGATCTCCCCTGTGTAGACATCCACAACATAATAATTTCCCGTCCGCGCAAGCCCGCCGGCCTCGTCTACCAGCACCTCCGCAAACAGGTAGACCGCCTCTTTTCCCTTCCAATCCGTGACATATAAGTACTCAAACAAATAATGCTCACCGGTATCGTCAAAATGCCCTGCCTCATCCAGGATCCTTCCGTTCTTCAGTGCATATTCCCGCACCAGTTTTTCCGCTCCGTTCGGCGTGATATCCGTGCGCAGGGACAGGATGAAGGTCCTTTCCACAACAGCACTGCTGTTTGACGATTCCAGACGGGCAAAACTAAAATGACTCTCTCCCAAAGGCAGCGGAATGGGACCTGTATACTTTGCAGAATTTTTCGTCGGTGTCGTCCCATTTGTCGTATAATAAATATTTTCGGAGTTGTTGGTCACCGTGATCTTATAGGGCAGATCATATTCTCCTCCGTCCAAATTTATCTCCGGAGCCTCCAATTCCGTAACCGTAATATGATACCACGCGCTGGCAACCTGGCTTTGTACGCCGTTTTCATTGATATACACAGCTTTTACAGTGAAATCTCCGTCTTCCATCAAAATGGGAGAAACATACTGTGTCTTGGACGCATCAGGCGTCTCTCCGTCTAATGTGTAGTAAATCTTTCCGCCTCCAGAAGCCGTCATCTTCAGCGCTTTCACTTCCTCATATTCCCCTGACGGCACACTGAATTGCGGTCTCTCAGCAATATAATTCTGATAGGTTGTCCGAATGGATGCCAGCGGGCAATTGATCAGCATATCATGGATTGCCTGATATTCTTCTCTGGCACAATAAATTGCAATGAGTTTTCCGTAAATGCTCTCCAGCTGCTCCTGCTCCGTTCTGGGATCCTCGATGATTGCTCTCAGCCAATATTCATAATTCTCTTTATCATTTTTTAAAAAATAAACCTGTGCAATGCTTAACTTCAGATCGGCATTTGTCGGTTCCAACTCCATGGCCCGTTCATAATAATGAATCGCATCCTCATACCGAGCTAAATTTGTCGACTTAACCGCCTGCTCAATTTGATACTCCGGCGAATAATACTGAACGATCTTCACCCCGACCCAGATTACCGCCGCAACAAAAAACACCAACATCGCCCAACCGGCAATGATCTTCCTGCGGCCGGCCCGTATCTTGTCACTTTCGGGAGACTTTGGGCTCTTTGACAATTGCCTGGATGGCGGAGAAACTTCTTTTACAATATCCTTCAGATTCTGCTCAATATTTTGCTCAAACTCCGGTTCAAAATCGGGCACTATATGGATATCCTCACCGCATTGCTCGCAATAGAGGAGACCTTCCTGCATCTCCGCTCCGCAATTTGGACATTTCATAGCCTATCCTCTTTCCTTACAGATTATTTCTGCAGTGCAACCGACTCCACACAGTTGTTCATCAACATAGCGATTGTCATAGGACCCACACCACCCGGCACAGGGGTGATGGCGCTGCAATGAGCCTCTACGCTCTCAAAGTCCACATCCCCGCAGAGTTTATTGTTTTCATTCCTGTGAATGCCCACATCAATGACTACGGCACCTTCTTTTACATAATCTGCCGTGATCATCTTCGGTTTTCCGATCGCAACAACCAAAATGTCAGCACGCCTGGTCACTTCCTTTAAGTCCTTCGTACGGCTGTGGGTCACGGTCACGGTTCCGTTCTCCCGCAAAAGCAGCAATGCCATCGGCTTGCCTACGATATTGCTCCGGCCGATCACAACACATTCCTTTCCTGCAATCTCTATACCGGAACGCTTTAACAGCTGAATGATCCCTGCCGGCGTACAGGAAACAAATCCCGGCTTCCCGATACAGAGCGCACCCACATTCTGCGGATGAAAACCGTCCACATCTTTGCTGGGATGAATCGCATCCAGTACCTTTTCCTCATTGATATGTTTCGGAAGCGGCAACTGTACCAGAATACCGTTTACATCTTTTCTGGCATTCAATTCCCCGATCAGTTCCAACAGCTTCTCCTCGGTTGTATCCTCCGGCAGTTCATACGCAAGAGAACGGATCCCGATATACTCACATGCCTTCTTCTTATTTCCCACATAAACCGTGGAAGCAGGATCATTTCCCACCTGGATCACCGCCAGTGTGACTTCCACGCCTTCCGCTTTCATCTGTGCAACCTTTTCTCTGCACTCATCCTTGATCTGCGCCGAAATTGCTTTGCCGTCAATCAACTTTGCCATAAACACACTCTCCATTCTTTCAACTGTACTGAAACTTAAAATAATCCGACAATCCTGCCGTCATCATCCACATCGATCCGGTAGGCCGCAGGCTCCTTGGGCAGCCCGGGCATCGTCATGATCGCACCGGTAAGCACTACCACAAACCCGGCTCCTGCCGAGACGTAAACTTCTCTTACATTGACTTCAAATCCCTCCGGACGCCCCAATAATTTCGGATCATCCGAGAGAGAATACTGATTTTTGGCCATGCAGACCGGAAAGCTCCCATAGCCCAGCTTCTCCAGCTTGTTTAGCTGCGTCAGCGCAGCGGCACTAAAGGTTACATCCGCCGCACCGTAAATCTCTGTCGCAACCGTTCTGATTTTTTCTTTTAAACTCAGTTCATCTTCATAAAGGACCTGAAAATGACTGCTTTTCTGCTCTAACGTCTGCAGAACTTTCTCTGCCAGCTCTATACCGCCTTCTCCGCCTTTTTCCCAGACCTGTGAGATTGCGAAATCGCACCCCTTAGCCTCACACATCTCCTTCACCATGGCGGTTTCCGCTTCCGTATCGGACACAAATGCATTCAATGTGACCACAACCGGTACACCATATTTCTGGAGATTTTCGATATGTTTTTCCAAGTTGACCATGCCGCCCCGCAGCGCATCCAGATTCTCCCGATTCAGTTCGGCTTTCTCCACACCGCCATTGTATTTGAGCGCACGCACCGTAGCCACCAGGACAACCGCATCCGGCTTTAAACCTGCCATACGGCACTTGATATCAAAAAATTTCTCAGCGCCCAGATCCGCACCGAATCCGGCCTCCGTAATACAATAGTCAGCCATCTTCAGAGCCGCCTTAGTCGCCCGCACGGAATTACAGCCATGGGCAATATTGGCAAACGGACCGCCATGCACCAAAGCCGGCGTATGCTCCAGCGTCTGGATCAGATTCGGCTTCATGGCATCCTTCAGCAGCGCTGCCATTGCACCCACTGCATTCAGATCCTTTGCGGTCACAGGTTCCCCTGCATAATTGTACGCAACCACGATTTTGGCCAGACGCTCTTTCAGATCCTTCAGATCCTCCGCCAGGCAAAGGATCGCCATGATCTC
>DFDT01000021.1 GCA_002368865.1 Lachnospiraceae bacterium UBA3821 | reverse complement strand
GAAGTCCCCGTGACAAAGACCTGGGTTGGAAAAGCACTTGATGAGGTGACAGTACGTCTCTATGCGGACGGAAAAGAAACGGACAGCGCAGTGCTGACAGCCGGTGGCGAGTGGAAGCATGTGTTCGGCAATCTTCCCAAATATGATGTTCAGGATGGCCATGAGATCGGGTACACCGTCACAGAAGATGCCATAGAAGGATATAACACCAGCGTCGTCGGAACCATGGACGAAGGCTTCCAGATCATCAACACGATCACCGGAAAGGTTTCAGTCCCGGTCAAGAAGGCGTGGATCGGCCCCGAGACGGAAAAGGTGACCGTAAACCTTCTGGCTGACGGAGAAAAGGTCGATACTGTAGAATTGAGTGCCGAAAACGATTGGCAGCATCTGTTTGCCGGTATGGAACAATATAAGGATGGTGTGGAAATTAAGTACACCATTCAGGAAATTGACATTAATGGATATGACAGCAGCATAACCGGTACGATAGAAAACGGATTTACTATCACTAATGTAAATATCCAAAAATTTGATATCCCCGTCATCAAGAAATGGGTCGGTGAGGAAAGTGGAAGTGTAACGATTCGTCTATATGCGGACGAAATCGAAATCAAGACAATTACTCTATCAAAAGAAAATAATTGGCAGGATGCTTTCTCTGAACTTCCCGTATACGACAGCACTGATGGTCATGAGATCAAATATGCTATCACAGAAGACAGTGTAGAGGGATACTTCTCAAAGATTGAAGGAGACCAGAAGTCGGGGTATACGGTGACCAACACCAAGGAGGAAAAACCGAAAAAAGATACACCAAGTAAGCCTTCTAAGCAGAAAAAGACTAAGGATTCAGCTAAAACAGGCGACAGCAGCAACATATTGCTTTGGGCTGTACTTCTTGTGACGGCAGGGGCATTATTGTTCTTCCTCCTTCGCAAAAGAAACAGGAGAGATGCCGGAAGTAATTAATTAAATTATTAGTTAATTCACCTATCTCAGAATTTGACAAGCAACGAAAAATAGTATATCCTTGTAAAAAATTAGCAAGAACCTCCGGGGCTCTATGAATCCCGGGGTTCTTGCTTTTTTGCCAGATTGTTAGTAATGCGTTAGTTGTGGTGAATATTATATTAACTATGCATGCGTTAAAGTTATGCCGAAATGGAGGTTCTATGCAGTGTACAGGGAAAGAGACAAGCAGAGACGAGTATAAGCCCATAACCTATAAAACTATTGCGGAAGCTCTTTTCGACAATTACGAGAGCATCTACGACATAAATTTGGATACACATGAGTTCAAGACCTACTACCAGAGTGAGAATTATCAGGAGCTTAGTCTTGCCAGAAGAGGAGACGATTTTTTTAGAGCCCTCCCGAAAGCCATGAACCGTCTGATCCATCCGGACGACTGTGAAGAAGTGCTAAGGGGCTTGCAGAAGGAAACGTTGCAGAAAGCATTTGATGGCAAGAAGTATTACACCTTGATCTATAGGATCATGAGCGAGGGGAAAAGCATCTACCACCAGCTTCGAGCGATTCGGCAACCGGCCGGCGACGGGATCCACGTCCTTATGGGAATAAAAAACATCGACAGCGTAATGCAGTACCAGGCGGCTCATGAAGAGCAGATCCGAGCCATGAAGGAGAAGGAACACAATCATATAGAAGCTGTGCTCGCCAGTGCCGCAGGCTATATCGAGGCGAACCTTACGGACAATATTGTCCTTGAGAGGTCTATTTCACGTCGCAATGATCCGGAAAAGCAGCTCATGGAGGTTCCGCCTGAGTACTTGTTTGACACTTATGACGGGCTGCAAAAATGGATTACGGACCACCTTATTGTTCATAACCAGTCAAAATACAGCGAAGTGAGCAGCAGTGCCTATCTGCTGAACATGTTTTGGAATGGAGAAAAGAGAGCGTCTGTTCTCTTTACAAGTCTTTCCGAGAGCGGAGGAAAAATGGAATGCCGGGCTGTTTTTTATCTCTACAAAGAAGAGACCTCCGGCAATGTCCATGTTTTCTCAGTGATCTATGACCTTACGGAGCAGCAACGAAAAGAAAAAGAGAGAGAAGAACTTGAAACAGCCCTTCAAAACAGCCGTATCAGGAATTCTACAAGTCAAATGCAGCCGCATTTTCTTTATAATGCGCTTGGCTCAATCCAGGAAGTTATCCTGATTGACCCCAAATACGCCTCGGATCTTCTGGGAGATTTTACCGTGCATTTACGAAGCTGTGTCCGAGCCATGGCAAGCGATGCACCAATCCGTTTCGCGGAAGAGCTAAAAAATATAAAAGCGTATGTAAACATTGAAAAAATGCGTTTGGGGGAAAAGCTTTCCGTCGTTTATGACGTTGAGACGATGGGCTTTGACGTTCTCCCGCTAAGTATCCAACCGCTTGTGGAAAACGCCATTCGCCATGGCATCCACAACAGAGGAAAGGCTGGGGGGACCGTGATCCTGCGAACCAGAGAAGAAGCCGACGGATGGATCGTGAAGGTCGAAGACAACGGGATCGGTTTCGATACCGCAGCATTTCTTAATGAAACTGAGAAAGTAAAGAAAGATTCAACCGGAATTCACAATATTCGATTTCGGCTTGAGACTATTATGGGGGCAAAGGTAGAATTTGACAGCAAAGTTGGAAAGGGGACAACCGTAACCGTGCGGATTCCCAGAAGGGAGAGTACAGATGAGAGCGATAATCGTTGACGATGAACAACTGATGATCCGGAAATTCGTCAGACTGACCTCTGAAGTAAGCGATTTGAATATCGTGGGTCAATTTGAAAGCTCGGACGACGCAATCTCCTTTGTAAAGGAAAACTCTGTCGAAGCGGCCTTTATCGATGTGGAAATGCCAATCGTAAACGGAATAGAACTTGCCAAAAGACTGCGCGCTCTTCGAAGCGATATGCTGATCATCTTTATTTCTGCTTATGACGAGTATATCAGAGACTCTAACGAGATTGGCGCTGACTACTACATCGTCAAACCCTATACACAAAAAGTGCTTGAGCTCGCCATGGACAAGATTCGTCTTCTCTCGCGGCGGCAGCATAAAGAGATCTACATACAGACCTTTGGACGGTTTCTGGTCCTCAAAGATGATAAACCGATTCCTCTTTCAGGAAAAGCCAAAGAAATTCTGGCACTTGTTGTCACAAGACGAGGCAGGGAAATAAGTAATGAGGAGATATATACAACCATTTGGGAGGGGCGCCCTTACAGCAACTCTTTTATGAGTGTTTACTACAATGCACTTCGGCGCCTTAAATCTACGCTGAAAGAGGCGGGGGTCAGGAATCTTCTGGTTTCCACAACAAGAGGGCAGATGGTCAATACCGACCTCTTTGACTGTGACTATTATGATTGGAAAGATAAAAACAGAGACTCGCGCACCAAGTTTGAAGGGGAATTCTTATCTGAGTACTCCTGGGGTGAATATATTCTGGCGGGTCTGATCGGAGAGGACGGTTACCCGCTGCTTTAAAGCGGGGCGCCGAACGCTTCTTTTACGTTCTCCATCGAATTAATAATGCGCAGATCGCCGTTCTCCTTCACCAAATCAAATACAAAAGGGTTATGCCTGGCCCATTCAGGATCTTCCGCAGCCATACTGACCCAGTGGCTGCGGGCTTTTACAAAGCCGTCATGGATTAAAGATTCCCACACTAGTCTCTCAGCAACAGCCTCATCATAATCATCAAAGGTTCCAAGATAATAGACTTTTTTCTTAAATCCTATCGAAGCCAAATACTTCCCGTTTTTCTTTTTAAATACGCCTCGAAAACCGCTGGCATTATCGACTCTGCTTTTTCTTCCGACCAACCATTCTACACACGTGCCGTCAATCAGGTGCAGTCTGTCGTGAACCAACGCCTGATACTTTTTTTTCAGACATCCGCAGCTCTTATTGTTGCCCCGCGTCAGCGCGTGATAGGTGACATTTACTTCGTTACCGCAGTCACAGCGGCACCGCCACAGAGCTGTTGTGGTTCTGTTAGATGGATCAAGGGGATACAGCACGACCAAATGTTCAAATCTCTGTCCCGTCAGGTCTCTGGCACTTCCTCTGCTTGCCTTGGGCACTGAGTGCATCATAACTCTATTTGTTGTCTTTTTTTCTGTTTTCATTGCATTATCCTTACTGAATTATTACAAACCAGGCCTCGTTAGCTTGAATATACAATATGGAAACAAACTGATTAGTAACGCGTAAATGATGCGGGCAGAATACAAACGTTTATTGTGTGTTAGTGCTGCTAACAGTTGTTAAGACGTTAGTGCTGACTCGGTAAGATTTATAAAAAAGATAAGGAGGAGCTTTATTATTGAAGACGAAATTTTTCAGGTGCGGTCATTGCGGCAACTTAATTGGCATGATCAATGATTCCGGGGTTCCGATTGTATGTTGCGGAGAGAAAATGGAGGCTCTGGTTCCCAACACCGTGGAAGCCAGCGGAGAAAAACATCTTCCTGTTGTAAAAATGGATGACGGCAAGCTGACCGTCAATGTGGGCAGCGTTGACCATCCTATGATTCAAGAACATTTTATCGAGTGGGTATATGTGGAAACGGAAAACGGAGGCCAAAGGAAAGTGCTGAATCCGGGAGCCAAACCGTGCGTTACCTTCTGTCTGGGAGAAGAAAAACCATTAGCTGTATATGCATACTGTAATCTGCATGGGCTGTGGATGACAGAAGTTTAGTAATCATGTGATTAGGGTTGCTTCATACAACTGGTCCGGATGTATGATGCGGACTGGTTTGGGGCACAAAGGGTCCTGTGGAGAAATCTACAGGACCCTTTTTGGCAAAGTGTTTAACTTTTACATGAAGGCAGGAATATGACGGATCATTATTATATGAAGAGAGCCATAGAACTGGCTCGCAAAGGGGAGGGGCGGGTGAATCCGAACCCGTTGGTTGGAGCAGTTGTCGTGAAGAATGGGCACGTGATTTCGGAAGGGTGGCATCATAATTACGGCGGGCTTCATGCAGAGAGAGAAGCGCTGCGCGCGCTTAAGGAACCGGCACAAGGAGCAACGATTTATGTCACACTTGAGCCATGTTGCCACTACGGAAAACAGCCCCCATGCACGGCAGCAATCATAGAGCATGGGATAAGTCGTGTTGTGATTGGCTCGAGAGACCCTAATCCGGCAGTTAGCGGGAAGGGAGCAAGGATGCTCAGAGAGCACGGCATAATTGTAGTTGAAGACTTCATGCGTGAGGAGTGCGACGCACTTAATCCAATCTATTTTCACTATATCACTACGGGCAGGCCATACGTGAAGATGAAGTATGCGATGACCGCGGACGGTAAAATTGCAACAAAGACAGGTGATTCTAAATGGATTACGTCAGCGGAAGCCAGAGACCTGGTACACAAATGGCGAAATGCCTGTATGGGCATTATGGCGGGGATTGGAACTGTTCTTGCGGATGATCCGATGCTGAACTGCAGGGTTCCGGGCGGCAAAAATCCGGTGCGCATCATCTGCGACTCGCGTCTTCGTATTCCTGAAGATTCTCAGATTTGCAGAACTGCTGCAGAGCATGAAACCATTGTGGTATGTGCGCTGCCCAAAAAAAGCGAATGCTGGCCGGAAGACATTTGCCGCAAAGCTGACATTCTAAGGCGTTTAGGCGTTGAGGTGTGGAATGTCCCTGTGCAGGATGACGGAGTTGATCTGTGGGAACTGACGATGCGTCTGGGGCAACGTGGAATTGACAGTATTCTGCTCGAAGGGGGCGGAACACTCAACGAGAGTGCGCTCCGGGCCGGCATCGTGCAAGAGATAAACGCGTTTGTCGCGCCAATGATATTCGGCGGAAGAGCAAGATCGCCTGTCGAGGGTATCGGCATTGAAGTGCCGAATGAGGCTCTTCAATTAAAGGCGGAACAGATCAAAAAAGTAGGCAAAGATCTGCTCGTTACTTATCGCACAATACAGGATTGGAAGCAAAAGAGGTAAAGATGTTTACAGGAATCGTCGAGGAAACAGGAACAATCAAATATATAAGGCTTGCAGGGATGTCAGGCAACATTGCGATACGGGCGCGTACGGTGCTCGAGGATGCCGGGATAGGGGACAGTATCGCGGTCAACGGCATATGCTTGACGGTTGTTTCGATCCAGCCTGACGGGTTTACAGCAGACGTGATGGCGGAGACGATTCGTCGAAGTGCCCTTAGCAGCTGCAGTCCGGGCGATCAGGTCAACCTTGAGCGAGCAATGGCGGCGGATGGCCGGTTTGGAGGCCACATAGTGGCTGGGCATATTGACGGTGTCGGTACGATACGCTCAGTTGTGCCGGAGGCAAATGCAGTTTGGATCACTATTGGTGCGCCGCCGCACATTCTGCGATACATTGTCGAGAAAGGCTCTGTTGCTGTTGACGGAATCTCTCTGACGGTTGCTTATGTCGACGGGAAGGTCTTTAAGGTGTCGATCATACCGCACACGGCAGCAGAGACAACGCTTCTGTCCAAAAAGGCAGGCGATCTCGTAAATCTGGAGAACGATATCATGGGCAAATATATAGAGAAGCTGATGAGCCCGCCAGAAGCTTACTCAGAAGGTTCGGATCCAGGGAGTAGGGCGGCGGAGAAAAAAAGCCGTGTGGAATCAACTGTGTCCTACACGATGGAAGAGCTGCGGGACATGGGGTTTTGAATTGGAGGACTCGGAAATGGATAAAGCACAGAGTTACAAGCACAACACAATTGAGGAGGCTGTCGAGGACCTTAAAAGAGGAAAGATTATCCTCGTCACGGACGATCCGGACCGTGAGAACGAGGGAGATATGATCTGCGCGGCGCAGTGCGCAACGCAGGAGAACATCAATTTCATGGCTATGCACGCCAGGGGGTTGATCTGTACGCCGATGAGTGCTGAAGTGGCGGAACGGTTAGGTCTGCAGCCTATGGTCGCGGAAAACACGGACAATCATCACACAGCATTCACTGTATCAGTTGACCACATCGACACTACGACAGGGATTTCCGCCGCGGAGCGCGCCCTGACTATGATGAAGTGTGCGGATGCAGCCACAAAGCCGGACGATTTGAGAAGACCGGGACATGTTTTTCCTCTGATCGCCCGCAGAGGCGGTGTTCTTGTCCGAAACGGCCATACAGAAGCTACAGTCGACTTGCTGCGCATAGCTGGAATGACGGAGTGCGGCGTATGCTGCGAGGTCATGTCAGAAGACGGAACCATGATGAGGGCGCAAGCTCTGTGGGAACTGGCCAGCCAATACAACATGAAATCCATTACGATACGTGACCTGCAGGATTACCTGAGAGTACATGAGAAACATGTTATACGGGAAGCAGCAGCAGACCTTCCCACAGCTTACGGACGTTTTCGAATGTACGGATACATCAATGACATTACTGGCGAGCATCACATTGCTCTTGTCAAAGGAGAGATTGGAAACGGGGAAAATGTTCTGTGCCGTGTACATTCGGAGTGCCTGACAGGTGATACCTTCGGATCCTTGCGCTGTGACTGCGGCCTGCAACTGCAGAAATCACTGGAAAAGATCGAAAAAGAAGGAAGAGGAATCCTTCTGTATATGCGCCAGGAGGGGAGAGGAATCGGCCTTATTAACAAAATTAAAGCTTATGCACTGCAGGAGAAGGGTTTGGATACAGTGGAGGCTAATATCCGGCTGGGGTTTGATGCTGACCTCAGAGAATACTGGGTCGGCGCGCAGATTCTTCGTGATCTCGGGGCAAAATCTTTAAAACTCCTTACAAACAACCCTGACAAGATCTACGAACTCAGCTCATTTGGCCTTCGTATTGCTGAGCGTGTTTCAATTGAGATTGAGCCGCAGAAATTTGACAGAAGGTATTTGGAGACTAAGAAGACGAAAATGGGGCATATCCTCAATCGATATGCGCTGTAAGAAAGAAAGGAGAACATGCTATGAGAAAAATCAATCTGCTGGAAGGGAACGTCGTTGCGCCTAAGGGGATAACGGTCGGCATTGTAGCATCCAGATTCAACGAGATTATTGTGAACAAACTTCTGGGAGGCGCGGTGGACGGACTTGTGCGGCATGGGGTCGAGGAGTCCAATATAACAGCGGCTTGGGTTCCGGGGGCGTTTGAGATCCCCGTAATTGCTAAGGCTATGGCGATCTCCGGAAAGTATGATGCCGTCATCTGCTTGGGCTGTGTGATCCGCGGCCAGACGTCACACTATGACTATGTATGCAATGAGGTTTCTAAAGGAATAGCACAGATTGCTCTAACTTCCGGCGTACCGGTGATGTTCGGTCTTGTAACGACAGAGAACATCGATCAGGCCATTGCAAGAGCGGGCAGTAAAGCCGGAAACAAGGGATACGACTGCGCGCTCGGAGCCATTGAAATGATCAACCTCAGAAAACTTATGTGAGAGGGAAGCTACTGGCGGACTACACTTCTTTCGAGAGTTTATAAAGCGTTAGTAGGAAGAAAATATAATTGTTTGTGAGAACTATAATCATAAGCTACATGAGACAGAGAAGGAGTAGGTTGATTTGAACCCTGTCAGCGATATCAGGCTTACTATAAACGCTTCGCCAAAAAGTCTGATCCGATTTGATCCGAACATCAAGAGTTACGAGGCGGCTGTACCCACGGACTGTTTTGGTGTGCTTCTGAGATTGGATTATAATCCGGAGTTTTATATCAGTATTCGTGCAGATCGTGACGCAGGGCGTTTTGGCTATGCAGGCATTGATCTGGAAATGGGAGATTATATCGCGGGATCCGAGATCCCCTACTATGACTTTTTCGGCGGCTACATCATTCGCCTGGACAAGAGAGAAGCGTGCTTCGAAGAGGATCTTGACGTGAACGTTACGATTGATGCCGGAAGCAGTATGCACGGCACCGACCAATATAGAATTCATATCCATAGAGACTGCGGCAAAAAGGTCCGCGAGTTGTTTGACGAGCGCTCTTTTTATGATGAGGAATACGGCATTGAAATGCCATATATGCTCTATGTGCCAACGGACTATGACCCCGCCAGGAAATACCCGATGGTCATTTGCCTGCACGGCACCGGAGAGATACAGGAGCCGATCTCCGCGGTTCTCAAAAAAACGCAGATGGCAACTGTATTTGCGGAAGATTCAGAGTCTGGCCGCAATCAATGCGTCGTGCTTGTCCCCAAGTGCGGAATTCGTTACGACGAGGATGACAACTGGACCACACTGAACCAGTTCATACGAAAAAGGTCGGATTCCCCATTCTGGCCGATGCCTCAGCTGACTGTCGCATGGCGTCTGATCCAAAAGATTGAAACAGAATACAGTGTTGATGTCAGAAGGCGTTATCTTACGGGAATTTCATCAGGTGCCTTTGGAGCTTATGTTCTTGCAATGGATCATCCTGACTCATTTTCGGCTATGGTGATTGCGTGCGGAGCAGCAAACCCTCAGCGCATCATGGCTCTTAAGAATACGCCTCTTTGGATCTTTCATTCAGCAGATGATCCTCTGATTGTACCCGCATATACTCTGGATCCTACACTGGCTGCTCTAGACGGAGCCGGAATCAAATACCGCGTCACCCGATATCCGGAAAAGCAGGTGTTTTGGCAGAGCCCCCATTTTTGCTGGGAAGTTGTCTATAAAGACGAGCAGATGAGGGAGTGGTTGTTTTCACAGCGGATCGGAGGCTGGAAACATCTGAAAAAGAGAATCGGAGTATCATCGGGTGACAACAAACTGGGGCAGGCGATAAGCGATGAAGTGAGCGATATTGCCGCACAGGCCATAGCAGCAGCTACTGATGCTGAAGCAATATGAGCACAAAACAAGATAGGAGGTTTCTTATGGAAAGAACACTTTACCCCCTGAACGTCGGTCAGATGCTGCAGTATCTTCCGATCCGTGAAACCGGCACACAGCGCTGCTGCAACATAAGCGTCTTTTCCGGTCTTCAGACGGAGATCGACTTCAATCTTTTGAAAAAATGTATTCAGGACGAGTACAGACGCTATGAATGCCTTAGATTACGCTTCACCGCACCGGATGAGGATGGATTTGTCCGGCAGTATATTGCGGAACGGGACGACAGAGACGTGCCTTTTATGGATCTCTCAGAAATGACGATGGAAGAAGCTGACGCGTTTCTGCAGGAGAAGACCTTTGAAGAATTCAAAGATCCCGAAATTCCAATGGTCGAGATCACTATGCTTCGCATGCCGGAGGGATATAACGGGATGTATATTCATATTGACCATCGCCTTGTAGATTCCTCCGGGCTCATAGTTATGGTTAATGACATTATGGAGCTTTATTGCCATTATCGCTTCGGGTCTGAGTATCCGAAACCGCTGGCGTCGTTTGAGGAAGTGCTCAAAAGTGATTTAAAAAAGCTGGAAAACAAAAAACGGCAAGATAAGGACGAAAAGTTCTGGAGGGATTATCTGACAGAAAACGGAGAACCGATCTATTCTGACGTCAGAGGTCCTCGGATACTGCAGGAAGCTCGTAAAAAGCATGGAGACAAGAGCCTTCGGGCAGCGGATGTTGAGACAAAAGACCGCTCTGTCGGTGTAGCGGATTTCCATCTTGAACCGGAAGCCACACAAACTCTATTGGATTTTTGTGCTACTCAGGGAGTTTCCATGACCAACCTGATTCTCCTCGCCATGCGAACCTATCTTTCCAAAACGAACGGCGGCCAGGACGATATTACTCTGCGTAATTTTGTTTCACGCAGATCCACTCATGCGGAATGGACCTGCGGCGGAAGCCGTGTGCTTTCATTCCCCTGCCGCACTATTATACCTCCGGACACAGAATTTCTGGATGCCTTGTATGAGGTTCAGAATGTTCAGAACAGAATCTATCTTCATTGCAATTATGACCCTGTAGCAGTGGATAAGATGCTGAAAGATGTCTATGGGGCGCCTGAAAACACGGAATATATTTCCATGTCCCTTACGTATCAGCCAATGCCTGTGCGTATGCAGAACGAGCATCTTGCAGGGTTTCAGACACGATCTGTATGGTATCCAAATGGAGCTGCCACAAAACAAATTTATCTCACGGTCACCCACAGTTCGAACGACGGCGGTATGATTTTTGATTTTCATTACCAAAAAGCTGTGTTGACTTACGATGACATTCAAAAGCTTTACTATTACATGATGAAGATGATGTTCCGTGGTGTTGACGAACCGGACATTACGATCGGTGAACTGATAAGCACGTCCTGAAGATATCTGCAAAACAATCACAAATATACAACATTTTTGCGTCTTCCGGCACAGGCATGTGTAATGAAATGTGATTACTAACCCCGATAACAGAAAAGGAGGCTGTACGATGGATCAAAGGAAAAATTTTTTGGAACTTGTAGCAAAATATTGCGAAAAAGACGCTTCAGAGATTACAGATGATATGCGTTTCCGTGAAGATCTCGGCTTTAATTCCCTGAGTTTTATGACGTTTCTCGGTGACCTGGAAGACACTTTTAATATGGAACTGGAAGAGGAGGATGCAGTTCGCATCACAACAATCGGAGAAGCAATTGACTACATGAACACACTTCTCTCTTAGGGATGAGCGTTCAGGCGGGCGCTTTACTTGTAGGTATTTACCTTTTTCAGGCAAGAAGTGAAAAAGATAGGCATGAGGAGGTCAAAAATGTCTGACAGGCGTATTATTGCGGGAATCGTTGAGAAAACAGTAGAAGAATATCCGGACTATGTGGCGGTACGTTGGATTGAAAAGAAACAGGTTTTTGGGAAAACATACCGTGAATTGAATGAAACAAAGAATAAAGTTGCTTCTGCACTGCTCAAGAATGACTTTGAAGGAAAAACAGCGGCCATAATTGGAACAAGCTCCTACGATTGGATAGCCGTTTATCTGGGAATTGTAAGTATCAAAATGACGAGCGTGCCGCTTGATGCAGCACTTCCCACGGCAGAGATCTGCGATCTTATTAACAGATCGGATTCGGAAGCCCTTTTCATTTCACAGAAAATGGTTTCGATTATAGAAGATGTAAAACAAAATTGCCCTGCTGTACGGCTTTTTATAATTATGGGGGAAGGGAATAGTTCGCAGAAAGACGTGGTTTATTTGTCGAAATTTATAGCGGCAGAAAAAGGAGATGCAATTCCAGAAAACAATCGCCCTTTGCCGGATGATGTTTGCACGATAATCTTTACTTCCGGCACTACCAGTAAACCTAAGGGAGTAATGTTGACACAACGCAATCTATATGACGATGTGGATAATGTGTTTGTTTCCTTTGAACCCGGAACGAAGATGCTGTCTGTACTTCCCATACATCATGCATATTGTCTGGTTATGGACTGGCTAAAAGGGTTTTCGTGCGGAGCAGAGATATACATCAACGATTCACTTCTCCACCTGGTGCGGAACATCGGTCTTATCAAGCCACAGATCATTTTGATGGTTCCTCTTATGATTGAGACGCTCGGAAAGAGACTTGCAGCAATAGATGCGCCCATGCCAAAAAGAGAAATAGCCATGCAGCTGTTAGGAAAAAACCTGAAATATATTTTCTCCGGCGGAGCTCATTTGGATGCTTCTTATATTGATTTGTTCAAAAGTTTCGGAATCGAAGTTTGTGAAGGATACGGAATGAGCGAGTGCTCCCCTACTATCAGCACAAACGGCGAAAACGGCAATCGTCCGGGATCTGTTGGGAAGCTGCTTCCCAATATGCAGATTCGATTTGTTGATGGAGAGATCCAGGTTAAGGGCTCAAACGTTATGAAGGGATACTACAAAATGTCTAAGGAGACAGAAGAAGCTTTTTCTGAAGGCTGGCTTCGCACGGGTGATCTGGGATATATGGACGAAGATGGATATCTTTATATAACAGGCCGTTTGAAGAATCTTATCATACTAAGCAACGGGGAAAACATATCGCCTGAAGAAATTGAAAACGCCCTTTTGTCAGATGAGCTCATAGGAGAAGTGGTCATCAGCGGCGATGAGAAAGGTAATGGTCTTGTCGCACGCATTTTTCCTGATCCCGAAGTCATGGAGGCGAGAAAACTCACTTCGGAAAGTGTTTCAGACAGTCTTCAAAACATTCTTGATAAATACAACAGCGGCCAGCCTTCATACAGAGCGATTACCTCATTCAAGATTCGCAACAATCCGTTCATAAAGAATGCAACAAAAAAAATAATACGTGCAAAGATGGAGATAGATGAAGATGTCTCTTAAAGCCATCGGCTTATATGACTAATATTTAAGAGGATTTTGAATGACGACAAAAACCATAAAGACTCTTCAAAAAAAAGCACTTTTCCTTTCGGCAATCTGTGTCATACTGTGTTTTCTTTTTGCAGCGAAACCTGAGTGGATGGGGGTGACCGGTCTTGAAGAGAGCCGAGTTATATCTATTGCCCCCCTGGTGTGTGGTGTCGGTTTTGCGGGTGTTGGGTGTTTCTACTTTATTATGTTGTCACATATTAAGACGGAGAACGGAATCAGGGCTGTGGTCATCGTTTCCTCCATACTCCTTTGCGTTTTCTCAGTAATCGTTGAGCCGGTGGTCTATGCATGGGAGTCCAGACAGTTCCAATTTCAAGTATTACAGATCAAGGATGCTGCTAAAGGAATTGCAATGATATCTGCAAGGCAGGCTGTGCGGGAGGCGATTAGACTGATTTTGTTTGTTTCCGGCGCTCTTTCTTTTCTTTCCATGGGCGGTATTTGGGGCAAAATGAGTAAGTAGTTGAATATCTTTGATGCTTCAAAATACTTGTTGACATCCGCCAGTTTTTTGCTAGAATTTTAATTAAATATATTTAGATAAAATAATTTAGATAAATATATTTAAATAGAATAAACGAGGAGGACATTCGATATGTGTTTTGAGAGAGTAAAAGAGATTATTGTCGGAACAGTTGCCTGCGATGAGGCGGTAGTCACAATGGAAGCCAGGATCAAGGAGGACATAGGCTTGGATTCTTTAGATGCTATGGAGCTTAGCATGGAATTGGAAGAGGCTTTTGGCCTTACTATTGAGGAAGAGGCGCTGTCCAAATTCGTGACTGTAGAAGATATTGTCACCTATATTGACAGAAAGAAAGCGTAAGGAAATATCTATGGATATTCAGGATGTTTTTGATCTAATACAGCGGTTTGGAGGTTCTACATTAGAGGAACTGGATATGACGCTTGGAGGCGACTCGATCCGATTAAGAAAAACCGGAAAGAAGGATCTTGTTCAACTAACGGAGGATGCTCCGTCCATGATTCCCGAAGGAACGAAAGATAAGATGACTGCCAGAGAGCTAAAGGCGCCTCTGGCAGGAGTTTTTTATAGAGCACCCTCTCCGGACGCGGAAGTTTTTGTGAAGCCTGGTCAACGAATCAGGAAGGGTGATGTCGTTGGGATCATTGAGGCGATGAAGCTGATGAACGAAGTAACTGCGGCTGAAGATGGTGTCATCGATGAGATCCTAGTAAAAGACGGAGAGCTGGTCGCATATGATGAGGTATTAATCCGATATGTTTAGAAGGATATTGATCGCCAACAGAGGGGAGATCGCAGTGAGGATCGTGCGTTGCTGCAGGGAGATGGGGATCGAATCAGTTGTGATCTATTCGAAGGCCGACGAAGGATCCCTTCCAGTAATGCTTGCGGGAGGATCATTCTGCATAGGGCCTGCCAAGAGCAGCGAAAGTTATCTGAAAAAAGAAACGATCCTTGAAGCGGCTCGACGCCTTGGCTGTGATGCGATCCATCCGGGAGTCGGTTTTTTGTCAGAAAACGCAGACTTTGCACAACTGTGCGAAGAACAGGGAATTTGTTTCATAGGACCTTCGTCTGATGTAATCAGAAAGATGGGCGACAAACAGTCCGCAAGGAAACTAATGATGCAAAATGGCGTTCCGGTAGTACCGGGTTCGGCAGGGCTTGTGAGATCCGCAGAGGAGGCGAGGGAGGAAGCGGGAAAGATCGGATATCCCGTAATGATAAAGGCGTCTGCGGGAGGGGGTGGAAAGGGCATTCGCAAAGTTTGGTCTGAAAACGATATGGAAAGAGCCTTTGATGCCGCGGCGGCAGAGGCTGAAGCCGCATTTGGAAATGACGATTTATATCTGGAAAAACTTATTATCAATCCTCATCATGTAGAAATTCAGATATTGGCAGATCATTTGGGGAACATCATTCACCTCGGAGAAAGGGATTGTTCTGTTCAGAAGAACAACCAGAAAATCCTGGAAGAGGCCCCTTCTCCTTTCCTGAACGAGTCGCTTCGGGCAGAGATGGGAGAATGCTCGGTCAGGGCGGCAAAAGCAGCAGGATATAACTCTGCGGGCACTGTCGAGTTTGTGGTGGACGCAAACAGAAGATTCTATTTTATTGAGATGAATACCAGGATTCAGGTTGAACATCCTGTGACTGAAGAGATAACGGGGATTGACCTGATCCGTGAGCAGATCCGTATTGCTGCAGGGATGCAGCTGAATTACAGACAGGAGGATATCTCTATATATAAACACGCGATAGAATGCAGGATCAATGCCGGAACGACCGGTGAGATATCAGCATTACACTTCCCATCCGGGTTTGGAGTCAGAACGGAGAGCTATCTATTTACAGGATATAATGTAACTCCTTTTTATGATTCACTGCTGGCTAAGATCATTGTGAGCGGGAGGAGCAGACTGGAAGCAGTAAGACGTATGCGCCGTGCACTGGAAGAACTGGTTATACAGGGCGTTGAGACTAATGCAGATCTGATGCATCTGGTTACCTTCCATCCTGATTTTATAAAAGGGAAGTATGACACGGGCTTTTGGGAAAAAAATCATGAAGAACTTGAAAGTTGGATGAAGGAAGGCCTGAAAGAAATATGAGTATAAAAGAGGTCTACAGCCGTAAAAAGAAGAGCTGGCGTTCTTTGATCAAGATGAGGGAGCGGGGAGAGAACACAAACAAGTTAGAAAGAGAAGACAGTGTTCAATCCAGAATCCGGGAAATTTGTGATCGGGACAGTTTTAAAGAAATGTTCAGGACGGTTGATTCGCCGGATCCCCTTGGCTTTCCTGGATATGAGACAAAGAAGAAGCGCTTTCAGGAAAAACTTCAGCAGTCGGATGCCTGTATTGCCGGAACAGCAAAAATTCATCAGAAAAAAGTGGCAATTGGCTTTCTGGATGGAAGCTTTCTGATGGGAAGTATGGGATACGCAGTGGGAGAGAAAATAACGCTGTTGACCGAGTATGCGGGAAAGAAGAATCTGCCTCTGATCATCTTTTCCGCAAGCGGAGGAGCGAGAATGCAGGAAGGTATGTTTTCACTGGTGCAAATGGCCAAGACGTCGGCGGCCATAGAGGCCTTCAAGAGAAAAGGCGGACTCTATATTTCCTGTCTCACGCATCCCACAACCGGCGGGGTGAGCGCGAGCTTTGCGAGTCTTGGCGACATAATTCTCGCGGAGCCGGAAGCCCTGATCGGTTTCGCCGGACCGAGGGTCATAGAGCAGACCATAGGGGAAAAATTGCCGGAGGGATTTCAAAGATCAGAGTTTTTGCTCGAGCACGGAATGATTGACAAGATTGTCGAGAGGACAAAGTGGCGCCGGGTGCTGAATCATATTCTGTACCTGCACGGGATAGAAAGAAGATGAAATGGAAAACAGGACAAGGGAAAGCGTCGCAGCATATGAAAAGGTGCTCATTGCAAGAAGTAAAGAGCGTCCTTCTGTCAGGGACTATATACAGCATCTGTTTGAGGGATTTATAGAGCTTCACGGAGACAGACTGTACAAAGACGATCCTTCGCTCACAGGCGGAATAGCTATGTTTCATGGTATTCCTGTTACTGTGATTGGCCAAAAAAAGGGGAAAACGACCGAGGAGCAGATACAATACAACTTCGGTATGACATCGCCGGAAGGTTTTCGAAAAGCGAAAAGGCTGATGCTGCAGGCGGAAAAGTTTCACCGCCCGGTGATCACATTCATCGATACTCCCGGGGCCTATCCGGGGATGGAGGCGGAGAGTAATGGACAGAGCAACGCTATTGCAGAATGTCTGGCATTTATGAGCGCAATGAGGACTCCCTCGATCGCGATCATCACAGGGGAAGGAAACAGCGGGGGGGCGCTGGCTCTGGCGGTGGCGGACAGAATCTGTATGCTTGAAAATGCAGTATATTCGATTCTTTCTCCGGAAGGGTTTGCCAGTATTTTGTGGAAGGACGCCAAGCGCGCGCCGGAGGCAAGCGAGCTTATGAAAATCACAGCGGAAGACCTGAAGGAATACGGGCTGATCGATGAGGTAATTTCAGAGGAAGGAGACGTCTATGATTCAATCGACATGATGCTCACCAAAGCACTGGAGGAATTGATGAGAATCAATCCTGCCAGGCTGGCCACCATGAGATATCAGAAAATACGAAGTCTTGACAAAGCGGCAGGAGCCGCTTATAGAAAAGGAGCAGCAGATGAACGGAATTCGTATCAGAGCCAGCAGCAGGGCGCTGCCGGACAGAAAGGTCAGCAATTATGACCTCAGCCTGCAAGTGGATACAAGCGATGAGTGGATTCGGACGAGGACCGGCATATCAAACAGATATTATTGTGAAGAAGAAAGTTGTTCGTCTCTCGCAGTGCGGGCGTCAAAAAAGGTTATAGAAAAAGCGGGAATTAATCCGGATGAGATAGGAGCTGTCCTGGTGGCCACTACAACGGCGGATTACGCCTTTCCTTCCACGGCCTGTATTATACAGAAAGAATGCTGTTTGTCTGAAGATATATTTGCCCTCGACCTTAACGCGGCGTGCTCCGGTTTTCTTATGGGGATGGCTGTGGCAAGAGGGCTGTTCAGCAATATGGATAAAAAGTATATTTTGCTTATAGGAGCGGAGAAATTATCCGGAATTCTTAACCCCGCAGATCGTTCCACCTGTGTTCTTTTTGGCGACGGAGCGGGCGCTGTTTTGCTTGAGAAATCTTTAGGGAGAACGATACAAAAAACATGGGCGAGAGGGGATTTGAAAGCGCTATGCTGCCCTGGAACAGGAAAGTATCCGGCGTTCCTGACCATGAGGGGAAACGAAGTCTTCCGATTTGCGGTTACAGTTCTTACACAGGCAATTACAGAAATTCTGGACGAGGCGAAGCTGTCCATGGAGGATATAGATCTTGTTATATGCCACCAGGCAAATGAGAGAATCATCCGCTATGTTCAGAAGCGCTTTCCCGGAAACGAAAACAAGTTTTTCCTGAACATCAGTGAATATGGAAACACATCGGCAGCCAGCATTCCCATTGCGCTCAGCGAATGCGAAGACAAGGGAATTTTGAGAAAGTGCAGACGGATCATTCTTGTGGGATTTGGCGCCGGGCTGAGCTGGAGCGGACTGTTAATGGAGGAACAGTAAGGTGAAATTGGTGAAATTGCAGGAAATGTTAAACATCAAATACCCCTTTATACAGGGGGGGATGGCAAATATTGCAACAGGGGCATTCGCGGCGGCTGTAAGTAATGCGGGGGGACTCGGACTGATCGGGGCCGGGGGCATGAACACGGATATGTTAAGAGAGCATATCCGGATCTGTAAGAGCATGACGGACAAGCCCTTTGGCGTCAACCTGATGCTGATGAACCCGGAGGCGGCGCAGATGGCGGAGTTGATCGTCGAGGAAGGAGTAAAAATTGTAACAACAGGTGCAGGGAATCCCGGACGTTTCATTAATCATTGGAAGGAAAACAATATGCGGGTGATTCCTGTGGTCTCCGGTGTACTGCTGGCAAGAAGAATGGAGAAACTCGGCGCAGACGCAGTCATCGCGGAAGGCTGTGAGAGCGGAGGCCATATAGGGGAGATGACGACTATGACATTGGTTCCTCAGGTTGTGGATGCAGTTTCAATTCCGGTCATAGCAGCCGGAGGAATAGCTGATGGCAGGCAGTTGGCGGCGGCTTTTGCTCTTGGCGCAACAGGAGTTCAAATGGGAACTTGCCTTCTGGCGTCGGAAGAGTGTCCGATCCATAAGGCGTACAAGCAGGCAATTATTAAAGCGGGGGACAACTCTACCATCGTCACGGGGAGAATTGCCGGCACACCTGTGAGAATCCTGAAAAACAAAATGGCACGCGAATATGTCAAGAGGGAGAAGGCCGGAGCGGACCTTTTGGAACTGGAAAAATTCACATTAGGAGCTCTAAAAAGGGCTGTCATGGAGGGTGATATAAATACGGGATCTCTCATGGCTGGTCAGGTCGCGGGGCAAATCCGGGAAATCCGTCCTGTTAAGATAATATTTGAAGATATGTACCGTGAAGCTGAACGTGTGCTCAAGGAGACATCTCTGGTATGAAAATAGGAACAAAAGAGTTGAAAATTCCCCTGATCCAGGGCGGGATGGGAGTCGGAGTCTCCCTGGGCAATCTGGCAGGCCACGTTGCGCGTTGCGGTGGCATAGGAGTGATAAGTTCAGTCAATGCCGGATACGCGGAACCGGATTTTGAAACAGACCCTCATGCGGCCAACCTGAGGGTCTTAAAGAGAGAGATTGAGAAAGCAAAAGAGATCGCCGCAGGGAAAGGGCTTGTGGGCGTAAATGTGATGTATGCCGTAACAAACTATGCGGAAACCTGCAGATGTGCAGCCCGGTTCGGCGCGGATGTGATCATTTCCGGAGCAGGGCTTCCCCTGCATCTTCCGGAGCTGGTGGAAGGAACTGACGCTTTATTTGCTCCGATCATATCCAGCGGACGGGCAGCGAGGATCCTTTTGAGGCATTATGAGAGACAATATCACAAAAAGCCGGATTTCTTCGTGCTGGAAGGGTATATGGCAGGGGGACATCTGGGATTTTCCGGAGAAGAATTGTCGTCAGGCACATGTAAGGACAATTCCGTTCTGCTGGGGGAGGTCAAGGAAGCGGCGGGTGATATCCCGGTATTTGTGGCGGGCGGCGTATTCGACGGTAAGGATATGGCGAAGCTGATAAAGGAAGGCGCGGCCGGAGTTCAAATCGGGACCCGCTTTATCGCAACGACGGAATGTGACGCGGATCCTGCCTTTAAGAAGGCGATTGTGGAGGCTGGGGAAGAGGATATTGAGATCATCGAAAGCCCCGTAGGAATGTCGGCAAGAGCTATTGTAACGCCACTGATCCATAGACTGCGTCGGGGGGAAAGATATCCGGCCGTGCGCTGTAATAACTGCCTTCGCACCTGCAAAAAGAAGGAGACTCCTTATTGTATCAGCCGGGCGCTGATCGAAGCGGTGAAGGGAAATCTGGAAGATGGGCTGTTTTTTGCCGGAGAAAACGCGGCAAGAGTGGATAAGATTCTTTCCGTAAAAGAGCTTATAGATGAGATTATAGAAGAGTACAGGGAGCATATAAAGTGAAAACGCGTCAAGTATTTTTGTACGCCGGGCAGGGAAGCCAAAAGGTTGGAATGGGACTAGATTTTTATCAGGAATATCCTTCCTATCGATCCTTTTTAGACAGCCTGAACATGCGCACGGATTTTATAAGACTGATGCACGAGGGACCGGCAGAGGAACTGTCCAAAACAGAGAACACACAGGTCTGTATGGCCATATTTGCAGCCGGTGTTACGCGCCTGCTTTCCGAACACGGAATTGAAGCGGAAGCCGCCTGCGGGTTGAGCCTCGGAGAATACGGAGCTCTATATGCGGCAGGTGTATTTACAGAAGAAAGGTACATAAATATTCTCAGATTCCGCGGGAAGGTCATGATGGAGACCGGGATGGGAATCGAGTCTGCTATGAGCGCTGTCATGGGGTGTGAGAGTGAGGTCATCCGCGATGTGTGTGAGAGCGTCAAAAGCGGGTATGTAACAGTTGCAAATTACAATTGTCCCGGGCAGGCGGTGATCTGTGGAGAAGAGACCGCGGTTTCCGAGGCGGAAGAAAAACTCAAAAGCCTCGGCGCAAAGCGATGCGTCCGGCTTAATGTAAGCGGCCCATTCCACACCCGCTACATGGAACCGGCGGGGAAAGCACTCGCGGCATACTTTAAAAATATGCACTTCGCCAAACCGCGGATCCCAGTGGCCATGAATGTGACGGGGACCTTTGCCGGAGAGGCTGACCTTAAGGACCTGCTGGTGCGTCAGGTTCAGAGCAGTGTTTATCTGGAGCAGGATCTCATGAGCCTCCTCGATCGGGGATATACGGATTTTTTGGAAATAGGACCGGGGAATACGATGGCGGGTTTCTTAAAAAGAACAGCCAGAAAAAAAGGGGTCGGGATCAGAGTCAGCAGTATTGATTCAACCGATGATTTCAGGAAGGTGATAGAAAATGAGCGATAGAAAACTGGCACTGGTGACGGGTGGAAGCCGCGGCATCGGGAGAGCGGTCTGCGTAAAACTGGCGGAAATAGGAATGGACATTGTGTTCAGTTACCAGTCGGATGCACCGGCTGCGGAGGAGACGGAAAGACTGTGCGAGGAAAAGGGAGCCCGCGTTCTGAAAGTGCAGGCAGACGTATCGAATTCGGACCAGTGCGACAGACTCATCGCGCAGGCATCTTGGTTTGGAGGCGGTCACATCGACGTTCTCGTTAATAATGCGGGCATCACCCGGGACGGACTTACAATGCGCATGAAAAATGAGGATTTTGACGCAGTAGTCAATGTGAATCTTAAAGGCACGTTCTATATGATGAGAGGCGTATCAAGGTTCATGATCCGTGCGAGAAGAGGGCGTATCGTGAACATGAGTTCCGTAGTCGGTGTCAGAGGAAACGCCGGTCAGCTCAACTATGCGGCGAGCAAGTCGGGAGTAATCGGAATGACGAAGTCTTTGGCTAAAGAGCTGGCCTCACGGGGAATAACGGTAAATGCAGTGGCGCCCGGGTTCATTGAGACGGATATGACCGGCAAAATGACAGCGAATGCAAGAGACGCTTCGCTGGCGGAAATTCCTATGGGCGGGGCAGGCCGTGTGGAAGATGTAGCATGTGCGGTCGCTTTTTTCGCTGGAGAGGAAAGCAGGTATATCACCGGGCAGGTGCTCTGTGTGGACGGAGGTATGGCGATATGAGAAGAGTCGTTGTAACGGGAGTGGGCGCTGTTACGCCCATCGGAAATACGGCACAGGAGAGCTGGGAGGCCGCCAAAAAGGGAACTTGCGGTATTGGGCCGATCACACACTATGACACATCAGCTTCCCGCGTCAAACTGGCAGCGGAGGTAAAGAATTTTCACCCGGAAGAGTATCTGGATAAAACCGAGATCCGGAAAATTGATTCCTTCGCACTTTTTGCTATCGCATCCGCTCAGCAGGCTTTTGACGACGCGGGGCTTGACATGGACGAAGAGGATCCGGATCGGTGCGGCATTATTTACTCCAGCGGAATAGGAGGGCTGACGACGATTCAGAGAGAGGATCAGAAGGGCAGTAAAAAGGGGTATGACAGAATTTCACCCCATTTTATTCCCATGGCGATCTCCAACATGGCTGCCGGTCATCTGGGGATCCGATTCGGCTTTCACGGGATCTGTACATCCGTTGTGACGGCTTGTGCCAGCGGAACCAATTCCATAGGTGAGGCATTTCGCAAGATTAAAGACGGATATCAGGAAGTTATGCTCTGCGGCAGCTCAGAAGCAAGCATCAATGAGCTTGGGATAGGCGGATTCACAGCGATGAAGGCGCTCAGTTTTTCTGAGGATCGATTCCGCGCTTCAATTCCGTTTGACGCGGAACGCGATGGATTTGTAATGGGAGAAGGCGGAGGCGCGTTAATTCTGGAGGAGTATGAGCACGCCATAAAAAGAGGCGCCAAAATATACTGCGAGATCGCCGGATATGGTACCACATGTGACGCCTATCATGTAACGGCTCCCATGCCAGATGGTAGAATGGCAGCTATTTGTATGCAAAATGCCCTTCGTGAAGCGGGACTTGACAAAGTGGATTATGTAAATGCCCATGGAACCTCCACTCCGCTGAACGATAAGGGAGAGACGGCTGCTATGCACCTGGCTTTTGGCGAGGCGGCAAAAAATCTCATGGTCAGCTCCTCGAAATCAATGATTGGGCATCTTCTCGGAGCGAGTGGCGCGGTGGAAGCCGTCTTTACCGTACTGTCCGTTAAAGACGACATAGTACCGCCGACGATCGGATATCTGAAACCTGATCCCGAATGCGATCTTGACATTGTTCCGAACACTGCGCGGAGAGCACATGTACACTCGGCTATGTCAAATTCTCTTGGATTTGGAGGGCATAACGCTAGTATTGTTTTTAAAAAGATAAAGGAGCAGAGTGAATGGAACTGAACTCGAACCAGATTCAAAAAATTCTGCCCCATAGGTATCCTTTTTTACTGGTTGACCGCATTCTCGAATGCGAACCGGGTATCCGGGCCAGGGGCATAAAATGCATATCGGCCAATGAAATGCAGTTTATGGGTCACTTCCCCGAAAAACATGTGATGCCGGGGGTACTGATCATTGAAGCTCTGGCTCAGACAGGAGCCGTAGCTATTTTGACCGAAGAGAAGAACAAGGGAAAAATCGCGCTGTTCGGAGGAATTAAGCAGGCGAGATTTAAAAAACAGGTCATTCCGGGAGATGTGCTGGAACTATGCTGTGAGATTACCGCGTCGAAAGGGGCAGTGGGAATCGGGAAGGCGGTTGCCTATGTGGATGGAGAAGCCGCGGTGACCGCGGAATTGACCTTTGCAATTGACTCCGGGAGTTGATATAGTGTTTTTATCACCAAACAACACTCAACATCGGAGAACAATAGTCATGCTAAAGGATGCGTTTTCAGAAGTATACATGAAGTTTAAACTTCACTTTTATCAGAAAGTCTTTGAGCGGTTAATGGACAGAGAAGCCACCCTCACTACTGTGGAAACGTTCTGCATGGAGATTATTTACGCATTAGGAACTCCGACAGTGGCAGAGTTTGCCAGAATGGCGAACCTTTCGTCCCCCAACGCGGCCTATAAAGTCGGGAATCTTGCCAAAAAAGGATATTTAAAAAAAACGCGTTCCGAAGATGATAAAAGGGAATATCATCTCGAAGTGACACAGAAGTACATGGACTATTACAATATAAGCTATAATTATATGAATGTGGTAATGGACAGAATACGGGAACGCTTCTCGCCTGAGGAAATACAGACTTTGGAAAAAATCCTCAAAGTTACGGCAGAAGAACTGATGCCGGAGATAGAACTGAAAAATAACTAAAAATACATATACAAAAATGGGAGCTAATCACAATAAATGTGATGTGCTCCTTTTTTGTCAGTACAGCCGGACGGCATGTTTGTGTTTGATTGGTGGTGAGATGATACATTTTCTATAAGTTACATATTTTTGCCGCTTGCGCAGAAGCGCCGTGAGCAGCAGCTATTTATGCGCTTCAGAATAAGGGAGGATGTATGAAAAGAATAATTGCAATTATTCTCAGCGCTGTTTTGGCAGTAAGTGTGCTTTCAGCCTGTGGGGGCAGCGGCGGTAATTCAAACCAGTCTGCCGGAGGGAGCGGATTCGGAACAGAGGCAGAACAGACGTTCAATTTAAAACTGGCGCATAACCTTGCGGAAGATCACGCGGTTCATATTGCCATGCAGGCATGGGCGAAGGCTGTTGAGGAGTCTTCCGGAGGAACTATCAAGATTACGATAATCCCTAACGGGACACTTGGATCGGAGGCGGACTGTATTGGCCAGATACAGGCAGGACAGCTTGAGATGACAAAAGTATCAGCCGGGACTTTGGGCAATTTTAAAACAGAGTGGAACGTTGTTTCTGTTCCATATATCTTCGGCAGTAAGGAACACTACTATAATGTAATGGATGGTGATATAGCAGGAGACCTGTATAAACTTACAGAAGGAGATGGATTTGTCGGTCTGACATGGCTTGATTCGGGAGCCCGTTCATTTTATACGACAAATAAACCGATCCGGACCCCTGCAGATCTCTCAGGACTAAAAATTCGTACAATGGACAGCCAGATGGCTATTGATATGATGACGGCAATGGGTGGGGCAGCAAATCCGATGAGTTACAGCGAAATCTATACTGCAATGCAGAACCATGTGGTGGACGGTGCAGAGAACAACATTACTGCAATGAGGGACCATGCCGATGTGACAAAGTATTATTGCTTTGACGAGCACACTAGGATTCCGGATATTATCATCATTTCAAAAAAAGTATGGGATCAGTTTAGCGACGCACAGAAGGCCGTACTCACAGAGACTGCAGCGGAAATGTCGAACTCCTACAAAGCTGCATGGGATGCTTTCGAAGCGGAAGTACGTGAAACCGCAGAACAGAAGGGGGTTGAATTTGTTACAGATGTGGACACGGATGCTTTTAAGCAGGCATGTAAGTCCATTTATGACAACCTGAAAGCCAATGATCCCGCCACGTATGCGTTTGTAGAGCGGATCCAGAATGCAGAATAACAGGCCTAGCAGAGAAATGAAAGACAAATGGAACAAGCTTTGTAACAAGGAGGCTGTATTTTGGAAAAAATTGAAAAAATCCTGGACAATGTTATGCGGTTTTTGATGGCTGCAGCAATGGGCTTATTGATCGTCGGCGGCACATGGCAGGTCGTCAGCCGCTCGGTTTTAGGCAATCCATCAACCGTTACGGATGAGTTTCTCCGGTACATGCTGATCATTGCTTCGTTTATAGGAGCTGCTTATTGCTTTTATAAGGATGAGCATCTTGCTCTGGAATTGGTTACGGATCGGGCACACGGGACTTTTAAGATAATTCTGAGCGTTCTGATTGAACTCGCAATTTTGTTTTTTGTTTTTTATGTGTTTGTCATTGGAGGCATTAAACTGGTTGCGAATGCGACCAATATTTCCCCTGTTATGCATATACCCATGAGAACGCTTTACCTTATAGAACCGATCTGCGGTATCATGATTATTCTCGCGCGAATCCTGAAACTTGTGAAGTTTCTGTCCCTCAGGAAGAAAGGAGAAGAATAATGGTTGGACAATCTATAATAGTTCTCTTTGGCTCTTTTTTTGTATTGCTGCTGGCGGGAGTGCCGATCTCTGCCGGAATTGGCATAGCGTCAGTGCTTACAGCATTATCAGCAGGCATGCCGGCGGATGTTTTCTCCTTAACCGCTGCACAGCGCTGCTTTTCAGGGTTGGATAGCTTTTCCCTTCTCGCACTTCCGTTTTTTTCGCTGGGGGGAAACATTATGAATAAAGGCGGGATAGCTAAACGACTGGTTCGTCTGGCACGGCTTTTGGTGGGCAGAATTCCCGGGTATCTCGCAGCGACAAATGTGCTTGCAAATATGTTCTTCGGGGCTGTTTCCGGATCTTCTGTGGCTGCCACATCAGCAATGGGATCCATTCTGTCACCGCTTGAGAAGGATGAAGGATATGATCCGAATTACTCCGCAGCTGTCAACATCTGCTCTGCACCTACCGGAATATTGATCCCGCCTTCCGGGCCGCTGATTTTGTTCTCGATCACCGCAGGCGGTGTTTCTGTTGCGGCTCTTTTTATGGGAGGGTATTTGACAGGGCTGGTTCTTGGTATATGTGTGGCTGTCATGGCTGTGATTCTTGCGCGGCGGTTGGGGTACAGCAGGTCAGAAGTAAAGGAAGAAATGCCTGCCTGGAAGATTTGGGTAGAGGCGTTGCCAAGCCTGTTTGCAGTGATACTTGTAATGGGAGGGATCCTGGTCGGGTGGTTTAATGCAACTGAAGCCGGCATTGTCATGTGCCTGTACTGCGGTGTTCTTGGATTTGTTTACAAAGAACTAAATATAAAGGATCTGTATCAACTGCTTGCTGATACAATGAAGAGCTCTGCCACCATTCTTTTTCTGATTGCGGCATCCTCCATCATGTCCTATGTGATGAGCTTCACAGGAATTCCTGCGGCAATCAGCGCAGCTCTCATGAGCATATCCACAAATCGATATGTCATTCTTTTGATCATGAATGTGTTTCTCCTTGTTATGGGCATGTTTTTGGATCTGACCCCCGCAGTCCTGATTTTTGTTCCCATCTTTCTCCCTATAGCCAGAAGCATCGGTATGAGCGATGTCCATTTTGGACTCATGATGATTATGAACCTGGGGATAGGTTCCGTTACGCCGCCGGTCGGTTCTTGCCTTTTCGTAGGATGTGGCGTTGCAAAAGTCAAGATCGAAGGCGTTACGAAATACATAGTGCCGATTTTTGCTACTATGGTTATAGCGCTGTTTCTTGTCACCTTTATTCCGGCAATTAGCCTGATTGTACCATATTTATTTAAAATGGTTCCTACCTTTTGGTGGGGATAAGCGTAAAGCGGATGTTTTGTGCCAGGGGTATCCCCTGGCACATACTGTATATTAAGGAGGTATAAATTGAAGATTGTATCGAGAGTAACGGAAACGGAAGAGAAGAATGGAATGTTCCTGATACATACAAACTGCGCGGATATAGGAGTTTGGTTCCTGACAGATGAAATCGTGCGTCTTCGCGCTTCCTTTGGGGGAAAAATGGAAGAGGAGAGTTATGTCCTTTCAGCGACAGCGTGGGAGGACCGCCTGGATTTTCTCTTCGAGGAAGAAAGAGTGCGATTTTCTACCATCAGGGCAAGAATCAGCGAAGACGAAAAATGCCTCTGCATATCCACTGATGCAATACGCCTGGAAATAGACAAAAAACCCATCTGTATACGTCTGTATGACCGTGATGGCTCGGAACTCTACAGCTCACTCGAAGGGAACCCGTACACATTGGACTCTAATAATCGTATCACGCACTATAGCCGCATGGCGGAAGAAGACTGTTTCTATGGTTTTGGAGAGAAAACAGGAAACCTCAATAAAAACAAGGAATTCTTGCGAGAGCGGGCCACAGACGCAATGGGATATGATCCTGTCAAAATGGATACCCTGTATAAGCACATTCCGTTTTATATTCATTTGCACAGAGACACTCAGAAAGCGGTGGGCCTGTTTTATCACAACTTCTATGAATCCGTATTTAATATGGGAAAGGAAAAGAGCAATTACTGGCCGCGGTATACTTATTGGCAAGCGGACGGAGGAGATGCGGACCTCTTTCTTATTGGCGGAAATACTATAAAGAGGATTCTGGATAACTATACATTTCTGACCGGACGCCCGGCCTTGCTTCCAAAGCGGGCTTTGGGGTACCAGGGTTCAAGTATGTACTATGCCGAGCTGGAAAAAGACAGCGATGATGCTGTTTTGGAATTTGTCGATACCGTTCGTGAGGAAGGAATTCCTATTGATGGGTTTCATCTTTCTTCCGGATACACAAGCCAGCAAAACCTAAGATGTGTATTCACCTGGAATCAGCAACGTTTCAAAGATCCGGAAGCATTTGCTGCAGCAATGAACGGCAAGGGTGCGCAGATCGTACCAAATGTAAAACCGGGTGTTCTTCTTTTGCATCCACGGTTTAAGGAGTTTGAACAGAAAAGAGTTTTTGTTAAAGATTCAGAGAAAGACACATATGGAGTTGGGAAGTGGTGGGGAGGCGACGGAGCCTTCTGGGATTTTACCAAGGATAGCGCTCGAAGAGAATGGAAGAACTGCCTTATAGAGAACGTGATTAGTACAGGGACAGATTCCGTGTGGAACGACAACTGTGAATATGACAGTTTACTGGATAAGGACTGCCGCGTGGATTTTGATGGAAAAGGAGGAACCCTTGCGCAATTGAAGCCGCTGATGAGTACACTTATGTGCAAGATCGGCGCGGAAGCTGTCAGAGAACATAACGACTGGGCGAGGCCGTATATCGTATGCCGCAGCGGCTCTGCAGGCATTCAGAAATATGCACAGACATGGTGCGGGGATAACTACACAAGCTGGGAGAGTCTTAAATATAACGTCCCCATTATTACAGGCATGGGGCTTTCTGGACAACCGAATGAAGGAGCGGATATCGGCGGGTTTGCCGGGCCGGCACCGGACGGGGAACTATTTCTGCGGTGGGTGCAGAACGGAATCTTTCAACCGCGCTTTTCCATTCATTCCGCGTCAAATGACAACACAGTCACTGAACCATGGATGTTCAGGGAATACGCAGATTATATCAAGGATGCCATTCTGCTCCGATATAGAATGACACCTTATCTATATTCTGCGGAGTACGAGGCAAGCCGTACTGGCGCACCGATTATGCGGGCATTGGTATATGAGTTTCAAAATGATCCTAATGTTTGGAATGAAAGTTTTGATTTTATGTTTGGAAGGGATATTCTTGTAGCGAATGTTTTGGAAAAAGGGGCGAAAACGCGGAAGGTGTACCTTCCAAAAGGGTGTAAATGGTACGACGCCAATGATAATTACGCCTGTTATGAGGGTGGGCAGACCATTGAAGTAGATGCTGCTCCAGGGATAATTCCCATGTTCCTACGTCAGGGTGCGATTGTTCCCGTGGCTGAAAACCGGATTATGAGTATGGAGAAAGACCCGGTCACGGCGCTGGGATTAACGCTTGTACCGGGTGAAGACAGAGAGTTCTTACTTTACGACGATGACGGAGTATCGAATGACTTCAAGAAGGGAGATTACAGGAAAACCCGGATCTGCATGACGGGTGACCGGGTTGTAAAAATACATTTTCGGAGCGAGGGGAATTACAGAGACTGGGTCGAAAAGGTTTACCTGGAAATGATATACAAGGATCGCAGTCCGTTCTTTGTTCTGCTTGGAGACGAAAAACTCGAACACTTTCTTAACCGCCGGAAATACGATGCCGCAGAAAAAGGGTGGTATTACAGTCAGACTAATCGTTCAGTGCAAATTAAATATCCGAATCCACGAAAAGAGACCACACTCACAGTTTCGTTTGAAGATTTTGACTTGATCGGAATGTAGGAGGGACGAATGATCATTAACAGATATAAATCAACCGAGAGAATAGATGGTGGAGCTATAATTCACGCCGATACGGCAGATGTTCTCGTGATTGCATTGACTGAAGATGTTATTAGAGTTCGTGTAAGTTTTAATCGGGATTTTCCGGAAGCGTCCTATGCACTAGTAACCACTGCGTGGGAGGATGCATTGGATGACTTGTTTAAAGAGGAGCGAACCCGAATCCGACCATTAGGCGCCACAATTGAAGAGTCAGAGTCCGCCATTGAATTTTCAACGCCGCATATCCGCCTGGTTCTCAATAAAGAGCCGTTTTTTTTCTCATTGTATGACTCATCAGGGGAATGTATTTACCAGGATCTCCGCGACAGGGCTTATGAAAAGGATAACCTGGGAAGAATTACCCATTATTCCTGCATGGACAGGCAGAATGATCACTTTTTCGGGTTCGGCGAGAAAACAGGCCATCTGGATAAAAAGGGGCGGAGACTTCGTATGTCTCCAAAAGATGCTATCGGACACGACCCGGAACACGGGGATCCAATGTATAAACATATTCCATTTTATATGAGGGTAAACGATCAGCAGCGACACACACTTGGACTGTTCTACAACAACAGTTATGACTGCGTATTTGACATGGGGCAGGAGATCAGTGGTTATTGGGAGCGCTATTGTTACTATCAGGCGGACGGAGGAGACATCGACCTGTTTTTTATAAACGGTCCGTCCCCTGCGGAGGTACTGGAACGGTACACGTGGCTCACTGGCCGGCCGATACTTCCAAGCAAGCAGTCACTGGGATATTGTGCCAGCACTATGTATTATGCGGAACTGGAAAAAGACTGCGATCAGGAAATATACAGAGTTATAGAGAAGCATCGGAAAGAGAAGATTAATATAGATAACTTCTGGCTTGCCTCAGGCTATTCCGCCGGGGAAGAGGATGGGCTGCGGTACACATTCCACTGGAACCGGCGTCGTTTCCCGGATCCTGAGGGATTTTTGTTGAAAATGCGGGATTTGGGGATCAACGTGATCTGTAATCTCAAACCTGGAGTATTACCCGGACATCCATGGCGAAACTGGTATGAAGAGCATGATGCCTTTATCAAAACAGCGGACCGAAAAGCTGATGCAACGGGCAAATGGTGGGGCGGAACAGGAAAATTTGTGGACTTTACATCAAGGAGGGGAAGAGACGCGTGGCAGGAGCTTCTTGAGAAGAATATCCTGATGGTGGGAACGAAAACAGTGTGGAACGACAACTGTGAAATGGATGGAATCGAGGATAGAGATTCTTTCTGTGAGAAGGAAGGTCTGGGTGGGACAATGGCAGAGCTGAAAGTGATACACTCCAATATGATGGCGTATACCGCACATAAGGCGATTCGCAACGTGTATCCGAATGAACGTCCATATGTGATCAACCGGGCAGGATTTGCTGGAATTCAGCGATACGCACAGGTATGGGGAGGAGATAATCTAACAGACTGGCGTACACTAAAATTTAATGTGGCGACGATCATAGGTATGGGGCTATCCGGCTGTGCCAATATGGGTTGCGATATTGGCGGCTTCGCGGGGGGAGCACCCGAGGCGGAGCTCCTGCTTCGATGGATCCAGAACGGAATCTTCCAGCCTCGTTTTGTAATCAATTCCGCTAATAACGACAATACTGTTACGCAACCCTGGATGTATGAAGAGTTTCTTCCGGAAATACGGAAAGCCTTTGTGCTTCGATATCGCATGCTGCCCTATCTGTATTCATGCATGTACGAATCGTCTGTCACGGGGATGCCTGTGATGCGTCCTCTGTTTTTGGAGTTTCCGGAGGATCCTGCATGTTATAGGGATGAGCACCTTACGTTTCTCTTTGGAAGGAGTTTACTGATTGCGAATATTCTTGAAAAAGGTGCGAATAAGCGTGAACTTTATCTTCCGTCAGGATGTACGTGGTATGACATGGGGGATGATTTTCAACCATATGAAGGCGGGCAGAACATTACGATCCCGGTAAATTTGGAAACCATCCCTATGTTTCTGCGTGGAGACGGTATATTGTGCACCACGGAAGATATCAAATGTATTTCCTCGGACACGATGAAGCAATTGGACTTTTTGATGGCAGTGGAGAAAAATATAAAGTTTATCCATTATGAGGACGATGGACACACAAAGGATTATAAGCGGGGCGTTTATTCGAAGATGGAAGTCAGTGTCAGAAGTGGTGAGCGCACAGTGATTTCTTTCCATAGGGAAGGAACATATCGAAGTACGATCCGTCATCTGACTTTAACTCTGGTCAGCAAAAACAAGGGAGCTTTTTGGGTCACAGTTGACGAAGAACGGATTCCCAGGTTTATCGTCAAGGACAATTGGGAGGACGCACAAAGCGGCTGGTACTATCACATCACTGACAGAACGATACGCGTAAAGACACCCATACCTGAGAAAGACGATTTCGAGATTATTGTGAGTACTGAACCATTTGACCTTATCGGAATGACAGACTGATGTGACATGAGGCAGTTTTTTGTATTTATTTCGTACTCTCCCGCTCTATCAATGTGGCAGAGAAAGCAAGATGCTGCACGGCAGGTTTGTGTTTATCGTCGGATTCTATGGCCTCGATGACCATTGCTGCTGCTTTCTGGCCGATCTCAAAGCCCGGCAGTTCTACAGAAGTAAGGGAAGTCTCAAGCATGTCGCCGACACGGTGGCCTGTCATGCTCAGGACTCTGACGTCCTGCGGAGTGTGCAGACCGTTATCCTTGAGGGCCCTGATCGCTCCCATTCCCTGCGCATCAGTGGCGGCGAGGATCGCGTCCAGTTCCATGTTTTCATCAATAAGTTTCACGGAACAGTCGTAGCCGTACTTCATTCCACGGAGTTTGGAGTCGCGTTCAGCGGTGATCTCGGGAAGATCCAGTTCTTTGATAGCCTGCTTGTAACCGCGATAGCGGTCCGCATAGGGCGGGATCTTCTCAGAGCCGTTGATCAGGCCGATCTTCCTGCAGCCCTGCTTGTAAAGGAATCTGACGGACTGATAACCGATGTTTGTATAATCGACAACTACGCTGCTCATCTTCAGATCATACCGGCGGATCACCTGGACGACCGGCATCTCTACAGCGATATCGCGGATGATCCGGGTGTTCTGGCCGGTGCCGGCAACGATCATCCCGTCGACAAATCCATTTCTGAGCCGGTTCAGGTTTTCCTTTTCGACCATCTTATCATTTCCTGTATTTACAATGATCGTAGCAAAACCCCGCCTGCGCGCTTCATCTTCTATACCGCTGGCCACTTCGCTGAAAATTGAAAAGGAAAGTTTGGGAATAACAACTGCTATGGTATTGAGCCGTCCACGCCGCAGTCCGCGCGCGATCACATTTGGTTTGTAGCTAAGTTCCTTCACAGCAGCCATGATGCGGGCTTTTGTTTCCGGATGTACATAAGAAGTGTTGTTTAAGGCCCTTGAAACGGTTGAAACATCACAGTGCGCAAGTGCTGCCACATCTTTAAGAGTTGCCATAATCCCTCCGAGCTGAAATCAAGGTTTCAAATAATTGAAGTAGTTAAGACAAGTATAATACAGTTGGTCTAACTGTGCAAACGTTTGTATACAAGCGAAAAAATCATATGAATCAGAAGAGCGTTTGAAAGCCAGGCCGGTACCGGCTTTTTGCACAATCCCAAACCATTAAAACGTACACAATAGACAAAATATGCAACATTTTGCAGTGAACATGCAATTCTTTGCAGAGGAAGTGAATATTGTTGCTCGCTGAGAATAGTAAATGATATAAAGTAATTACAACAAAGCAAACGATTGCACAAAACAAAGCGAGGCGCCCGCGGGGATGTGTAAACGGAGAGCAATAATCACAGCTAAAGGGCTGAACAGCCGGCTGACAATCATTTTAAAAAGGAGAAAAAGATCATGGCAAAAGAGAAAACCTTCAAGACAATATTCCCTGCAGTTTCCGTACCGCTCAATGATGATTATTCCATCAACGAAGAAGAGTTCCGTATATACCTCCGCTGGATCAAGTCCTTCTATGGCAAGGGGATTGAGGGGCTTGTATGCAACGGTCACACCGGTGAGATCACAGGCCTGACCAGGGCAGAGAGAAAGAGAGTCACTGAGATCTGCGCAGAAGAGTGCGGCGATGTCATGACCATCATCTCCGGTGTTAACTGCGAGAACACTCAGGAAAGCATTGAGATGGCAGCAGAGGCAAAGGAAGCCGGCGCTGATGGCATTCTCCTGATGCCCCCTCACATGTGGCTCCGCTTCGGCATGAACCCCAATGCTCCCTTCGAGTATGTGAAGGACGTTGCGGAAGGTGCCGATATCGATATCATCATCCATCTGTATCCCGCTACATCCAAGGCCTTCTATCCTGTAGAGACCCTGATCAAGATGTGCAAGGAGATCGACCATGTCAAGTGCATCAAGATGGGCACCCGCGTGACCTCCATCTATGAGCACGACGTTCGCCTTCTCCGCCAGGAGTGCCCGGACATCAGTCTGATCACCTGCCACGACGAGACTCTGTGCGTATCCTGGTTCCCGGGAATGGACGGAGCCCTGATCGGTTTCGCGGGCTGCGTGCCGGAGCTGATCTGCCCTGCAAGAGAAGTATTTGCAAATCCCGACAAGCACACTCTCAAAGAGGCACAGGATTGGAGCGATCGCATCTATCACATCAGCCAGGCGATCTACGGCGGCGGCCAGCCTTCCGGTGAAGCACATGCCCGTCTTAAGGAGACCCTGTACCAGAGGGGCATCTTTAAGAGTGCTCTGATGAGAAAGCCCGTCCTTCCTCTTGACCAGGAAGAAAAAGACTGGGTGGCACAGGGTATCAAGAACAGCGGCCTCGACAAGGTCGACATGAGCCAATTCGCATAAACGGGTAGGCAGACTATTTAAAATCAACAGCTTATCGACACTGCGCCGGCCTCAGGTATTGTGCAGGAATGCACAAGAGCCCGGGACCGGCGCTCTGTTTAAAATAAATTTGGGGAGAACCTCCCCCCTGACGGCGAGGTGGTCTCTGAATAGTTTAGGAGGGATTTTATGGGATTTGTACCGAATGATATGAGCAAGCCTGTCAGCGAGCGGCTGGGTTTTGACCCCGCAGAGGTCCGCAAGCTCTCCTTTAAGGAGATCCTTAAAAAGGTGGGCCCCGGCATCATCCTGACGGGCATTGTTATAGGACCGGGCAATATCACTACATCGGCCATGATGGGAGCCAACTATGGTTACGATATGCTCTGGCTCCTTATTCCGATCGTCTTGATGGGAATCACGTTTACACTGTCGTCATATCGGATTTCTATTATGACCGGCATGCCGATCCTGCATGCGATCCGCCACTATTACGGCGGCATTGCATCCGGGTTCTGCAGTGTTGCACTGTTTTTGTCCTGCTTCTTTTTCACCCTTGGCAACATCACTGGTACAGGAGCGGGCGTCAACCTGATCTTCGGGATCAACTGGAGGCTAGGCGCACTGATCATGCTCGGAGTACTGGCATTCTGCTACCTGACTAAAGGCGTCTATTCTAAAGTAGAGAAAGGCATCACGATCTGCATCATCGGCATCATTGTGGCATTCTTCGCGACGATCGTGGCGACCGGGGGACCTGATGCGGGCGCAATGGCCCATGGGCTCACACATCCTACACTGCCGGAAGGCTCACTCACGACTGCGCTCGCTTACATCAGCACAAACGCGGCTGTGACGGCAGGAATCTATGGTACTTATCTTGGTCTTGAGAAAAAGTGGAAGAAGGAAGACCTGTTCAACGGCGCGATGACTGCAGACGCGGTAACACACATCGTTACAGTCATCCTGATTTCCGGTGCGATCGTTCTCGTCGGTGCCATCGTCCTGCATCCCCAGGGGATTGCGATCAAGGCACCCG
>DFDT01000035.1 GCA_002368865.1 Lachnospiraceae bacterium UBA3821 | reverse complement strand
TAAAGAAAAGTCGGATGCTTTTTTGAGCAATAAGCTATTGGCGCATTTCGTGCCTGCACGAAGATGCACCCTGCGGTCAACGGCCAACCGGGCGGAAGCAAACTGCCAGGCGATTGTCCTTCGCCACAAATGTTGTTGAAAGTGGATGAAACTGAATTATAATAAAAATATATGGAAATAATTGAATAAACCTAGAAGAAACTGCGTGAAAAGGAGGACATCAATGATCACAATTGCCTATATCGGATTTGGCGTCAGCGTCAGAGAGTATCACATTCCCTACGTGGAGAACAGAGACGACATCAAGGTGAAGTATGTATTCAGAAGGGAAGAGGATATTGCGGCATTTGCGGAGTATGAGCCTTTCTATCCGGAAATCATTTTTACAACAGATTTGAATAGAATCCTTGACGATGAGGAAGTCAACCTTGTGGTAGTCAATACGCCTGACCGTTTCCATGTACCCTATGCGAAGCAGATTCTGCATGCCGGCAAACATGCGCTTGTTGAGAAACCCTTTGCTCCTACCGCTGCTGAGGCACGAGAGGTATTTGCACTGGCTAAGGAAAAAGGGCTGATCTGCATGCCTAATCAGAACCGTCGGTTTGACGCAGACTTCCTTGCAGTAAAAGAGGTGATGGAAAGTGGAAAACTCGGACAGCTTGTGCGGCTGGAGAGTCACTACGATTATTTCAAGACAAACGGATGGTACGACCATCTGGGTACCCTCTACAACCTGGCTGTTCATACGATCGACCAGGTGATCAGCTTGCTGGGGATGCCTGACAGCACACATTTTGACGTCCGCAGCATTCATCATCCCGGCATAGGGGATGATTACTACGATCTGGAATTCTACTACGGAAACAGCAAGGCGTCCGTGAATACCAGCATGTGTGTAATGATCGACTATCCTCGCTTTACTCTCCATGGAACCAGGGGCAGTTTCACACTCCCGCCGGTCATCCACAATTCCGGAAAGAAGAAAGTGGTAGGCCGCCATGTGGTCAGTACAGCGCCTGCACCAGAAGAGCGCTGGGGCACATTGGTGTACATGAATGAAGATGGTGATCGTGTAGAGGAAAAAGTGCCGGTCGGCTGCGCACACTATGAGCGAGTATATGACAACCTTGTCGATGCAATCGAGAACGGTGCGCCGAAGTGCATTCGCGATGAAGAGGTTGTTCGTGTGCTGGAGATTCTTGAAGAGGCAACAGAGGTAGCCAAATCCCATGCGAAATGAAAAGACAGAAACCCCCGGCATTCTCGGCATTGATATCGGAGGCACCAATTTCCGGATCGGTGTCGTGTACGAGCAGGGAAAAACTGCAAATTTTAGAAAGATTCCTGTGAGAAGCGTCTTCCGCACAACGGATCCAATGAAAGATCTAAGAGAATACATTGCGGAGTATTGCCAAAATATGGACATCCGGACGATTTCCATCGGCTTTCCGGCAGCGATTGACCGCGAAAGGAAGACAGTGCTGCAAGCGCCCAACGTAGCGTTTATGGAGGGACTGCCGGTCGTGCAGTATCTCACGGATGCATTTCATATTCCCGTCTATATAGAACGGGACGTGACAATGGCTGTGCTCTATGACCGCAGAAAATGGAGCCTTTGGGATCAAAACATGTTGTGCGGCTTCTATTTTGGCACAGGAATCGGAAATGCAATTGTCATAGACGGCGTCCCACTGGTGGGACGGAATGGAACGGCCGGTGAGCTGGGGCATATTCCTGTGGATGGCAGCACAGAACTGTGCGGCTGCGGAAACAGGGGCTGCATGGAAAATCTGGCTGGGGGGAAATACCTGGCGCATCTGTGTGAATCAGTTTTCCCGGACACACCGATCGGAAGACTGTTTCTGGAAAAAGGGGAGGACCCGCTTCTGCAGCAATTCATAGACCGAATGGCAATGACTGTGGCGACAGAAGTGAATATCCTTGACCCGGACTGCGTGCTGATCGGGGGCGGTGTTCCGTCTATGGCGGGATTTCCCAAAGAAAGACTCGTGGAGCGGATTCTGGTGCATACAAGGAAGCCATTTCCTGCACAGTCGCTTCGCGTGATATTTACCGGGGATGAAGAGGACAAATGCGTGATTGGCGCTGCCGAGTATGCCGCCATGCGTATGAAGCGCATGAACTAGCGGGCATATAATAGAAAAAGATAAAGTGATGTGAAATAAATTGGAAATAATCCTATTTGAAATAGGGCGTATAGGAGTGAAATGCAGCTCCAATACGCCTTTTATTTTTGGGTAAATGAAAATAATGTCAAAACAGAACGACAAATTGTGAAAATAAAGACAAGTTAGCTGTCGTTAATACATAAATATGAAAGATTCTGCTTGTATAATGTGACGAAAAGTGAATAATTATGAAAATTCAATTGACAGAAAATGATAGGTGAAATATTATGATGACAGAAAGTGAAACAGCCAAGCAACAGATGCAAGGAGGATCCAATGTTTAATTACGCAGGAAGGTTCAATTCATTTATATTCAAGGGACAGACTGTATATGATGCAATCGCTGCATACAGAGGAATGAAAGGAATCACACATCTGGAATTCAACTATCCCGAGCACTTCGCTGGAAATGATATCGAGGATATCAAGAAGGCGATGGGACCGCTGAAAACAAACGGTCTGGCGGTTCGCTGGCGCGGAGAAGACTTCAAGCCCGGCGATTTCACAAATCCCAATGAAGAGATCAGGCGCAAAGCAATTGATATGGCCAAGGAAGCCGTTGACGTGTGCCGCAAACTCGATGGAAAAGTGATCACCCTTTGGCTGGAAAATGATGGATTTGATTATCCCTTCCAGTGCGATTATGAGAAGAATTTCAAGAAGATCGTAGAGGCCATCCGGGAAGTGGCAGATTACGGCCCCGATCTCAAGATCAGCATCGAGTACAAGCCTTTCGAGGAGCGCAATTTCGCGATGGTAGACAGCACGGGTATGACGCTGTACCTGATCAGCGAAGTAGACCGTCCCAACGTCGGCGCAACTTTGGACTTTTGCCATATGCTGATGAAGCACGACAGCCCCTCTTATGGACTTGCACTCGCAGCGTCCAAGGGCAAGCTCTTTGGCCTTCACATGAATGACGGCTATTCCCAGCAGGACGGCGGATTGATCTTCGGATCTGTCAACATCGGTCATGCGGCTGAGTTTGTTTACTATCTGCTCAAGTACAAATATGACGGCGTAGTCTTCTTCGACACATTCCCCATCAGAGAGAACCCGGCGGAAGAGACCCAGAGCAATATTGACTCCTTCGAGAAGATCTATCACGGCGTGGAGAGACTCGGAATGGACAGAATCGCGGAAGTCATCGTTTCTCAGGATGGCGTGAAAGCACACCAGCTGGTCATGGATATGCTCAAGTAATTATACAGGCAGGATACGAAGGGCAGTTCAATCCAATCCATATAACAATGGGCCAAAATAGCACAAATCGAAAGCTTCAAGCAATTGGCCTTACTATCACAAGATCCGTAGCTTCATCCGCTCTGTGAACGATGCGGTGAGTTGCAGATACATGTAAACGCGGTAATCCCGCACATCAAAAACCAAGGGAGGTAAAAGATGAAAAGAAAAGTAGTTGCATTACTGGTAGCAGCGACCATGGCGATGAGCCTTGCCGCTTGCGGCGGATCCACCGGCGCAGCTTCTTCCGAGCCTGCACAGGAGACGGAAGAGACAGCTGAGGGAGAGGCAGAAGCAGAGGCTCCTGCAGACGATGCAGAAGCAACAGAGGCAACAGGTGAGTTCAACCCTGATTCTGATCCCAGCGCAATGACAATCGAAGAAGTCAGAGAGAAGAACGGCGCAGAAGTTGCAGTAGAGAACGGAATTAAGCTTGGCGCCGTACAGAAGTCCATCTCCAACGAGTTCTGGAGAACACTGCAGTCCGGCTATGAGAAGGCAGCAGAGACTGTGAAGGCAGCGGGCATTGAGTACGAAGTAACAATCGATTCCACCACGGACGAGGGTGACGAGACCGGTCAGCAGACCATGGTTCAGAACCAGACCAACCAGGGCCTTGCAGCAATCATGGCGAGCCCGATTTCCGATTCCAACCTTACACAGGCTGTTGAGGAAGCACAGGAAGCTGGTATCCCGGTTATCAACGTAAACGACGGTCTGATCGCAATTGCTGACTACTATGTAGGACCTAACGCATATCAGAACGGACAGCTGGCAGCAGAGTGGATTTCCAATAAGCTCGGCGACCAGGGCCAGGTTGGTATCGTAATTGGTATGGCAAAAGCTTTCGCAGCGCGTGAGAGAACAGCAGGGTTCGAAGACTGGATCACAGAGAACAATTCCGGACTTGAAGTTGTCGCAAAGCAGAACGCTGACTGGGACCGCCAGAAGGCGAAAGAGCTGGCCAGCACATGGATCACACAGTATCCCGATATGAAGGCCATCTTCTGCAATAACGACGATATGGCACTTGGCGTTGTCGAGGCAGTTGAAGAGGCAGAGGCTGACATCCTTGTAGTCGGCGTTGACGGAATCGGCGAAGCATATGATTCCATTCGCGCAGGCAAGCTGGACGCTACAGTTGATTCCTTCCCTTACTACATGGCACAGGTTGCTACAGAGTGCACACTCCGTGTTCTGGCCGGACAGGAAATGCCTCACGTCGTTGCAACTCCTCAGGCGCTGATCGATTCTGAGAACGTTGACAAGGACGCTGCAGAGATCATCGGTTGGACAGACGCTGCATACGTAGCTAAGTAATTCATTCTTAAAGATTCTGCTCAGAAATGAAAGCGGGACTGCAGTACTGTTTCGTCGTGCTGCAGTCCTTTGTAAAAGGAGGAACGAATTGGCTAAAGCGGTTGAATTTGTAAAAATCAATAAACGGTTCCCCGGCGCACACGTTCTGAAGGATATATCGTTTTCCGTAGAGGAAGGTGAAGTACACGCACTTCTTGGTGAAAACGGCGCAGGAAAATCCACGCTGCTCAATATTTTGCACGGCGTGTATCCGGAGTACGAGGGCGATGTCCTTCTTCATGGCAAGAAAGTCGTATTCAGAGATCCCAACCAGGCAATCGTAGAGGGAAAGATTTCCAAAGTGCATCAGGAGACACTGGTCGTCAAGGATTTGACCGTCGGCCAGAACGTTACACTTGGCTATGAGCCCAAAAAGGGACTCTTGATCGACTTTGGAAAAATGCACAGGGAAGTAAATGCGATCTTAGAGGAACTGAACTGCACATTCAAGTCGGAGACGCTTGTTGCGACCCTGACTTCCGGTCAGATGCAGATGCTGGCGATCGCAAGAGCTCTGTATCATCATTCGACCATCATTTCCCTCGACGAGCCCACTGCTTCGCTGACTTTCAGAGAGGTGGACGCGCTGTTTGAGGTTATTAGAAAACTGAAAAAGAATGGCGTTACAGTCCTGTATGTCAGCCATCGTCTGGAGGAAATCTTCCAGATCTGTGACAGGGCTTCCATTCTTCGCGACGGCCAGTACATCACATCCCTGAACATCAAGGAAACGACGCACGAAGAGCTGATCCATGCAATGGTCGGACGCGACGTCGCAGCGGTAGCGTCCCGTCTCAGACCTTCTCCGCAGACCGATGAAGTCGTTCTCAAAGTCGAGAATCTCACTGGCCTGGATGACAAGTTCAGAAATATTAATTTTGAACTGCACAAAGGCGAGATCCTGGGATTCTATGGACTTGTCGGCGCAGGAAGAACAGAGATCATGCGCGGCATCTTCGGCGCGGATCGACTGATGGGTGGAACCGTTACGATCCACGGTAAAAAGATTCCTGCATCCTGGAATACAACCAAAGCACTTCGGGAAGGCGGGATCGGCCTGATTCCTGAGGACCGCAAGACGCAGGGATTCCTGAACCTTTCTACCAATGCAGAAAATGTGGCGATCTCCAGCCTTGAGAAATACATGACCGGTATCTTCACTGATGAAAAGAAGAAGATCAAGAATGCGGAGCGCTATTTTGAAGAGATGGACGTACATCCCCGCCGTGTGGACTATCTGACCGTCAATATGTCGGGTGGTAACCAGCAGAAAGTCATCCTCGCCAGATGGATGTCTACAGAAGCAGATATCATCATTTTCGATGAGCCGACAAAAGGTGTTGACGTTGCAGCAAAAGCAGAGATCTACCGCCTGATGGAGGATATGGTCGCAGAAGGAAAGAGTCTGATCGTCGTATCATCGGAGCTGCCTGAGGTAATGGGAATCAGCGACAGGATCATCGTCATGCATGAGGGCGATATTACGGCGAATCTGACAGACAAAAATGATTTTGTGGAAGACACACTGCTCAAATATGCGATAGGAGGAAATCAGGATGCGTAATGTAATTGATAAGTATAAAAGAGAACTGGTGGTTCTGCTTGCCACCCTTGGCATGGCCGTATTCTTTACAATTCTGAATCCGGCATTCTTTACCTGGCGTACGTTTCTGACTGTCCTCCAGCAGATGGTTCTGAACGGAATTCTGGCAGTTGGTATGATGTTTGCGATCATCACAGGCGGAATCGACCTGTCGATCGGCTGCACATTTGCGATCACCGGCATTGGCGTCGCAACCCTCACGGTAAACGGCGTGAATCCTTTCCTGGCTATTCTGTTCGGCCTTGCGATCGGCGTTGTGCTTGGAATTTTCAATGGATTCCTCGTTACCTATCTCAAGCTCCAGCCCTTCATCGCTACGCTGGGCACCATGAGCTTGTATCGTGGTATTGCATATGTCTGGACAGGCGGTCAGCCTGTAACCAACGTACCGGATACATTCCGTAACATCTTCAACGGCAAGATGTTCGCAGGCATTCGTTTCTACGTGCTGGTTATGATCATTGTCTTCGTGATTGCACATATTATTCTTTCCAAAACACGCACAGGTGATTATCTGTACGCAGTAGGCGGAAATGAAGAAGCGGCAAAGCTCTCCGGTGTTAATACCAGAAAAGTCAAGTTCATCGCGTACACAATCTGCAGCGTCTGCGCGGCAGTTGCAGGTCTTGTTATGCTTGCTTCTCTGGGGTCAGCAGAATCCACCGCAGGTGCCGGTTATGAGACCAATGCAATCGCAGCGGCAGCAATCGGCGGGACCCGTATGGCAGGCGGCCGTGGTACAGCACTCGGCACATTCATTGGCGCGCTCATGCTGGCAGTCCTGAAGGTCGGTATGGTCGTCATCAACGTAGATTCCTTCTGGCAGTACGTTGTTACCGGTATCATCATCATCGTAGCTTCTTACTTTGAGTTCATCAGACAGGATATCGCAGCATTCATGGCTAGAAAGAAGGCATAAGTGCAACGATTGGCACAATGCAGGATCGGACATATAATGATATCTGCATTGTGCCATTTCCATACATTATTATTTGTGCTTAAAGGGGAAGGTTATGAAGGACAAGATAACAGTAATTGGAAGCCTGAATTTTGACATTATCACTAAGGTCAGTCATTTCCCGGTCAAAGGTGAGACGCTTGGTGCAGAAGATGCGGTCGTAGCCGGTGGAGGAAAGGGCGCCAACCAGGCCGTACAGGCGGCCAAACTTGGAGCGGACGTCTTTATGGTCGGCAGCGTCGGCAAGGACGCCATGGGAGATTTCCTTCTCTCATCGCTTAACAAATACGGCGTTGATACCTCTCATGTCAGGATTTCTGACAAAGTCAGCGGCCTTGGCATGGTCAATTCTACAGAAGATGGATCTGTCACAGCGACGCTGGTTCGCGGCGCCAATTTTACAGTGAGCAGAGAAGACGTAGATGCGGCAGAGGATCTTTTGGCAGAGAGTGATATTGTAATCCTGCAGATGGAAATCCCTATGGATACCATCCAGTACAGTATTGAAGCGGCCAAAAAAGCGGGATGCCGTGTGATTCTCAATGCTGCGCCGGCGCTTCCTATTGAAGAGGCAAGCATGAAGGCGTGCGATCTGATCGTGGTAAACGAGGTAGAGGCGTCCTTCTATGCCGGCGGCAAAGTGATTACCAAGGATAATGTGGAAGAACAAGCAGCAGCGTTTGCCAATCAGTTCGGAAACAGCTGGCTTGTGACACTGGGCGGAGACGGCTCGGGCTTATATACAGAAGGAAAATTCCGCTATTTCTCTCCTTGCAAGACCAATGTCGTGGAGACCACCGGCGCGGGAGATTCCTATATAGGCGGCATTGCCTATGCGCTGACCAAAGGAAAAGGCCTTGAAGAAGCGTGTGAATTTGCGCAGGGATGCAGTGCAGTTACGATTTCCAGATTTGGTGCACAGGATTCCATGCCGGTTCTGGAAGAAGTAGAAAGGTATAATCAGAGTCAGAAATGATACCATTTGAGAGACAGCAGAAAATATACAAGCTGATAGAAGAGGATAAAGTTTCAACACTAGAAGAACTGCTAACGTACTTTCGAGAAGTATCGGAGTCAACCCTGCGAAGGGATCTGAAAGCCCTGGAGGAAGATGAACAGATTGTGATGCAAAGAGGCGGGAAAATCAGACTTGTCGAGAGCACGTCCTTTGAACAGCCTGTTCGCGCAAAAGCTGTCAAACATGTGGAAGAAAAGAGACTGATCGCCCGCAAAGCAGCGTCATTGATCAAAAACGGAGAGTCGGTCTTTCTGGATTCCGGAACCACAGTACTTCTTATGTTGGAATTTCTGCAGGGAAAAGAAATCACGGTTGTAACGACCAATCTGATGGTACCGCAGGAAATGCAGCGTTTCCCCGAATTGGATAAGATCAGCTGTATTATATTAGGCGGAAGCCTTCAGGTTGAAGCAGGCTCGACGTACGGAACGATGACGAATGACCTGCTAAGGCAGTACTATTTTGATAGGGCGTTTATCGGAATCAGCGGAATTTCCGAACGCGCCGGCATGAATACTCCGGACGAGAAGGAAGCACAGAAGAAACAGATTGCAGTGCGAAACTCCAGACGCGCATACATTCTTGCGGATTCGAGTAAGTTCGGCGTTACGACAATGTGTAAGGTGTTCGAGCCCGGAGAAGTGCCGGTGATCTGTGAAAAGCAAATGGACTCCTTTCTCGGAACTGGAAGCTGCATCGTGGCGGAGGAATAAACAACTGCGACATGAGACGGTTCGTATGGAATTCTGATGAAAGAAAGTGAAATCAGCCAGTCCATTTGTTGATAATTAGCAGTTACTAAGCGAAAAATTGCAAAATTATGATATAATAAACCTGCCTGCATGAAGTTCATTATGAAAACCTGCAGGCAGGTTTTTGCGTTACATGCTGCATGAATAGTTGAACAAACAGGGGATTTGTTACGATGCGAATGAGCATCAGAATGAGGGGATGTAATGATTCCGTTTGAAAGACAACAGATGATGTTAAAGCTTCTGGAAAGTGGAGAAGTGGTCTCACTTGATACACTGATGGCGGAGATTCCGGATATATCAGAATCTACGATACGAAGAGACCTTAAGGCACTCGAAGCGAATGACCAGATCACACTTCTGCGAGGCGGCGGTGTTTGCCTGAAGCACAGCACCTCCTTCGACGTTCCTGTCAGCAGCAAGACAGAGCGCAATGTCAATGAGAAGGAGCGCATAGCCAAAAAAGCGGCGTCCTTTGTAAAAGACGGGGATTCAATTTTCCTTGATTCAGGAAGCACGGTCTTGTGCATGCTCCCTTATCTGCAGAACAAAAAGGTCACGATCGTAACGACGAATGTGATGGTGCCGCAGCGCATGCAGCAGCTGCAAAGCAATGATATTTCCTGCATTATTCTCGGAGGAAATCTCAAGGTCAGCACCGGCTCTACGATCGGAACGATGACGAATGACGCGCTGCGCCAGTACTTTTTTGACGAGGCGTTCATCGGGATCAGCGGTATTTCAGATCGGGCAGGTATGAGCACGCCGGATGACAGAGAGGCGGAAAAAAAGCGCATCGCGGTGCGCAATTCGCGTCGCTCGTATATTCTCACAGACAGCAGCAAGATGGGCATAACGACCATGTGCAAGGTGTTTGAACTTGGCGAAGTGCCCGTAATCTGTGATAAAGCCATTGAACCGGTACTTAGTACCGGGAACTATATTATTGCCGATGAGGAGACCGAATGAAAAAGATTGCAGT
>DFDT01000191.1 GCA_002368865.1 Lachnospiraceae bacterium UBA3821 | reverse complement strand
TTGGAAGCCTGATTGGACAGATCGCCATACTTCAGCGCCGATACCGCCACGATATCCGCCACAGTCTGTGCCTCCCCGTCAGACATTTCCCGGCCTTCCTTGATCTTTTTATACATCTCTTCCTTCGTGTCCGCGATCAGGTTCTCCAGACGCATCACACCGCCGTCGCGGGTCTTGAACGGCTTGCCGTCCTTGCCGTTCATCGTGCCGAAGCCCAGGAATTTTAATTCCGTTTCCGGCTCCACCAGCTTGGTCTTGCGGGCGCAGCGAAACACCTGCTCAAAGTACAGATCCTGCCGCTTGTCCACCACATACACGATCTCGTCAGGATGATACAGCTTCATACGCTCCATGATCGTCGCAAGATCTGTGGTATTGTACAGGGACGCGCCGTCCGATTTCAGGATCATGCAGGGGGGCATCTCCTTGGTGTCCGTCTCTTCCTTCACGTCTACCACCAGCGCCCCGTCGCTGATATAGGCATATCCGCCCTCCTTCATATATTTTACCATGTCCGGGATGATATCATGCACATCACTTTCACCCTTCCACAGATCAAACTCCACATTCAGACTGCCGTAATTCTTCTTCAGATCCGCCACCGATACATTCAGGATATGTTTCCAAAGCGCGCGATACCCGCGCACTCCGCTCTGCAGCTTAAATGTTGCCTCCATCGCACGCGCCTTGTAGGCCGGATCCTCCTTGGACTTCGCGCTGGCAGCCGGATAGATCTTCTCCAGTTCCGAAATAGTAAACGGAGCCTCCGCCGGATACTCTCCGGTGAAATTTTCATCAAAATACGGCAGATCAGGCTGACGATCCTGCACTCCCGTGATCACCAGACCCATCTGCAGGCCCCAGTCCCCCAGATGCACATCGCCGATCACCTCATGTCCCGCATACCGGCAGATCCGCTTGATACTCTCGCCGATCACTGCAGAACGGATATGCCCCACATGCAGCGGCTTTGCCACATTCGCTCCGCCGTAGTCAATGATGATCTTCTTCCGCTTAGCCGGCTTGTCCAGTCCGAATTTCTCCAAGCTTTCCATCTCTCGGATATAGCCTGCCAGAAATGCCTCCGACAGCTTTAAATTCAAGAACCCGGGCGCCACCGCATTCACCTTGGCAAACACCTGCCCGCCCTGCAATTCTTTTGCCACCTCGTTCGCGATCATAATGGGCGCTTTCTTGTACTGCTTCGCCCCCGCCATCGCGCCGTTGCACTGGTATTCACACAGATCCGGACGGTTCGACACAGACACTTTGCCAAGCGCCGCATCATAGCCTGCTGCCGCGAATGCCTTTCCCATCTCCTCCGTGAGTAAATCCAAAAGTTTTTTCATGATAAAGTCCTCTCTGATCCTGTTAGGTAATATTTATTACTATACCCTAAATTCGGAATTCTTGCAACCGAATGTATTTTACAGAATTTTGATCTCCACTTTGACCGGCGCTTTCACATTGGCTGCAAATATCCGCGCATCCTCCGGGCTGCCTACGACACTTCCATAATGAACCGGTATCGCCACTGCAGGCTGCAGATCATTCACCAGCTCCGCCGCTTTCTTTGCATCCATGGTATAGGTACCGCCAACCGGCACCAAAGCAACATCACACTTTACCGCCTTCGCTTCCTTCGTGGCATCAGTGTCCCCGGCAATATAGATGCGCCTTCCTTCTATCTTCAGAATGTAACCTACCCATCCTGCGCTCTTGGGGTGGAAAGGCTTCAACAGGTTGTACGCGGGAACCGTTTCAAACTCCAGCCTTTCCTCCTGCCCGCTCAGCTCATATGATTTTCCCGGCTCCACCGTGATGATTTGGCTGACAAGCTTGGCCGCTTCCTGCGCCTTGTCCCGCATCTTCTCCGGCACCACCAGAATCGTGTGATCACACGCCGCTTTCTCAATATCTTCCACCGAAAAATGATCAAAGTGATCATGCGTGATTAGAATAAAATCCGCATCCTTCGGCGCAATCTTCATCTGAAACGGATCGATGTAGATATTTCCGTTTCCGGCGCCCTCGCCTCCGGTCCTGATCCGGATACTGTTATGGGTAAATACTGTAATATTTTCTGTGATGTTCTCTGTCATATTAAGCCTCCTCTATGATGTTTGATCTCAATCCTTCCTAAACGCTTTCACAAACTCCGCTACCGCCGCCCCGCTGATGGCAGACAGAATGCCGAGGATGGAGGTAATGGCCAGCTTGGTGAATTTTTTGTTGTTCATAGGCAGTCTTTCCTCCTGTTATCAATGACTTATTTTCCACTTACACAAGACGATATATAATATTTGTGGTGCTTCCGTACGCTACAACTACTCCTGCTTCACTCAAATTCTTTAAATACCTTCTCACTGTTGCAGCCGATTTCCCAGTCACCCGCTCTGCCTCTTTAGGAGAAATTTCACCATTTTTCTCTAAATATAAAATTATAGGTTCCATTTTATCATAATCCTTTTTGGACAGAACTTCGCTCAAAACTTCGCTCAAACTTCGCTCATTTTTTTGAATGAAGTTTATTTTTTTTACATTTTGGGCATTTTTTGTTTCTTCGTCCTGCTCTAACCGTTCTAACGGAATTTTTACAAGTATGGTATTATCATGAAACTCTATTGCCTCTTTTCCGTATACCTCAACAATCTTCGGCACACCCCTCCCTGAACGTTCACTGATATGAAGCTGCAAAAACAAATCAGACAATTTCTTGTTTACCGGAACAGACTCTCCAAGGTAAAATCCCTCTATTGTCTGTTTCGGCGGCAATTTTCCCCTAGATAAAATTTCAATTCTATCTTTGAACACCGTAAACATGGGAGCATTTTCTTCCACCCAATGGTTATGCAAAATGGCATTGATCACCGCCTCCGAAAAAGCCCCTGCATGAAAGAGCGGCACTTCATCTCTTGTCGTCTTTCTATTCCGTTCATCCGCCTGCGGTTCATTCAATACCTCACCATATTCCAGAATCTTATCAAGCGATATCAATAAACATTCATTTCCAAACTCCCGCACCAGATACATCTTTGATGCTTTTGTAGTACCATTAAAAATTGAAAAACGTATGGAAATATGACTATTGTCGGATAAAAGCTGCGCCATTAAATTGTATTTACCATTTTCTGTAAGTAACCCCAGATTTTTCTTAAAAGTTTTCCTATTAATCGGTACTTTCTTTGTCGCGTAATACATAAATAATTTGTCAAAGGTAAGGTCCTGATATTCCGATTCTATATTTTCGATGGTAGGAATTCCATTTCTCAAAACACTAAATAGATAAGCTTCTCTGTCTGGGAACTTACGAACATCCTCTTTGCTTGAACCAATTCTGATATAACGGACTTTATCAAATTCTGTAGGAATTTTCCTTGCTGCCGGAATCATCAGCACCACTACTCTATTGCCATTGATCTCTTCTTCCTTAAATCGGAAATTCAAATCCGGTTTAACTTTCCACGCTAAATAATGCTGCAATGGCTCATTCTTTACATCGCGATTAAAATTGAAACTTGTATTTATGAGTGCATGGTCACTATTTCTAACTCCCCATATAAGATATCCAAACTCCTCCCCGTTTTCAGCGGCTGCATTCGACAGCGCAGAGATATATTCCCCAATCCCATCCGGTTCATACCAGTTTTCCTTAAATTCAAACCACTCTTCCTCATCAGTGCGAGATATTAAATTCTTGATAATCTCTGCTAATGCCATTCTATTGCGTCACCTCCAGTTTCTTGTACCCGCAATCGCAATACGCCCCGCCGGATGCCAGCGTCTGCTCCCGCACAAACACCGACGCTCCGCCTGCCTCGCTCATAGTGTAATCCAGCCTACACATTGCCGGCACCAAGTCATACAGTCCCAGCTCCTTCATCAACGTGCAGATCCCGCACGCCGTAAACCGCGCCTCATAACCGCTCCCATCCGCATACTCATAAAATTCCATGTTCCATGAATACGGATTTCTGTCGGCAGCCCTGAGTTTCGCCGTGTCCTTCATCCCCTGAATGTCCTTGGGGGTGAATTTCTTCTTACCGCTCTGCCTGCAAAACCATTTCATGGCACCTGTCATCATGGACTTCCCGTAATACTCCGTCAGCTTCTCCACCGTCGGTCTCCCCGGCATGCTCAGGCAGAATGCCGACAGCATGGCACAACTTACAATGTTCATGCGGAAGCGGTCCTCCGGCTCAAACTCCGGGAGCTTCGCAATGATAGATTTGTATTTGGGCTTGGCAGATGCAGTGATCTGTCTGGCGGTAGACGTATCATAGCCAAGGACAGTGATTAAATTTTGGCGGAATGATTTTTGAAATAACGCCCACATTCCCAAGGGCATACCGATATAGTTCATGTTTTTCCTCTATATTCTTATATTATTTGCTCTATATTATTGGCTTATAGTCCATCGTTCCCGTCTCCACATCAATCCTCATATTTCGCCAATATTTTACTATTGAATTTCTGCTTAGACTCTGCTATACTGTCCTTGTACCTGATTGTGGTGTTCGCACTATACATGATGGTATGTTATATTTGGAAATAATAAATATATCCCCCCACTGATTCTAGGTGTTCGCACTATTGGATGATTTGGTCGGGATATTTTTATTTATATTTTAGCAGATCATACATACGAATCAATCTCTTTAGCTCAGAATTTCCATTAAGACATCTGGATGTATTTTTCTTTAAATAGTTTTGCAAATAGTTTAATAATTCACCACAATCTATCTCTTCTTCATTCAAAAAGATGATATCGTATTGGAACTCATTACCACTGTACTCTGTGCAAAACAGCCTTAACAATTCATCCCATTTCTCTGAACCCAAATAACGCTTACTCAAGCCGGAACCAACGAAAAGAAAGGGTTGATGTCCTGTCAACTGTATTGCATTTTTTATCAGTTCATTTATACCCATAGATTGTACCCCCTTCGTATCCCTGATTAATCAACCTTTCTCTAACCACCATATTTGCCGCTAATTCAAACTCCCTATCTCCTCGACCTTAATAAAATTTGTAATTGCCGGCGCTGCATCAAAACTTTCCCGATATCCCATGTCACGTTCATACACACACTTAGCAATACACTCTTTCAGCGCACTAATACTATCTACTCCGAATAGATCAAACATCTTTTTACAATAAGCCCGAGAACACATTTTTCTCCATTCCAATCCCCTATTTTGTGCATAGACATAAAAATTAGGGAACCAATAAATACCGTGGAAATTATTGTCTCCTGCACTCAGATTTAAACCATTGCAAACCTGATATAGAAACAAATCGGCTTCCGCTATTGCTTCACATGAATAAATTGGCAAATACTCTCTGGTGACAAATCACATCCCCCAAAAGTGTAAACTTATTTTTATATTCTGACATCGGTTTGTATCCTTCTTCAATCAACCTGCTATGATGTCTGAATTTAGTGTAATTATTTGCCCGTAAATCTCCTCCAAATATAGAAGATTCAAGGAAATATGTATGCGTTAAAATACTGTTCATTGCTTTATAATTTCCAATATGTCGCAAGTATACAAAGGTGAAAATAAACAATTCCCACAAGTGAATCTTAAAAATATCTATGTCAGCATCAGAACCCTGCATTACATTGTGGTTTTCTATATTTCTTATGTTTGTCATAGCATTATATACATCTTCAAAAAAATCCGTTATGACGTCTGTAAATTCCGGATCATTCTCTG
>DFDT01000214.1 GCA_002368865.1 Lachnospiraceae bacterium UBA3821 | reverse complement strand
TGGAAGTATAAGGGCATGTGGGAGGATTTCTCCAAGACCGTCGGCTTCTGGGCGGATATGGACAATCCTTACGTGACCTACACGGATGATTATATTGAGTCCGAGTGGTGGGCATTGAAGACCATCTGGGACAAGAAGCTTTTGTATAAGGGCTTTAAGATCGTGCCCTACTGCCCGCGTTGCGGAACGCCTTTGTCCAGCCATGAGGTGGCGCAGGGATATAAGGCGGTCAAGGAGCGCTCGGCGGTGGTTCGCTTCAAGGTAGTGGGCGAGGACGCTTACTTCCTGGCATGGACGACTACACCCTGGACACTGCCTTCCAACGTAGCTCTTTGTACCAATCCGAATGAGACTTATTGCAAAGTGAAAGCGGCGGACGGCAAGACCTATTATATGGCACAGGCGCTGCTTGATTCCGTGCTGGGGAAGCTGGCGGAGGACGGCAAGCCTGCCTATGAAGTGTTGGAGACTTACACCGGTAAAGATCTGGAGTATAAAGAGTACGAACCCCTCTTTGCCTGCGCGGGTGAATCCGCTGCAAAGCAGAAAAAGAAAGCGCACTTTGTGACTTGTGACAACTATGTCACAATGTCCGACGGTACCGGTATCGTTCATATTGCTCCTGCATTCGGTGAGGATGATGCCCGCGTGGGCCGCGACTATGATCTGCCTTTTGTACAGTTTGTGGACGGCAAGGGCAACATGACAGAGGAAACCCCTTATGCCGGCAAGTTTGTGAAAGATGCGGACAAGGATGTGCTGGTTGACCTGGATAAAGAAGGCAAACTGTTTGACGCGCCCAAGTTCGAGCATGATTATCCGTTCTGCTGGAGATGCGATACCCCGTTGATCTACTATGCGCGTGAGTCCTGGTTTATCAAGATGACCGCCGTGAAGGATGATCTGGTGCGCAACAACAACACCATCAACTGGATCCCGCAGTCCATCGGCGAGGGACGTTTCGGCAACTGGCTGGAGAACATTCAGGACTGGGGACTCTCCAGAAACCGTTACTGGGGTACCCCGCTCAATATCTGGGAGTGCGAGTGCGGCTGCCAGCATGCCATCGGAAGCCGTGAGGAACTCTATCAGATGAGCGGCAATGAGGAGGCGAAGACCGTAGAGTTTCACAGACCTTATATCGATGCGATCACGATCAAGTGTCCGGAATGCGGCAAGCAGATGAAGCGTGTACCGGAGGTGATTGACTGCTGGTTCGACTCCGGAGCGATGCCGTTTGCGCAGCACCATTATCCCTTTGAAAATAAAGAGCTGTTCGAGCAGCAGTTCCCGGCTCAGTTTATTTCCGAGGCGGTGGATCAGACCAGAGGCTGGTTCTACTCGCTGTTAGCAGAGTCCACGCTGCTTTTCAACAAAGCACCTTACGAGAACGTGATCGTCATGGGACATGTGCAGGACGAGAACGGTCAGAAGATGAGTAAGTCCAAGGGCAATGCGGTGGATCCTTTTGATGCATTGGAGACTTACGGTGCGGATGCCATCAGATGGTATTTCTACACCAGTTCCGCACCCTGGCTGCCCAAGCGTTTTTCCGGCAAGGCTGTACAGGAGGGACAGCGCAAGTTCATGGGTACGCTGTGGAATACCTATGCGTTCTTTGTGCTGTATGCAAATATTGATGAGTTCGATGCCACAAAATATACGCTGGATTATGACAAACTGGCGGTTATGGACAAGTGGATCCTGTCCCGTCTGAACACGGTAGTGGGAGAGGTGGATTCCAACCTGGAAGCATACCGGATCCCCGAGGCTGCCAAGGCCATGCAGGATTTTGTGGATGACTTGAGCAATTGGTATGTGCGTCGCAGCCGCGAACGTTTCTGGGCGAAGGGTATGGAGCAGGACAAGATCAATGCCTATATGACGCTGTATACCGCGCTGGTGACCCTGTGCAAGGCGGCAGCGCCCATGATCCCGTTCATGACGGAGGATATCTACCAGAATCTGGTGCGCAGCAACGATGCGAATGCACCGGAGAGTATTCATCTGTGTGCGTTCCCCCAGGTGGAGCAGGAGCATATTGACAAGGATCTGGAGAAAAACATGGAGGCTGTACTGGATGCGGTTGTCATGGGACGTGCGTGCCGTAACGAGGTGAATGTGAAGAACCGTCAGCCCCTCTCCAAGATGTATATCAAGGCGGATGTGCAGGTGCACGGTGACGCCGGTTCCGTGAAGGATAAGTTCTATACCGACATTATAGCGGACGAGCTGAATGTGAAGGAAGTGATCTTTACGGATGATGTGAGAGATTTCACCTCTTATACCTTTAAACCCCAGCTCCGTACCGTGGGACCCAGGTATGGCAAGCAGTTAGGCGGTATCCAGAAGACGTTGGCAGCTTTGGATGGCAATGCGGCAATGGATGAGCTGAATGCGAACGGCGCATTGAAGTTTGATGTGGACGGCGTGACAGTGGAGCTGACCAAGGACGATCTGTTGATCGACATGGCGCAGAAGGACGGCTATGTGTCCCAGGAGGACAACCGCATGACCGTGGTGTTAGACATGAATCTCACCGAGGAGCTGATTGAGGAGGGATTTGTATTCGAGATCATCAGCAAGGTACAGACCATGCGTAAGGATGCGGATTTCGAGGTGATGGATCATATCCGTGTATCGTTAAACGGCAATGACAAGCTGTTCGCTATTGCGCAGAAGAACAGCGATGCCATCTCCGGCAAGGTGCTGGCGGACGAGCTGACGAGCGGCAAGGATTTTGCTGTGGCAAAGGAATGGGATGTGAACGGCGAGAAGGTTACCGTGGCGATCGAGAGAGTGTAATTTTATGTGAGGGATTGTTACAGGTAAGTGACAGTAAGGGCTGATAGACAAATTGTCTATCAGCCCTTTAATAACTTATATTAGACATATTAACTGGCTCAGTAGCGGGGATTGTTACGACACCATGGCAGATTTATGACATTTGGGGATTATGGATAGCGTTCTTTTTCATTGGTAAGTCCTAAGATGTAGTCAACGCTGGTATTGTAATAAAGAGCCAACTTAATCAAGATGGAAGTTGGAATATCATTTTCGCCGGTTTCATATTTGGAGTAGCCGGTTTGGGACATCCCAAGTATTTTGGCTAATTTTGTCTGAGAAATATCTCTATCCTCGCGCAAATCACGAATTCGTTGATACATAGGTTTCTTGCTCAAACTCCTTTTAGATTTTATAAGAGTATACGCTAACCTGTTTCAGGGTATTGACTTCTAACCTGAAACAGGTTAAAATATTTTATGAGTTAGATGAGCAATCTAGACATTAAAAACCGGTTCCCTGTTGTGAGCTTGTTATAAAACAGTAGTAGGATTTACGTAAGAGTAGGAATGGCAGTAAAAACAAGAAGTGTTTTGCCGGAGAGGTATAGAAAATATGGATGAAGCCTTTTGCGTTAGCATGAGCGAATCGGAAAAGATTGCTGCTTTCGATTTGATTGCGGAGCAGTATTACAACAAGAATTTTGGAAGTGTCTCCAAAGCGGATATTGATTTACTTATGTTTCATGTATATTTAGAATCAAAGATTAGATTGGGTAAAGGAGAAGACGGAACCATAGATTATCAGCAATTTTCCGATTATAAAATAGGGAAAGAACTGGGGATCACACCGCAAAAGGTGAGAAATCTGAAAATAAAAAAAGAACTAAAATACCCGCAACCTGAGTTTGATTGGAAAAAATCATTGCGTAGATTACTTGCGGAACCAAACAGAATTATGTATGAAAAGGGATTTTATAAAATCAATATACCGGATCCTAATCTATATTTGGCAATACAGGATTATATTGAGGATCAGGGCGGTGTTATTGAGATACAGTTAAACAGCAAGCTGCTACAGGTAAAGGAAAAATATTTGATTGCATTGCTTTATTGTGTCTTTGATGAAAAAGAAAAGAAGCAGATTTGGAAGGCTGTGCAAGAATGCAATCCGGAAATAAAAAAAGAAAAACAACGAGATAGAATAAAAATGAGGGCCTTTCCC